>JBEKUS010000163.1:0-6892 GCA_049514795.1 Occallatibacter sp.
GACATCGTCATTCCCAAGAGTTGGGGCTGTCTCGACACCATGGGAACGAACCCCAAGGAGTCCCTGCAGATCGCTGAGGGATACCGGCACTGGATTTGCAACAGCGAGCGCATGAAACTGGCTGCGGAAAACGCTCTGTACATGCATCCGCTGCCCGCCGATCGGGGCAACGAGGTGACGGACGAGGTCATCGATGGCCCGCGGTCAGTGGTGTACCAGGAGGCGGAAAACCGCCTGCACACTGCCAAGGCGATCATGGCGCTGACCATGTCGGAGCAAGAAGTTGTTTATGAGATGACAGGATCTTAAGACCATGACCGAAACGTTGGTGATCGCCCTGGGCGGCAACGCCATTACGAGGCCCGGTGAATCCGGCGCCATTCCCTTGCAGTTTGCCCACACTGCAGAGACGCTCGAACATCTCAAGCCTCTGTTCCGCGCCGGTTCACGGATCGCCATCACCCACGGCAGTGGACCGCAGATCGGCAACATCCTGATTCGCGTCGAAGAGGGCGAGCGGCGCGTTCCGCGCTTGCCGCTCGATACTTGCGATGCCGACTGCCAGGGCGGCATGGGCTACATGATCCAGCGGCTGGTTTGCGAGTTGTTCCGCCGCGAGGGAATCAAGCGCGAAGTGGCTACGCTGATCACCCAGGTGCTCGTGGATCGCGGCGACCCGGACTTCCAGCATCCCAGCAAACCGATCGGGTCTTTTTATGACGCGAACGAGCTCGCTCAAATCCGCAGCAACAGGCCAGACTGGATCATGCGCGAAGTCTCACCGGGAGCCTACCGCCGCGTCGTGCCTTCACCCCGCCCGGCGCGAATTCTCGAAGTCGAAGCCATCTCGTCGCTGCTCGATGCCGGCGTCGTCGTAATCGCCTGCGGAGGCGGGGGTATTCCGGTGGCCTGGGAAGACGATCGCTTGGTGGGTGTGGAAGCCGTTGTCGACAAGGACCTCGCTTCAAGCATGCTGGCGACGCAGGTGCGCGCTCATAAGCTCATCATTGTTACTTCGGTTGATCGCGTAGCGCTCGACTATGGCCGGCCCAGCCAGCAGTGGCTCGAAACGATCACCCTGCAACAGGCGCGCCAGTATTTGGCTGCTGGCCAATTCCCACCCGGGTCGATGGGGCCGAAAATCGAGGCAGCAATCGACTTCCTCGAACATCGAGGCGAGGAGTGAATTATCACTTCCGTGGAGAGCGCAGCAGGTGCGGTGATTGGCGATGGCGGCACCCACATCATCGCCCCCTGGCACAGGACTTCCCTGAATTTTGGGGAAGCTAGCAGAGGCGCGAGATGATTCTGACGAAGGCGAATCCTTACGCTCGATCGAGACAATCGTGTCTTCGATTCCGGCAGCGTGACGATCCGCAAGGACAGACCTGATCGGCAGGAGCCTGCTCGAGATCGGCAAGCTGCGCGGCAAGAACCCATTCGATGCCGCCTTCGATCTGCTCATCGAGGAAGAGAATGCGGTCGGCATGGTCGATTTCTATGGGCAGGAGGAACACGTGGTCCGGTTCCTGACGCGGCCGGAGCAAGACGTATGTACCGACGGTCTGCTTGGCGGCAAGCCCCGCCCGCGCGTCTTCGGCTCGTTTCCGCGCGTGCTGGGCAAGTACGTTCGCGAGCAGAAAGCTCTCACGCTGGAAGTCGCGATTCGAAAGATGACCTCAAAACCCGCGGAGGTCTTTGGTTACCAGCGCCGCGGCCTGTTGAGGCCTGGCTGCTTTGCCGACATGGTCGTCTTCAACCCGGATACGGTGCTGGACAAAGGAACCTTCGCGGATCCAGTCCAATACCCGGTGGGAATCGAACTGGTCCTGATTAATGGCCAGATTGTCTTGGATCATGGGATCTTCCATCCCCGGCCGGTCGACCGGATCCTGCGAAAAGTGGGCAGCTAATCTGGGTAGTTTTCTCGTGCAACTATTGTCCCGCTGGTATCGTCCATCCAAATACGTGCATTTGCGCTGGTGGGGTGAGTTGTGACATCTTCGCGCTCCGGCTGCCGCCTGATCCCGATTCGGGACGGTCAGCGGATTCGCCGGTGCCACGGAAAGCCCTGTGAACCCGCGAGCTGCAGAATGGCTTGTGCTTTCCGGCCGCGATTTCGGATGTGAGAAAATGTCTTTGATAAACACTCGTTGGTAGCCGGCCACACGAAAAGAAGAAGGCGATGGATCAACCCTTGTTTGTTTCGCATTCCGCTCCTGGGCAACCGCCCGCAGATTCACCAAGAAAGCGCCACCACCTCTGGATTTGGGCGATCATCCTTGTGCTCTTTGCACTTCTGTTTGTCTGGGTGTGGAGGCAGCACAGCGCAAGTGTCTCTGCGCCCGCCGCCGGCGGGCGCCGCGGCGCGGCGGGTGGACCCGTCCCGGTGACCGTCGCCACCGCCACAAAGAGCAGTATCGGCGTCTATCTCGACGCCATCGGCACGGTCACGCCGATGTACACCGACTCCATCGCCTCTCAGGTCACGGGCGTCATCACCGCTGTGCATTATCGCGAGGGGCAGTTCGTCCACAAGGGCGATCCGCTCGTCGATATCGACTCTCGTACCTATGAGGCGCAGCTTGCTCAGGCGCAGGGAGCCTTGGAGCGGGACCAGAACCTGCTCGCCGAAGCGCAGATGGATTTGAAACGCTACCAGGATGCCTGGACGAAGAACGCCATCCCTCGCCAGACGCTGGAGGACCAGGAGAAACTGGTGCTCCAGGACCAGGGAACCGTGAAGAACGACGAGGGAACCGTCCAGTACGATCAGGTGCAGGTCTCCTTCTGCCACATCAAGTCGCCCATCGATGGCCGAGTCGGCCTGCGCCTTGTCGACCCCGGCAACCTGGTAACGGCGAACTCTAGCACTCCGCTCGTCATCGTCACGCAGGTTCAGCCCATCACCGTGATCTTCACCCTGGCCGAGGACAATCTCCCCGAAGTTCTGGAACAGGTGCGCAGCGGCAGGACGCTCGACGTTCAAGCCTTTGACCGCACTCAGCAAAAGCTGCTGGCGAAAGGGAAACTGATCACCGTCGACAACCAGATCGATACGGTGACCGGCACCGTGAAGTTGCGGGCGCAGTTCGACAACCGGGACGGCGCGCTCTTCCCCAACGAGTTCGTCAACACCCGCCTGCTGGTGAAGACGCTTGACAACCAGGTACTGATTCCAACCTCGGCGGTGCAGCACAACGGTTCCGCTGATTTTGTCTATGTCATCCAGAACAACAAAGCAGTTCTGAAGAGGGTAAAGTCGGGCATCTCGGATCAGGGCAACACCGCGGTCACCGGTCTCAATCCCGGCGATGTGGTCGCCAACAGCAGCTTCCAGAAGTTGATCGACGGATCGGACATCTCCGTCTCCAAGGTCACGATTCCGGCTACATCTTCCAACACCACCGAGGCGGCCCCATGAGTCCGTCCCGGCCATTCATTCTGCGGCCGGTGGCAACCTCGCTGCTCATGGCCGCAATCCTGCTTGCGGGCCTGGTTGCTTTCACGCAGTTGCCCGTCTCGGCCCTGCCGCAGGTTGACTACCCGACCATCCAGGTGGTCACCTTCTACCCCGGCGCCAGCCCCGACGTGATGGCGATGACCGTGACCGCGCCGCTGGAGCGTCAGTTCGGCCAGATGCAGGGGTTGAGCCAGATGACCTCGACCAGCGCCGGTGGCGTTTCGGTCATCGTTCTCCAGTTCAGCCTCTCGCTCTCGCTCGACGTCGCGGAAGAAGAGGTGCAGTCGTCGATCAACGGCGGCCAGACTTTCCTGCCCTCCGACCTGCCCGTTCCGCCCGTCTACACCAAGACCAATCCCGCCGACGCGCCCGTCCTGACGCTGGCCATCACCTCCGATTCCCTGCCCCTCTCTCAAGTTGAGGACATGGTCGACACGCGCCTGGCGCCGCGGCTCTCGCAGTTGAGCGGAGTCGGGCTGGTCAGCATCAGCGGCGGCCAAAAACCCGCGGTCCGCATTCAGGTCAACCCGGTCGCGTTGTCGGCCCACGGCTTGAATATGGAGGATGTGCGCACGGCCCTCACCCAGGCCAGCGTTAACTCCGCCAAGGGCAACTTCGACGGTCCGCGCCAGGACTATCAGATCGACGCCAACGACCAAATCTCCACTGCCGACGACTACAAGAGTGTCGTGATCGCGTATAGCAACGGCGCGCCCGTTCTTGTCAAAGACGTCGCTAACGTCGTGAATGGCGTGGAGAACACCAAGCAGGCCGCCTGGATGAATCAGACGCCTGCCGTCATTCTGAATATCCAGCGTCAGCCCGGCGCGAACACTATTACCGTCGTCAACGAGATCCAGAAGGTGCTGCCTCAACTGGAGGCGAATCTTCCCGCATCCATCAAGGTCACGACGATGACCGACCTGACCACGGGCATTCAGGCCTCGGTCCACGACGTGGAATTCGAGTTGATGCTCACGATCGGCCTCGTGGTCATGGTGATCTTCCTCTTCCTGCGCAGCCTGCGCGCCACCATTATTCCCTTCGTGGCCGTCCCGCTTTCGCTCGTCGGCACATTCGCGGTGATGTATCTGCTCGGCTACTCGCTCGACAACCTCTCGCTGATGGCGCTCACCATCTCCACCGGGTTCGTGGTCGACGACGCCATCGTGATGATCGAGAACATCACCCGCTTCCTGGAAGAAGGCATGCCGCCCCTGGAAGCCGCGCTCACCGGCGCCGGCCAGATCGGCTTCACCATCATGTCGTTAACCGTCTCGCTGGTCGCCGTGCTCATTCCCCTGCTCTTCATGGGCGACGTGGTGGGCCGCCTCTTCCGCGAGTTCGCCGTTACGCTGGCCGTCACCATCGTCATTTCCGCGGTGGTCTCGCTCACACTGACTCCCATGATGTGCTCGCGCATCCTGCGCCACAATCCAGAGAAACAGAAAAGCCGCTTCTATCTCGCGTCGGAACGCGCGGTGAACGGGCTCATTGCATTCTACGGGCGCACGCTGAGCGTAGTGCTCCGTTTTCAGCCCGTCACCCTGCTCGTGGCGCTGGCCACGCTCGTCCTCACCATTGTTCTCTACATCGAAATCCCCAAGGGATTCTTCCCCGTGCAGGACACCGGCGAGATTCAGGGCATCTCGCAGGCATCCCAGTCCATCTCCTTCACTGCGATGGGCGAGAAGCAGCGGGAATTGGCGCAGGTAATCCTTGATGACCCGGCGGTTGAGAGCCTGTCTTCGTTCATCGGCGCCGACGGCATCAACACCACGCTCAACAGCGGCCGAATCTCCATCAATCTGAAGCCGATCGAAGAGCGCCGCATCAGCGCTTCCGACGTCATCCGCCGCCTGCAGACGAAGTTGCAGAAGGTTCAGGGGATCCACCTTTACATGCAGCCGGTGCAGGACATCACGGTCGACGACCGCGTTAGCCGCACGCAGTACCAGTACACGCTCGAAGATCCCGACACCGATGAGTTGAACGCCTGGACGGACAAATTCGTTGCCCGGCTGAAGAGCGTGCCGGAGCTTGAGGACGTTGCCACGGACCAGCAGACCGGTGCGCGCGCGGTTCAGCTCGTTATTGACCGCGTGACCGCGTCGCGGCTGGGAATTGCGCCGACTACGATCGACAACACGCTCTACGACGCGTATGGGCAGCGGCAAATCAGCACGCTGTACACGCAGTTGAATCAGTACCACGTGGTGCTGGAGACCGCACCCGAGTGGCAGCAGAGCCCCCAGCGGCTGCGCGACCTCTACATCCAGACGAATGCCTCGTCGGGCGCCAGCGGGGCGAGCGCGGCGACAACCTACTCCTCATCCGCGTCGGCTTCGGCCGGTTCGAACGCCCTGACGACGACCGTCCGCTACACGCCGTCTTCCCAGGCGCTCACCGCGCCGTCCACGGTTCTGGCGGGAACCGCCGCGACGGTGGCCTCATCCAACAAGACGACCTCATCGGTGGGGGCGAACGCCATCCCGCTCAGCGCTTTCACGCAGGTGCACGACACCACCGAAGCTCTCTCCATCAACCATCAGGGCCAGTTCCCCTCCGTCACGGTCTCGTTCAACCTCGCTTCGAACGCTTCGCTGGGAACCGCGCTCAGCGACATCGAGAAGACGGTCAAGGACCTTCACTTCCCCGCCAGTCTGCAGTCCGATTTCGAGGGCACGGCCGCGTCCTTCCACAATTCGATGTCCAACGAGGGATTGCTCCTCCTCGCCGCACTGGTCACCGTTTACATCGTGCTCGGCGTCCTCTATGAGAGCTTCATCCATCCCGTCACGATTCTCTCCACGCTGCCCTCAGCCGGCGTGGGCGCGCTTTTGGCCCTTATCCTCTGCCGCCTGGATCTGAATGCCGTCGGCATTATCGGCATCATCCTGCTGATCGGCATTGTGAACAAGAACGGAATTCTGATCGTGGACTTCGCGCTGGAAGCGGAGCGCCGGCGCGGCAAGGATTCGACGGATGCGATCTACGAAGCCTGTCTGCTGCGTTTCCGGCCCATCTTGATGACCACCATGGCGGCTATGCTGGCCGGCATTCCTCTGGCTCTCGGATCGGGCCTGGGCTCCGAGCTGCGCCGCCCGCTGGGCATCGCCATGGTCGGCGGCCTGCTGTTGAGCCAGTTGCTCACCCTGTACACGACGCCGGTTATTTACATCTTCTTTGACCGGATCGGCCAGCGCCTGACAGGACGCCACATCTCCCATCTCGCGGACGGCGGGCCGCAGGCGGGCACGGAGAGCGCATGAACCTCTCGGCCTCATTCATTCGGCGGCCGGTGGGTACATCGTTGCTCACCGTCGCCGTGGCGATTGCCGGCGGAATCGCATTCGCGGTGCTGCCGGTGGCTCCGCTCCCGCAGGTGGACTTCCCCACCATCAGCGTTCAGGCCGGCCTGCCCGGGGC
>JBEKUS010000164.1:0-6858 GCA_049514795.1 Occallatibacter sp.
GGACGCTCTCGTATATGTGCGGCGTCCCCGGGTTGAACAGCCTGTCGATTCGGAGCAATGTGGTCAAGATGGCAAAGCTGAAGTACGAGCTGAAGGCGGCGCCGGCCTTTGCGTACTACTTCACGTGGCAGTCGCCGATGCTGGAAGATGCGGGCGCGTGGCACACCGCCGAACTCGCCTTCTGCTTCGACAACACCAAGCGCTGCGAACAGGGCACTGGTAATACGCCCGAGGCGCAGGCGCTGGCGAGGAAGATGGCGACGGCATGGGCGACCTTTGCCCGGACCGGGAATCCAAGCCAGCCGGGCCTGATCTGGATGCCGAGCGATCCCACGCGCAACCAGACCATGGTTTGGGACAACCACTGCCGCATGGAGGACGATCCCGAGGGCGAGCTGCGCAAGATCCTGCTGAGCTGAACCGGTTCAGCCGGCTGCGCCGACAACATGACACGCTGAGGGGGCCACGGCTTTGCAGCGATGGGTGCTTCCCATCACTGCAAAGCTCCGCGGGTTGCGTTAGGCATGGAGATGGCGGTGTGTTCGTGGCTGCCGAGGATCCGCCCTAGTGCTAACTCCGGGCGTTTGAGCCGGTTGAGACCTGCCCAAGCTTCTTCCCTACCCGGCCCGATCCTCGCTGCGGGTTGCGCGCACCGTCCAGGATGCGGCGGAGCCGCCCGATGACGGACCTTCGAAGCCCAAACCGGCGGAAGTTTCTGACGCAGTGCTTTACAGGCGCCGTGGCTTACGGGGCCGGCTCGGCATTGTGCGCGGGGGCGGAGCAGGCGGCGGCCGGAACGAAATCACGCGTGATTGTCGCGCACGACCCGCAACTGCGGGGCACAGGCGCCGCGGTCGATGCGGGCCGCATTCGAGAGCTGCTCGATCGCGCCATGCTGGCTCTGTTCGGGAGCGGCCACGCGAATGCGGGATCGCCGGAAGGCCTCGCCGCGGCGTGGCGGCGCATCGCGGGCCCCAACGACACTGTCGGCCTGAAGGTGAACACGCTGGGCGGTCGCGGAATGGCGACGAATCTTGAGCTGGTGATTGCTGTTTGCGAGGGCTTGCAGCAGGCCGGAGTCAGGGCGGCGAACATCGTCGTTTGGGATCGTGACACCGAGGAGATGGAGCGTGCGGGCTACCAAGTCGCCATCGGCGGCGACCGTGTGCAGTGCTACGGCACAGACCGCGCCGGCTACGAGGACGATCTGTCGGCGTGGGGCAGCGTGGGCTCGCGCCTGTCGAAGATTCTGACGCGCTCGTCGAGCGTGCTGATCAATCTGCCGGTGCTCAAGGATCACGACGGCGCCGGCGTAACCCTGGCGCTCAAGAACATGTACGGCGCGATTCACAACCCCAACAAGTACCACCCCAACGGCTGCGATCCTTATGTTGCCGACCTGAACATGCTGCCCGAGATCCGCTCGCGGATGAAGCTCACGATCTGCGATGCCACGACCGCGATGTACGAGGGCGGGCCGGGATTCAAGCCGGAACACAGTTGGAAGGCGAACAGTCTCCTCGTTTCGCAGGATCCAGTCGCGCTCGACTATACGGGCTGGCAGACGATCGAGCGCAAGCGCGCGGAGATGGGACTGAAGACGCTCGAAGCCGAGAAGCGCGCGCCACATTACATTGCCACCGCGGCCGACGGCGAGCATCGACTGGGTCATTCGGATCCGAACCGCATCGCGGTTGTCGAGGTGTGATCGCCGGGCCGCCGGGAGGTGCAGGATGAAACACAATTCGATTGCTCAAGAAGATCTGGCTGGCGCGGGGATGAACCGCCGCTCGTTTCTGAAGTGCGCGGCGGCCTCGGGAGCGACGCTGGGGGCAAGCGAGCTGGCGGCGAAGGCCGCTGCAGTTCCGGCGGCGACGGGCGCGGCGACGCAAAGCGACTCGCAATTCATCTTCGAGGCGCGCTTCTACGAGAAGATGGCGGGGAGCAAAATCCGCTGCAAGCTGTGCCCGCGCGAGTGCATCGTGGGCGACAAGGAGCGCGGCTACTGCGGCGTGCGCGAGAATCGCGGCGGCATCTATTACACGCTGGTTCATTCGCGGGTTTGCGCGGCGCACGTCGACCCGGTCGAGAAGAAGCCGCTGTTTCACTACTTGCCGGGCACCACGGCCTTCTCGGTGGCGACGGCCGGCTGCAACGTGAACTGCAAGTTCTGCCAAAACTGGGATATTTCGCAGTCGCGGCCGGAGGAGATTCCCGCGCAATATCTCTCGCCGCACCAGGCGGCGGCCATCGCGCGCGAGTACAACTGCCCGACGATCGCCTACACCTACAGCGAGCCGGTGGTTTTCGCCGAATACCTGATGGACACTGCCGATGCGGGGCACGCAGCCGGAGTGCGCAGCATCGTGGTGTCGAACGGCTACATCCAGCACGACTCGCTGGTGGAGGCCTACGGCAAAATGGACGCGGTCAAGATCGACCTGAAGGCGTTCAGTGACACGTTCTACGCGAAGGTGGTCACGGGCCAGTTGAAGCCGGTGCTGGAGACCCTGGTGACGCTGCGCAAGATGGGCAAGTGGACCGAGATCGTGTATCTCGTCATTTCGACGCTCAACGACGACGAGGCCGGGTTCCGCGGGCTGGCCGCATGGGTCAAGGCGAATCTCGGGCCCGATGTCCCGCTGCACTTCACGCAGTTCCATCCGGATTATCTGCTCAAGAACCTGCCCATCACGCCGGTGGCGACGCTGGAGCGTGCCAAGGCGATTGCCGACGCCGAGGGCATGCATTACGTGTACATCGGCAATGTGCCGGGCCATCCCGCGCAGAACACCTACTGCCCGCAATGCCGCAAGATGCTGGTGGAGCGCGTGGGCTTTACCGCGAGCCAGATGCTGATCCGCAAGGATTCGACTTGTCCGTTCTGCCGGCACAACATCCCCGGGATCTGGCACGCTTGATCGCGCCCAGGAGGTCCTGATCCATGAAGATCGCAAGGAGTTCCAAAATGGCTTGGTTGATGACGCAATGCATCGCACTCCTGGTGTCGGCTCCAATACTGCACGTTCGCGCAGCAGGCGGCGGAGAGCAGAAGGCCAGGCCGGCCGCGGTCGCCGGCGCGTTTTATCCCGCCGATCCGAAAGAGCTGTCGCAGATGATAGACGACATGCTGGCCAAGGCCACGCCGCCGGCAGTCGACGGCGAGATTGTGGCCGCAGTGGCGCCGCACGCGGGCTATCCCTACTCCGGCCCCGTGGCCGCGTGGACCTATGCCGCGCTGAAGGGCCACAAGTATTCACGCATCGTGGTGATCGCGCCCTCGCACTATGTGGCGTTCGACTTCACTTCGGTCTACGACGGCGACGCCTACACAACGCCGCTGGGCACGATTCCCGTTGACAAAGAATTCGCACAGCGGCTGGCGAAGATGAGCTCGACAATTCAGCTCAGCGACAAGGGCCACCAGGCTACGAAGGATGCGCCGGAGCACTCGGTCGAGGTGGAGTTGCCGTGGCTGCAGAGGGTTTTCGGGAGCTTCGAACTGGTGCCGATCGTGATGGGCGACCAGAGCTACGAGAGCAGCCGCGCGCTGGGCGTGGCTCTGGCCAAGATGCTCCGCGACGATCACTCGACGCTTGTGCTGGCGAGCAGCGACCTCTCGCACTACCACCCCTACGACGAAGCCGAGACGATCGACCATAAGACGCTGCACGCGCTGGAGGCGTGGGACTACTTCAGCATGTCGCGGAACTTCCAGTCGCGCGTGTGGGAGGCGTGCGGCGGCGCGCCGATCGTGGCGGCGATGATCTACGCCGAGCGCCTGGGCGCGAACAAGGCCGAGGTACTCCGATACGCGAACTCGGGCGACATCACCGGGGATCGCTCGCGAGTGGTGGGCTACAGCGCCGATCTGTTCGTGAAGACAACGCACGCGGCCGACGCGGCGCCGCCGTTCTCGCTCACCGATGCGGAGAAGGCCGAACTGCTCAGCCTGGCGCGCAAGTCGGTCGAGTACATGATCGAGAAGAAGGAGCCCTATGCGCCCATGGCCAGCGCGAGCGAGACGCTCAACCGCGAGTACGGCGCTTTCGTGACGCTGACTGAGGGCGGCAACCTGCGCGGGTGCATTGGCTACACCTCACCCGTGAAGCCACTTTATATGACGGTGCGCGATACAGCCACGCTGGCCGCGCTGCGCGATCCGCGTTTCCCGCCGGTCACCGCGTCGGAGTTGCCGCAGCTTGAATACGAGGTTTCGGTGCTTTCGCCGCTGCGCCGCGTGACGGACATCGAGCAGATCAAGGTGGGCCAGCACGGGCTGCTGATGAAGAATGGCGACAGCGAGGGGCTGCTGCTGCCGCAGGTTCCCGTGGAGCAGAAGTGGGACCGGGAGACCTTCCTGAACCAGACCTGCCGCAAAGCCGGTATGGACCCGAACTGCTGGAGGAGCGAGGACACCGACATCTTCAGCTTTACGGCGGTGGTGTTTAACGAGAAGACAGGGAAAAGGGAATAGGGAACAGGGATCAGGAATAGCGATTGTCCTTGTTGAACGTGCGGCGAGGGACGTTGGGGAAATCGGGAGCGATGCCGCCGGACGCGGCCAGATTTCTTGCGGCTTGTTGCTCGCCGAGCTTCGAGCAAAGAGCCATCAGGAGCGCTGCCGCGTTGATTGCCTCGGCGAGACCCGCTGTTCGCCAGAAACCGAAGACGGGGATCAGGAACGTGCTGAGCGCGAGTGCGCCGACGCAACCACCGAGAAGATCTATCGCGTAGAGCGGGCCCAGGCCGGAGCGGGCGGCGCGGTCGCGCAAGAAGATTCCCGAGGCGACGACGAACTGATAACCGCCAAGCAAGCCGGCAGAAGCTGCGAGCAGGGGAAAGACGATTTGCGCGGCGAACCATGCGGCGACTGCGGAGGCGGCATGGCTGAGCAGGCTCAGGATGAGGAGCAGGGCTGGAGCTGAGAGCGCGAGAAGAAGTTGCGGGCCGGCGAGAGCCCAGCGTCGAGAAGTGCCTCGGCGCATCGCCAACCAACTGCCCAGCGCGATGCCGGCCATGAAGAGGCCGATGAGGATCGCGAGCTGGGTGTAGACGTATCCGTAGACCGCCTGAAAGCCGAGCAGGAGAAAGATCTGGAGGGCCATCAGCGTGAATCCCGTGGCGGCCACGGACGAGCCAGCGGCGGCGCGCTCACGGCGCTCGCGGCCATGCAGAAACGCGAAAAGGCTGACACCCGCGAGGAGCGCGAACGCCAGCGCGCCGAGGACGCGGGGGAACGGAACGTGCTCGGCCAGGCGGAACCAAGAGGGATAGCTGGACTTGAACTGGGCGCTCCAGAGCACGACGTCGAAGGCGTAGGCAACGGGCGCGAAGTCGCGGTTGATGGGCGTGGCGGCCGTTGGCGCAAGGGCGGTCTCCACCTGGGCCATCCGGTCCGGCATCATGCGATAGGGGATGAAGTACTCGCGGACGTATTGGGTGTTCAGGTGGCGCTCGCGGAGGCGCGCGACGAGCACCTGCGGATCGCGGGTGAGCACGCCGGGCTCGGCGGCGGCAAAGAAGTTGATCGACTCACCGGGAATCGCAGCCTGGTATGGAAAGACCTCGGCGAGCGTACTGCGGATGGAGCACAGGAACTCGGCGAGGTCGGGGCCGATCGTCTCTTCCGAGGAGCGGAGTTGAAGGGCGAGCAGGCCGCCGGACTGAAGGTGGGCGCGGGCGAGACGAAAGAACTCCACCGTGTAGAAGCGGTTCAACTGCGCGGTCTGCGTGTCGGGCACGTCGACGAGGATCGCGTCATACTTGTCGCGGGTTTCGGCGAGGAACCGCCGGCCGTCGAGAAGATGCAGATGTACGCGTGGGCAGGAGTCGAAGACGGCCGTCTGCGAAGGGAAGAACTGGCGCGCGAGGGCGATCAGCGCGGGGTCGAGCTCCACGTAATCAAGGCGCTCGACGGTGGGATGCTTGAGGGCCTCGGCGACAGCGCCGTTGACTCCGCCGCCGATGAGGAGCACCCGGCGCGGCGCCGGGTGCTCGAGCAGCGCGTAGTGGACCGCTTCCTCGGCCGCGGCGGGATCGGGCGCGTTGGCCAGGATCGCGCCGTTCTCGTAGAGGCTGCGGATGGCGCCGGTCGCGTCGCCCGTTTGCGTCACGGTCAGGGCGCCGTAGACGGAGTCGCGAGCGGCGATGACGTGAAAGCGGCGCCAGAGGCGGGCGCGCGAAGCGGCGTCGCAACGCGGGGCGAGCCAGAAGAGGAGAGGGATCGCGGCCAGAACCGCGGCGCCCGTTAGGACAGCGATCGGCCTGCGCCGCAAACGGAGCAGGAGCGCGATCGCGACGAAGAGATTGAGCAGAGCGACGAGGAAGGCGATCTGGAAGGCGTTGCAGAAGCGCACGAGGACGATGCTGGCGAGAATTCCGCCGAGAGCCGAGCCGGCGGCTTCGAGCAGATAGGCAGAGCTGGCGGCGGCGCGCGGGGAGATGGCTGCTTCAGCTTCGGCCATGCGAGCCGCCGCGACGAACAGAGCGCCTGAAGCGGCGCAGAAAACGCTGAGGCACACGAGCGAGGTGACGAGCATCGGCACAGGGCCGATAAGCTCGCCGGGGACGGTCTGGAAGAGCGCCTTGGCGCTGCGCAGGGCCCAGATCGTCGCGGGCAGGCTTGCGGCGAGCAGGCACTGGAGCGCGGCGACGACTAGGCGCGGGCGGCGGCGCGCGAGCGAGGCGATGGAGCTGAGGCCGCTTCCGAAGGCGGTCCAGAGGAGCCAGGTGGCGAGCAGGATGCCGAGGGAGATCTCGTTGCCGTTGAAGACCTGGATCAGCTCGCGCATGAGGACGATCTGGCCGACGACGGCGGTGAAGCCGCAGAGGGCGAGCGCCGAGCGCGGACCGAGG
>JBEKUS010000165.1:0-6829 GCA_049514795.1 Occallatibacter sp.
CGATCTTCGCCGCGGGCCCCTGCGCGTTCAACATGCCGGCGCGCGCGTTGGCGATATCGCCAAAGACCGTGCTTTCCTCCTTGGTGAATCCCTTCACGGTCTCCACCAGGTTGGGAATCAGGTCGGCGCGCCGCTCCAGTTGCACATCGACCTCCGACCAGGCTGCTTTCACGACCTGGTCCTTGGCGACCATCTGGTTTCTGGCGCTTACGAAGCTGCCAAAGACCGTCAGCGCAACCAGCAGCAGAACGGCCAAAACGGCCAGCGCAATTCCAAGTCCTTTGCTCATACGGTTTGTTTCTCCTCAATGAAACTAGCTCTTAGCTTTCAGCTTTCAGCTTTCAGCTCTCAGCTTTTCTCCTCCGCCTTGGGCCGCACGGCCGGCACTGAAGGCTGAAAGCTGACGGCTGAAAGCTGCTTCAACTACCAGCTTCCTCCCGCGCCGCCGCCGCCGAAGCCGCCGCCCATGCCGCCAAATCCGCCGAACCCGCCGCCGGACCCGCCTCCGAAACCGCCCCCGCCGCCACCGATTCCCGGGCCGCCTATCCATGGCCCTCCACGCCAGCCGCCCCGTCCCCATCCGCCAAAGAACAGGCCCCAGCCGAAGAGCATACGGAGCAGCGAGCCGCCCCCAAACAGGACCAGAACGAGGATGAGCAGAATGAGCTTGCCAACCTCGGGGCCCTGATGCACAGGCTGAGCGGGAGCCTCGGGCACATTCTGGGTCAGCGTGATCTTGGCGTCGTCGGCGATGACCCGGGCGACCTCGCCCACGGCCAGCGTCACGGCGCCGTCGTAGTCGCCCGCCCGCAGATCGGGAACCATCTCGCGGCCGATGTCGCCAACTTTGCCGTCGGGCAGGATTCCTTCCAGGCCGTAACCAACTTCTATGCGGTACTTGTGGTCGGCGACAGCCAGAAACACCATGGCATACCGATTCTCGCCCTTGTCGCCGAACTTCCAACGGTCCTCAAGCTCGTTGGCGTATTGGGCTGCGTCCTCGCCGTCGAGGTCATGCACCGTAACTACGGCGATTTGGGCCTTGGCCTGCGAATGGTCGAGTTGCGCGCAGATCGAATCGAGGCGCGCAATCGCCTCGGGCGAGAGCACATGGGCGAAGTCGCTCACATAATCCGTGGGTTGGGGCAGGCTGGCGACGCTTTCGGCGCGCGCCGGTGCGGTGGAAAACACAAGAGAGGCTGCCACCAGCAACCCGAATGCGGCCGAGCGAACGGGGAAAGGGCCTTTCATCTACCTCAATTGTACGAGGGCGGGGCGGGGGAAGTTCCCGAAACCGCCGCTGGCCCGACCGTCTATACAGCCTTAGATCGACGCCGCTTTTCCGCGCGCACAGATCGGATGATCCGGTCGATTTCCCTCATCGAAAAACGGTTGGTGCCGTTCCGCACCGACTCCTCGCCGATGATTCTCAGCACCTCGGGTTCGGGAGCGGCAGCCTTCACATAGTCACGCAGATGCTTGATATTCGTTCTGTCGCTGCGTGCTTTGGCGATCCTGTTCATTGAGCAATACCCACATTCGGATCATAGCTCCCCGACAGGCAAAACGAGCAGCCACTAAAATAGAAACGAGATGATCGAACATCCCTCGCCTCCGTCCGCCCGCAAAGTGCACACGGAAACTACGGTCCACGGCATCGTGCTCGCCGATGACTACGCATGGCTGCGCGACAAGGACAATCCCGACGTGACGGCCTACCTCGAGGCCGAGAATGCCTATGCCGACGCGGCGATGGCGCCCCTCGCCGGGCTGCGCGAAACGCTCTACGAGGAGATGCTGAGCCACATCAAGCAGACCGACGTCTCGGTTCCCTGCCGCGACGGTGCGTGGTGGTACTACACGCGCACCGAGGAGGGCCTGCAGTACGGCATCTATTGCCGCAAGCACGGCGCGGCCGCCAGGCCCGATGCCGATGCGGCGGAAGAGGTGCTGCTGGATGGGAATCAACTCGCAGAGGGTCATCCGTTCTTCGCGATCGGCGCGACCGCAATCACCGACGACGGGCGCTGGCTGGCCTACACGACAGACACCAAAGGCTTCCGCCAATACACGCTGCGCATCAAGGACCTCGCGACTGGCGAGACCCTGGCCGGCGAGGTGGAGCGAGTGGGCTCCGTGGCGTGGGCCGCGGACAACCGGACGCTCTTCTACACCATCGAGGACGAGCAACAGAAGCGCCAATACCAGCTCCGGCGGCACGCGCTCGGCGAACCGCACGCGAAGGATGTGCTGGTCTACCAGGACGACGACGAACGCTTCAACATTGCAGCAGGCCGCACGCGCGATCACAAGTACATTGTGCTCGAATCGGCCAGCCACACTACCTCAGAAGCGCAGGTTTTGCCCGCGGATTCGCCTGCCGGCAGCTTCCGTCTCATCGCCGCGCGCGAAGATGAACACGAGTACTCGATCGACCACCGCAACGGGCTCTGGTTCATTCGCACGAACGACCGTGGGCGAAACTTCCGGCTCGTCACCGCACCCGAGGATGCGCCGGACCGTAGGAACTGGACCGAGCGGATTGCGCACCGCGACACCGTGATGCTCGAAGATGTGGATTTGTTTGCCGGGTTCTTCATCGCCTGCGAGCGCGAGGACGGGCTGCCGCGCCTGCGGCTGTGGAAGTTTGCGGGCGAGGATGCCGAGGCTACGCCGGCCGGCGAGATCGCCTTCCCCGAGCCGGCCTACAACGCGTATCCGCACATCAACCGCGTCTTCGAGACGGCGACGTTCCGTTACGCCTACCAGTCGCTGGTCACGCCAAGCTCGGTGTACGAGTACGACGTCGCGACGGGCTCGTCCACGCTGCTCAAGCAGCTCGAGATTCCCGGCGGCTTCGACCGCACGCTCTACGCCAGCGAGCGCATCCACGCCACGGCGCCGGATGGCGTCGAGGTTCCGGTCTCGATCGTATACCGCAAAGACAAGCGGGAACTGGGCCGCAATCCGCTTTACGTGTACGGCTACGGATCGTACGGATACTCGCTGCCGCTGGGCTTCAGTTCGAACCGGCTGAGCCTGCTCGATCGCGGTGTAGTGATGGCCTATGCCCACATCCGCGGTGGAGGCGACCTGGGCAAGCCGTGGCACGACGCCGGCAAGATGCTCGCGAAACGGAACACGTTCACCGACTTCATCGCCTGTGTGGAGCAGCTGACCGAGGCTGGATACGGCGATCCCGCGCGCGTGGCGGCCGAGGGCGGTTCGGCGGGCGGACTGCTGATGGGCGCGGTGGCGAACATGCGCCCGGAGCTGTTTCGCGCCATCGTTTCGCACGTGCCGTTCGTCGACGTGATGAACACCATGCTCGACGCCTCCCTGCCCCTAACGGTGCCCGAGTACGAGGAGTGGGGCGACCCGAACCAGGGAGAGTATTTTCGCTACATGTTGAGTTACTCTCCCTACGATAACTTGCGCGCTACGAGTTATCCGGCCATGTTAGTCAAGACCAGCCTGCACGACAGCCAGGTGATGTTCTGGGAGCCGGCGAAGTACGTGGCCAAGTTGCGCACGCTCAAGACGGACGCGAACCGGCTGCTGCTGGTGACCAACATGCAGGCCGGCCACGGCGGCGCCAGCGGCCGCTACGACTACCTGAAGGAGATCGCGCTGGACTGCGCGTTCCTGCTGCGGGAGCTTGGATTGGTGTAGGGCGCGCATTGCGCCCCGCGGAACCGCCGATTCGCCTCACACACACGGTGTCAGATATGGCACTGCTTGCAGGGCGTGAAGTTCTTCGCGTGATGGCACTGCTCGTAGCACCATTGCACGTTCACTTTGGACAGGTCGACCGACCCATGTGATGGCAACGGATCGAGCGAATGCGCCGTGTGGCAGTTGCCGCACGCGGGGATGTCATCGTCGCTCTTCGAATCGTGCGGCACATGCCGATGCGGATTGACCTTCTCTCCCCCGGGAGCGGCATAATTCGCGGACGCCTCGACAATCTTGTCGAAAGGACCGTGGCAGCCGAGGCACTGGCTCTTTGAGGGTTCATCTGCCGGCGCGGATGCGGGTTTTGCCGATTGCGATGCGGCTGCCGGGGTTTGAGCGAGAGAACAATTCATGGCGCTCAAAACCCAAGCGCACACCAGAATGCATCCACCAACGAGAAGCAGCCGAATTCTCATGTTCACCCTAACCCGAAGTGGCCCGAAGGAGCGTTCTTTCGGCCGACGGCCAGGAACCGTGCGCAGAACGCCGCGGGCGGCCGAGACTCGACACTTCACTCTGAAAAGCCGGGATAATACCTCGAGCTTAGCACGCGCGGAACTTGAAAGTTGCATAGACCAAATCGATTGACAGTTCGCAGCTCTGTTGCTAGAGTCGAGCCGACTGATCCCGCAATCATTGAATGGCGGAAGAAAGAAAGGCGGCGCGTTTGTTTGCGCCGCGATGTTCCATGGATCGAGAAAGGGAGTGGATCGTGTCGATCAAAGATGAGTTGGTCAATCGTCGCCAGTTTCTGAGAGGCTCGGCGGCTGCCGGCGCGGCGGTGGCTGCCGGAACCGTGGGCAGCGGATTGATGCCCGAGCCGGCAAAGGCAGAGGGCGTTCCCGCCAAGTGGAACAAGGTGGCCGATGTCGTGATCGTGGGAACGGGACATGCCGGACTGGCTGCCGCCATCACTGCCGCCGATGCGGGCGCGAAGGTCGTGATCCTCGAAAAGATGAAGAAGGAACTGGAGGGCGGCAACAGCAAGGTCTCGGGCAACATGTGGTGGACGCCCACGGACCTGCCGCAGGCTGTCGAGTACATTGGGGCGCTGAGCTACGGCCTCACCGGCAAAGATTGCATTCAGGCGCTGGCCGAGGAGATGCTGAAGCTGAACGACTGGCTCCAGACGCTGGGCGTCAAGAAGACGCCGCTCGGCATCTTTCAGCCCGAACATCCGGAACTGCCCGGCGCCTCCTGCGTGCGCACGTGGAGCAACGGCGGAGCCGCGGATGGCAGGCTCTGGATTCCCCTGCGCGAGCAGGTGGAGAAACGAAAGGTGGAGGTGCTGTACGAGACTCCGGCCAGGGCGCTGATCCAGACGCCGTCGAGGGAGATCACAGGCATACGGGCCGAGGCCGACGGCAAGCCGTATTTCATCAAGGCACGAAAGGCCGTGATCCTCTGTTGCGGCGGGTTCGAGTTCGACTTTGAGATGCAGAAGCAGTTCCTGCCAGGCTGGCCGATCTACGGACAGGGCTCGCCGGGCAACACCGGAGACGGCGTTCGCATGGCGCAGCAGGCCGGCGCGGCGTTGTGGCACATGAACAACCCGTTGGCCGGACTGGGCGGCATCGTAGTGCCGGAGTTCGCGCCCGTCGTCATTCCCATCGGCTTCCCCGGCCCGGGATTCATTTATGTCGACAAGGCCGGGAGCCGCTTCATGTCGGAGAATCGGCCGAGCCGCCACGGGTTCGGCGTGAAGGAGTACGTCCTCTACTTCGACGGCGTCGTGGGCGACTTCACGCGGCTGCCTTGCTTCGCCATCTTCGACGAGACCACGCGACTGAAGGGGCCGCTGGTCGCAGCCCGCTGGAAGTTCGGGTGGTTCTCGTGGTTCTCGGGCTACGAGTGGAGCACGGACAACAGCAAGGAGATCGAGAAGGGGTGGATCGTGAAGGGCGAGAGCGTCGCGGACCTGGCAGCCAAGCTGGGCATGAAAGGCGACGCCCTCGAGGCGACGATCTCCCGCTACAACGACCACTGCAAGCAACAGGCCGATCCCGACTTCAATCGCCCGAAACAGAATCTGATCGCGCTCGACAAGCCGCCTTACTACGCCGTGAAGCTCTTCCCGACCATGGTGAACACACAGGGCGGGCCGAAGCGGAACAGCAAGTGCCAGGTGGTGGATCCCTTCGACCAGCCCATTCCGCGTTTGTACACCGCGGGCGAACTAGGCTCATTCTGGGGGTGGATGTACAACGGCGGCGGCAACAACGCGGAGTGCCTGTGCACGGGGCAGATCGCCGCACGAAATGCTGTTGCCCTGAAGCCGCTCGCTTAAGATCGCGGATCGGCACCTCGCGAACGACATCACGGGGCGAGCCGGTTCAAGCGATCGCGTGCTATCGAGTGGTGTCTTCTCGCGCTCCGATGGCGGGAGCGCGCAAGAACTCGAACCCGAATCAGGCTGCGCCCTTCAGCTCCGCCAGCGTCTTCTCCAGGCTCGCCGCGTCTTCCACGTTCAGCGATTTCAGGCCGGGATCGATCTGCTTGAGCAGGCCGCAGAGCACCTTGCCCGGGCCGATCTCGATGAACAGATCCGCGCCTGCGGCTTTGAGCGCCTGCGCGCAGTCCACCCAGCGCACCGCGCCCGTCACCTGGCGAATGAGCGCGTCGCGCACGGCGTCGGCTGTTGTCACCAGGCCGCCGGTGACATTGGCCGCGACCGGGATGCGCGGATCGTGCAGCGCGATGCCGGCCAGCACCCGCGCCACCTCCTCTTGGGCGGGCTGCATCAACGCGCAATGGAAGGGGGCGCTTACCGACAGCGGCACGGCGCGGCGCGCGCCCTTGTCCTTGCAGAGGGCAGACGCTTTCTCGACGGCCGCGGCTGCGCCGGAGATCACCGTCTGGCCCGGCGAGTTCAGGTTGGCCGCCTGCACCACCAGGCCGGTTTCGCGCGCGGCCTCGGCGCAGGCCTCGGCCACCAGCGCGGGATCGAGCGAAAGCACGGCCGCCATGGCGCCCTGGCCCGGAGGAACCGCCAATTGCATAGCGTGGCCGCGCGCTTTGACTGCGCGGACGGCGTCGGCGAAAGAGAGCGTTCCGGCCGTGACGTGGGCCGACCACTCGCCCAGCGAATGGCCCG
>JBEKUS010000166.1:0-6595 GCA_049514795.1 Occallatibacter sp.
ACGGTCCGCCTGACGAAAGAATTCAACTTGGCGAAGGCTCATCCCATCAACGTACTACGCCACAAAATCCTCGGCTAGGCCAAACAACCTTGGGGTATCTGCTTTATAACACAGTAGTACTAGAGAATAGAGATCGAACCGTGCGGGTCGTGTGCCCAAGTGGCTTGTCTCTCTTCAATCTCCCTCCTAGTCCAGCCATTGAGAATGCCCTGTTTGGGCGTGAGCGATGGGACCGAATCCGGAGATTATCTCTATTCTGCTTGTGTGCCAGCAGGCAATGACCGGCGAACTGTATGCTCAGGCATTTAATCGCTGTAAGCTTTGCCGAGTCGTCGCTCGTGCGGAAAGCGTGAGTGAGGCTCTTCACGCTGTCAGAGCTAACGAGATCGATGTGGCACTCATCAGTTCGACGCTGATGGACGGTCCGCATAGCGGATTGCTGGCACTACATGAGATCCGCGAAGCTTCTCCGCGCATCCAGGCGGTGATTCTCTTGGAGCATGAAGAAGATCATTTGGTCACGGCCGCTTTCCGCGCGGGTGCCAAGGGCGTCTTCTTTCCCTCGAGGGATGGTTTCAAGAGCCTTTGCCGGTGCGTGAAACAGGTCAGCGCCGGCCAGGTGTGGGCGAATAGCGCCCAATTGCACGAAGTCCTGGAGATCTTCTCCCGGAGTGCACCAATTCAAGTGGTGAGTGCAAGTGGAGAGCAGCTGCTGACCAAGCGCGAGGTGGAGGTCGTTCAACTCGTCGTCGACGGGCTCACAAATCGGCTGATCGCGAAGGAACTGCAGCTAAGTGAGCATACCGTAAGAAATGCCCTATTTAGAGTCTTTGATAAGCTGGGCGTTTCCACCCGAGTCGAACTTGCGCTCTACGCCATCAACCATTCAAAGCCAAATCCAGCGAATGTGCACTCCAGAGCCAGAGAAGTCACGCTTGTACCCACATCGAGAGAGCGGATCGCAAGGGTTCAGTAGAATCCGTGGCGTTTGGCTCCGCGATTTTGTTCCCGAATTCAAGAACCTGTGCCCTCGGTTCCAGTGAACAGGAGCACTGTCTGGAATACGAGTTGGTCTGCGGATGTAGCTGGAGGCCGCGATTGCGCCGCGCCAAGACGGGCGCAGCAACGGCTCCGCCATGTCAAGGGCGGCGTAAATGGGAGCCAGTAGACGGATCGGAGCTGGGTTTTCGGGGGAGGAGTGGCGCTGGAGCGTAGCGGAAGCGGCCCTCCTGCCCCGAGGCGCGTTTGGGTGGACCGGTCAGGCGCGTTTGCGGCGGCGTTGCTTGAGGCGGTAGGAATCGGCGTTCATTTCCAGGATGTGGACGTGGTGGGTGATGCGGCCAGCAGGGCGCCTGCACGTCGGCCGCGGGCGACAATCGCATTTGCGCTTCGATCTCAAGCTTCGGTCTCAAGCTACCTCGGTCTTAACCCGAATCTTCGACTTGCCACGGCACCGCCCAAAACGCCGTGCGGAAGCCTCAAGCGGCAGACGACGTAAACCATTACCCGCGACGTCGAAGGCTCACCACTGGCCAGCGGAAGTGATTGGGGAGGGTTTTAAACCGAGTTTTCCGGTCTGGGTCAGACAGGGAAGAGTCGAAAAGTGGTTTAATGCTGCCGCGGACGAGGGGCATTCACGAAATGTGGCTGCCTCCTGCTTCCATCGCGCGGTCTGTGCTTCGAACCATCTATACTGCCGTCTGTGAAAAATCGGAGATTTTATTCGGCGTTGAGCGCGGTCGTTCTGGCCGTTGCCGCTGCGCCGCTCGTGCACGGCCAAGCTGCACAGACTGACGCTGGGCCACAACTTGCAATCATCGATACCGATATCGGCGACGACATCGACGATGCGTTTGCGCTTGCTCTTGCGCTGCGCAGCCCGGAGCTGCACATTCTGGGCGTTACTACGGCCTACGGTGATACGGAGTTGCGTGCGCGTCTACTCGATCGATTTCTCGGTGCTATAGGCCGTGCTGATATCCCGGTGGCTGCCGGAGTCGCAACGCCTCATAATAATGTCTTCACTCAGGCAGCCTACGCGCATCAGGCGCCCGAGCGGAAGCACCCGGATGCGGTTGCGTTCCTGCTCGACGAGATTCGCGCCCATCCTGGCCAGATCACGCTGATTGCAATCGGCCCGCTCTTCAACGTTCAGGCGGCAATTGAGCGCGATCCGGCCACTTTTCGTCAGCTAAGGCGAGTGGTGATCATGGGCGGCAGCATCTACCGGGGCTACGGCGACGATAGGAACGGAGCTCCCCGGCCTCCGGATCCTGAGTGGAACATTGCATGCGATCCGGCGGGAGCACGGACTCTCCTGTCTGCCGGGGTCCCGGTCTTCGTGATGCCGCTCGATTCGACCCAGATTCCTTTGAAAACTCCGGCGCAAGGGGAAATCTTTTCCCACGGCTCTGCTCTCACTGACCAGTTGACCCTGCTCTATCATCAGTGGACCGGCGCAAGCGAATGGCGCACGCCCACACTCTTCGATCCCGTAGCCGTGACCTATGCCATTCGTCCCGAACTATGCCCAGTGACGCCGATGCGGCTCGAAGTAGACGACAAGGGCTTTACGAGACCGGTGGAAGGCGCGCCGAATGCCCAGGTCTGCCTTAAATCCGATGAAAGCGGCTTCATGACTTTGCTGCTCGACCGGATTACCAGGAACGACCCTCGGTGAGTCTCGAAGCACCGCCCAGCGTCGCATATCAGCAGATTCTGCGCTGTTTTTGGTGAAGAATGCAGGGGTTTTCCGCTTAAGTGGCTTTTTGCGATGAGCTCGTCGAGCCGATCACGGTTCGATTCCTTGGTAGAGTAAGAAGTTCAGCGTTCTGACCTCCTGAGCACAACGGACAAGTTGCTGACACCGGATAAATCGGAGAAGTCAAAGGAAGGATCAGAGCCATCGGGCGCAGGGCCGATGACGGGCCCGTTGGGATCTTGTTTCTTTGGGGTGGGCAGGTGGAACGGTATGTTGACAGTGCGCTGGAGTTCAATCTCGCTGCCTTTGATTTTGCCTTCGAAGCCATTGATGCCGGATTTGAATGCGACCCGATCACCCTGGACAACGCCGTCAACGATCGGAACAGGCGCATCGTCGCCTCCGAACCAGCCGCCTGGGCCTTCCACGGTGCCGGTGAGTTTGCCACCCTCCTGGGTGAGAGTGAAGATGCGCGGAGAGCCGAGGACCGCGGCCACGAAGCCGCCGCCGGTATCCGGCACCGGTACCCAAAGCCCTGTGATGCCCTCGCCCTTGGGAACGGGCCGCTCCCAGACGACGACTTGCGGGCGTAGCTCGACCTGTTTGCATGAGACAGTCGCTGTGGCGGCCGAGAGCCCGGGCGATGTGGCCTCGACCGTAATGGCGCCGGGCGTCTTCCCGGTTTGGACGATCGCCATACAATATCCCGCGAAAGCTTTGCGCGAGTCGCCTTTGTCAGGAGATTGATCGGTGGGATCACCGTTGCCTACGCCGATGAGCTTGGCCGGCCCAGTGATGTGGAACGTAACAAGGTTGTCGGTGATGGGCACGGTGCGTCCGTTGGCGTCCTGCACCTCGACAGCGAACAAGGCCACATCTTCACCATCGGCGGACAAGGAATCGCGGTCGGGCCGCAGCACCAGTTTTGCCGCAGCGCCTGTGGTTTCGCGGTGCACGGTCATGACCTGCTTGCCGTCTTTCCATCCACGGGCTTCGATGGACCCTGGCGCATATTCCACGTTCCAGGCGACGTGTGCGTCTTTCTTCACATCCTTAGCGCCGAGGCTCTGCCCGTTCTGAAACAGCTCCACCTTGTCGAGGTTGGAGTAGACCCATACGGCGATCTTTTTGCCTTCGCAGCCGGGCCAATTCCAATGCGGGAACAGGTGCAGCACGGGCTTCTGAGTCCACCACGACTGGTAGTAGTAAAACGAGTCCTTGGGAAACCCGCAGATGTCGATGATGCCGTATTGCGAGCTGATGTTGGACCATCCGTTGGGCGAGGGCTCACCGCGATAATCGAAGCCTGTCCACACGTAACCGCCGCCAAGCCACGGACGTGCGTTACAGAAGCTCCACCAGCCTTCGGCGGAAGCGCGGCCTGAAGTGGTGTAGGGATCGTAGGAGCTGACGAAGCCTTTGGATTTGTCAGTAATGTAGATGCCGCGCGTGCAGACTGCGCTCACTGTTTCGGTCCCCAGCACCAGCTTTTCAGGATGGGCCTTGTGAAAGGCTTCGGCCTGCGGGTCGGAATAGTGATACCCGATCACGTCACAAACCGCCAGGCCGCCGGTACCACTGCCCGCCGCCTCGCCATTGATCATGCCGTCAATAGTGGTGGGGCGCGATCCGTCGTGACGGGTGGCAACCTCCTTCATGGCAGTAACGATATTTGCGCCTTTGGCGTTGGTGGCCGTGGGTTCCTCGTTGCCCAACGACCACATGAAGACGCTGGGATGATTGCGGTCGCGCCGCACGAGACTTGCAAACTGGCTCAGACCTTCGGGGTTCGATGACATCATGCGGGTCTCGTCCATCACCAGCATGCCTAACTGGTCACAGGCGTCGAGAAGTTCGGGCGTGGGCGGGTTGTGCGAGGTTCGCAGCGAGTTGCAGCCCATCTCCTGCAGCTTGCGGACTCGGTAGTACTGCACGGCATCGGGCAATGCGACGCCAATACCGGCGTGGTCCTGGTGGTTGCAGGTGCCCTTCAGTTTCACGGGTGCACCGTTGAGCAGGAAGCCGCGCTCTGCATCGAACTGGATGGAACGGATGCCGAACGGCGTTTCGTACCGATCGACCGCCTTGCCGTCGACCCGTACTTCGGTGAGGAGCTTGTATAGGTTGCGCTCTTCGAAAGACCACAACGCCGGGTAGCTGACAACGATGCCCTGCGTAAAGTCGTGTTGATCGCGTGCCGCGATCGTGGCGGAAGTCGAAACATCCTTGGCGACGGCTGAGCCCGTGGGATCGACGATGGTGGAGACCACGCGCACATTGCTCGTCGCATTGCCGTGATTCTCAACCTCACTTAGGATCGAAAGCTTGGCTGCATTGGGGCGTATCTCCGAGCGAACCAGGGTTCCCCACTGCTTGATGTGCACAGGGTGCGTTTTTACGAGCCACACGTGCCGATAGATGCCCGCGCCTTCATAGAACCACCCATCACTCTCCGTGGCGTCCACGCGCACCAGCAGCACGTTGGGCTGGCCGGGATTCACGAAGTCCGAGACGTCAAAGCTGAATGAATCGTAACCACCGCTGTGCTGGCCGATGTAAAACCCATTGAAGACGACGGTGGTCTCACGGTACGCGCCATCGAATTCGATCGTGATGTGCTTGCCCGCGTCTTCGGCGGACAGCTCGAAGATTCGACGATACCAGCCGACACTGGTTTCGGGATACTTGCGGCCGAGAGGATAGAAGCCCTTGTTTTGCAGGTCCGGGTCATTCTTGAAGGGCAGATCGACCGTCCAGTCATGTGGCAGATCGATGCGGCGCCAATCCGCGACGCTGAAAGACGTGGAACCAGCCGGCATGAAGTTTCCGGTCTTCTGGAAGTTCCCCGCGTCGGCACTGCCGTAGCCGAAGTCTTTGGCCGGATCATTGGCGTTCCCGAAGTGGAAGTACCAGCCGAAATCGAGAAGGAGGCGTTCGCGGCCAGTGCCGGGTGTGGGAGAGGCTAGCGTGGCGGGCGCACTCAGCGGACCGGAAACTTCTGCGGCGGCGTGCACGGCGGGATCGATGGGTCCGATGGCGTGGGCCGTAGCAGCGACGGCAGGGGCAAGCAGGCTGGTCTTCAGGACGTCGCGGCGCGACAAGGTTTTCATCTGGAATCTCCTTTTTGGATCCGGAATCGCTGCAATTGTACTGCTCCTGCGATAGATTGCAAGGCCAACAGAACAGTTGCGCCGAAAATGCCAGCGTTTGCGACGGACAAGCCGAACAATTTGCTGCCGTCATTGCCCAGCCCGCCTCGTAGAGACATCTCGTCGCCATTCTCTCCGGCACTTATCTCTCCTCCTCTTCCTGTCGCTAGATTCTGCTCGGCACCGTCAGCCGATCAGTTTGCCTGAAGCGGTAACGACGCCATCCTGCGCAACATCGCCGCAAACCGTATCCGCGTCAAATGTCCCTCCGCCAACAATAGCCAGGCGGCTGTAGATCGACTGACGCAGTAAATCTGGCAAATGCAGTTGCGTGTTCTAGCCGCGACGATCATCGGTCAGGTTGTCGGAGATGAGCTGGCCGAGCCCGAGCCGCTCGTCCAACTCCCTAACCAGCAAAAGTCCGGCGTCGGAGGTGATTCGTGATCCCTGGAAGCCAACCTTGAGCGAAGAGTTGAAGGAAACCTGAAATGGCCGGTTTTGTATCTCACCCATTGGGTATTCACCTCCGGAACGTCTTCATCGCGTTCGCACCCTCAAAAACATTGACGATTCAGACGGTCCGAGGATTCAAGCTTATCCTTCAAAAAGGAAATGCGGGCTTACGCCCGTGATCCGTCCGTAGGCAGTGGGGTGGCCATGGTTGGATCGGGGGATTGGCGGAGCAGGTGCAGGGAAGAAGGGGGCGAGGGGTTTCATTCGGTGTTCACCCGGTGGGTGTTATCTT
>JBEKUS010000167.1:0-6560 GCA_049514795.1 Occallatibacter sp.
CAGAACTGCCGGCGATTCGTTATTGGTTGATGAGAATGGGGATGGCCGGTCCTTCCACGAGCGGCTTGGTAACCTCGACCTCGTTCTTCACGTAAGCGATCTTTCCGGCTTCAATCTCATCCTGTGCGATGCGGCAAGCCTTGGTGGATCGCGTGGGGATCAGCGCCTGGGACCCGTTCTGCAACTGGCGGGCGCGTCGAGCCGCCACCAGGACCTTGCGGTAATTCGAGTCGAAACTGGTCTCAATCGTCATCGGAGTCATCTCCAAAGAGGAGTTGCTGCTGTCCAGAGGCGCCATCGATCCCAAAGGCCTCCAGCACAGGTTTGAGCCGCTCCTGCGAGTTCGATTGCAGGCAGGCCGCGGCGACCTCCAACACCCGGCGGGAACGGTAGGCGATCATTTCGCCATTGCGATAGTAGCGTTCGGCCAGCACAATGGCTTCCAACTGCGCTACCGCCCGGTCGAGAACGTCGTTGACCAAAATATAGCCGTAGTCGCGATATTTCTCAATCTCGCGGCTGGCTTCGCTGAGGCGGCGATAGAGCTCGGCCTCGTTCACCACGCCCTCGGCGCGGCTGCGATTGCGCAGTCGCGTGCGCAACACCTTGGGATTCGGCGGCAACACGAAAATGCCGACACCCTCCGGCTTCCTAACGCGGATCTGTGCGGCGCCCTGCACGTCGATGTCGAGCATCAGGTCGTGTCCCGCGGCCAGCGCGTCATCGAGCGACTGCCACGTGGTCCCGTACAGGTGCCCGAAAACCTCCGCGTGCTCCAGAAAGCGTCCGGTCTCCACCATGCGCTCAAATTCCTCGCGCGTGGCAAAGTGATACTCGCGCCCGTTCTCTTCCGAGCCACGCGGCGGCCTTGTGGTCCAAGAGATCGCAAAGTCGATGCCGCTCACCTGCTTGCGCAGTTCGCTCACCAGCGTGCTCTTGCCCGATCCCGACGGCGCCGAGATGATGAAGAGGATTCCTGCCAAAGTCTGTCGAGCCCTTTCTACAGCAGTTAATGGTCAGTTGTCAGTGATCGGTTGTCAGTTCCCTGCTCGCGGTAGCGTCAACTCGCTGCATGATCCCCGATCCTTGTTTCCTGGCTTACTCCACATTCTGCACCTGTTCGCGCGCCTTTTCGATCTCCGCCTTCATGGCCAGTCCCAGCTCAGTAATACGGGTTCCCTTGCCGCTCACGCCGGCGGTCTTCGAGAGCAGCGTGTTGGCCTCGCGGTTCATCTCCTGCAGCAGGAAGTCGAGTTTCTTTCCGGCCTCGCCTCCGGCGTTCAGCAGCTCGCGAAAATGCTCGATGTGCGTGGCCATGCGCGCCAGCTCTTCCGAGATGTCGCTGCGCTCCACGAGCACGGCAACCTCTTCGAGCACTCGCTGCTGATTGAATTCCGGACCGACGACCGCGGCGAGGCGCTGCGACAGGCGCTCCTGGCTGCGCTTCTCGATCTCCGGACGGAGCTCCGCCATGCTGGCCGTGGCCGCGGCAAGCCGGTCGAGCGTGCCGCGCAGAATTGCTTCAAGGGCTTCGCCTTCGCGCGCGCGCATGGCCTTCAACTGATCGAGCAACGGGCGGACTTGCTCGAGCACGCTGGCGGCCAGCGCACTCATGTCGCCGTTGCCGCGATCCTCGCCGAGCAGCGCGCCGGGAAGACGAAGTGCTGCGTTCAGGTCCGGCTCGCACCCGAGCCCGTGCTCGCGCCGCGCCGCATCGAAGGCAGTCAAGAAGCTCGCGATCAACTCGCGATTGTATCCCGCCCTTGTCTGCAAGCCGCGGTCCACCGAAAGAGTCAGATCGACGTGGCCGCGGACGAGGTTCTCCTTCAGCACGCGGCGCAGCTCCATCTCCAGCGCATCCAGGCCGGGCGGCAGGCGGAACTGCAGATCGAGGAATCGATGATTCACGCTCTTCACGGCGAGCGTGTAGCCGAGCTGGCCCTCGTCGCCGAGCGGCACGCGGACCTGCGCCTGCGCGAATCCGGTCATCGATGCGATCGCCATGCCTACTCCTTCGCTCCCGCGACGACAGCCGCCCCGCCTTCAAACAAGTGGTACTGCAACAGCGGGTCGAACGTCTGCGGCTCTGCCGTCTCGGGCGAGTCGATGAACTGCAACTGGTAGAGCCTCTGATAGGTGGGTGAGGTGTTGAGCAGCTCGTCGTGCGGGCCGATCGCGGTGATGCGGCCGCCCTCCAGGACGACGATGCGATTGGCGCGGCGAATCGTCGAGAGGCGGTGCGCGATCACCAGCACGGTGCGATTCTGCATCAGGTTCGCCAGCGCCTCCTGCACCAGGGACTCGCTCTCGGAGTCCAGCGCCGACGTTGCTTCGTCCAGGATCAGGATGGGCGCGTTCTTCAGGATGGCGCGGGCGATGGCGATGCGCTGCCGCTCGCCGCCGGAGAGACGGAAGCCCTTTTCGCCGATCACCGTCTCGTAGCCCAGGGGCATGTTCATGATGAAGTCGTGCGCCAGCGCGTTGCGCGCCGCGTGCTCCACCAGCGAGCGCTTGGTGTCGGGCTGCCCGTAGGCGATGTTGTTGTGCACCGTGTCGTTGAAGAGGATCGTTTCCTGTGTCACCTGCGCCACCTGGCGGCGCAGCGAGGCCAGGGTCAGATCGCGCAGGTCGTGGCCGTCGATCAGGATGCGGCCCGCGGTCACGTCGAAGAAGCGCGGAATTAGGTTGACCAGCGTCGATTTGCCCGCGCCGCTGGGGCCGACCACGGCCAGCACTTCGCCGGCCTGCACGTCCAGGTTGACGTTATAGAGAATCTGGTGCTCGCCCTCGCCGGTCGAGTAGGAGAAGCCGACATCCTCGAACTTGATGCCCTGGCGGAAGCGCGCAAGCGCCACCGCACGCGGGCGTTCCTTCACGTCGTCCTCTTCGTCGAAGAAGGCGAAGATCGACGCCGATGCGCCAATCGCCGACTGGAAGCTGTTGTAGAAGTAAGCGAAGCGGCGCAGCGGATCGTAGAGCTTGAAGAGCAGGAAGATGAAGGCGCTGAACACGCCGATGGTCATGTAGCCGCTCTTGATTTCGTTGCGGCCCACCCAGAGCATCATCGCCATGGCGATGGCGCCGACGGTGTCCATCAGCGGCGAACTGATGGACTGGATGCGGATGCTGCGCAGATTGGCGCGGAAGAGGCGCCTTGCGGCGCTCTTGAAGCGCACGATCTCCCATAGCTCGGTATTGAAGGACTTCACGATGCGGTTGCCGGTCACGGTCTCGTGCAGGATGTTCTGCACCTCGGCCAGTTTGTCCTGGCCAGTGCGCGTGCGCCGGCGAACCTCGCGGCCGATGCGGCGCACCGACGCGATGACTACGGGGATGAAGAGAACCAGCACCCAACTGAGATGCCCGCCGAGGTGAATCACAAAGGAGAGCGCCACCACGAAGGTAAAGAACTGCTGCAGAAAATCGCCCAGCACCGAGCTCATCGAAAGCTGCACGCGGTCCACGTCGTTGATCAGCGTGGACAGGATCGAAGCCGTCGGATGACTGTGGAAGAAACTCGACGAGCGGCGCATCGTGGTCTCGTAGAGATGGTTCCGCAGGTCGGTGATGGTGCCGAAGCTGGCATAGTTCACCAGGTAGTTCCCGGCGTAATCGCAAAGGCCCTTCAGGACGGTGGCGACGACCAACGCAAAGGCGACGACGTCCCAGGCATTGTGCAGGTGCAGAAAGTGAGGCACCAGAGCTCGCAGATCGAAGTGCCAATTCGAGCGGGGGATGCCCAGCAGGATCGGGCCCTCGGGAGCGCTCGGCGTCAGCACGCGGTCGATGACCGGCTGCAGCAGCAGGATGCGGAAGGCGTCGAGCATGCCGACGAGCGCCGAGAACACGACCCCTGGCAGCCATTCGATCGTGTACCGCCACCCGTAGCGCAGCAGGCGCAGAAAGTTCCTCATGCGGCTCCGCCTGCGCTACGCATTCCGCCGCGCTTTGAGGCCCTGACGCGGCGCTGAAGAAGGGCGCGTAAGTCCATCCCAGTATTGTATCCGTCTCCGGCTCACCTGCCTGCGGTTTAGGCACCTCCGGGCCGAAGCCTCGACCCGTCCCAGTCAGGCTCGACCGCGCCAAGCGCGGCTGCCGTTTCGCGATCCGCCGCCTCTCTCGCGCGTTGCTATGATGGACCCGTGACCGATCTCGTCAACCGATCCCTTCCACGCGACATCCGCACCGTGTTCCTCGATCGCGACGGCGTTCTGAACGAGAAGATGCCGGAGGGCGACTACGTCACGCGGTGGGAGGAGTTTCGAGTGCTGCCCGGCGTGCCCGAGGCTCTGCGGCGTCTGAACGAGGCGGGGTTGCGCGTGATCGTGGTCTCGAACCAGCGCGGCATCGCGCGCGGGCGGTACACGGCCGCGGATGCCGACGCCATCCACGCTGCGTTTCAGCGACTGCTCAACGCGGCGGGCGCGCGCATCGACGCCTTCTTCGTTTGCCCGCACGACAAGGGCCAGTGCCACTGCCGCAAACCGCTGCCCGGTCTCTTCGAGCAGGCAGCAGCCCGGTTCCCTGAGATCTCCGCCGCAAGCAGCGCGATGATCGGCGACTCGCTCTCCGACATCGAGTTCGGCCGCCGCCTGGGCATGGCGACGATCTTCATTGAGGGCGATCCGGCGCGTCGCGGCCCCCACGCCGGGGAAGCAGCAAAGCTGGCGGACCTGCGGGTTGCTTCCCTGCCCGAATCCGTGGATGCACTGCTGGCTACGCGGGCGTAGCTCTGCCTCGCGGATCAGTACGCCTTCAACTCCACAATGGCTTTAAGGATCGTTTCCGGCTGAGGCAGGATCGCATCTTCGAGGATCGGCTGGTAGGCAACGAAGGTGTCCATCGCACCAATGCGCCGCACGGGCGCGTCGAGCGAGTCGAAGAGTTCGTCGCCGATGCGCGCCGCGATCTCGGCGCCGTAGCCCCAACTCAGCATGTCCTCGTGCGCTACGATCACACGGTTGGTCTTGCGCACGGAATCGGCGATCGCCTCCCAGTCGTAGGGACTGAGCGTGCGCAGATCGAGGATCTCGGTCTCGATCCCGTGCTCGCGCTCGGCGTGGTGCGCGGCCTGCAGGGCGCGCGGGACCAAAGCACCGTAGGTGATGAGCGTAACGTCCGTTCCGGGACGAACGACCTTCGCCTTGCCGAACGGAATGGCGAACTCCGGGCCCGGGTAAGGCGCGCGGCCGTGCGTCTCGCGATAGAGGCGCTTGTGCTCAAGGAACAGCACGGGGTCGTCGCAGCGGATGGCGGTGCGCAACAGGCCGTTGGCGTCGAGCGCGTTCGAGGGGAACACGACGCGCAGGCCCGGGATGTGCGTAAAGATACTCTCGCCGGATTGGGAGTGGTAGATGGAGCCCCCGGTAAGGTAGCCGCCGATGGGCACGCGGATGACGGCGGGCGCTGCCCACTCGCCATTCGACCGCCAGCGAAGCAGGGCCAACTCGTTGTGAATCTGATGCATGGCCGGCCAAATGTAATCAAAGAATTGAATTTCTACAATCGGCTTCATGCCGCGCAGAGCATACCCCACGGCGCGGCCAACAATGTTTGCTTCGGCGAGCGGCGAGTTGAAGACGCGTTCGGAGCCGAATTCAGCCTGCAGCCCCGCAGTCAACTTGAAGACTCCGCCCTTGCCCTTCGCCTCGGCCAGAACCTCGGCGCGGCTGGCGTCGGCCACATCCTCGCCGTAGACGACGATCCGCAGATCGCGGCGCATCTCGTCGTGCAGGCAGGCGTTGATCAGGTCGGCCATGGTGTGCGCGCCCGCTCCTCTGACCCCGACAGCAGCCGCCGCGCCGTTGCTCTCCGCAAGCGGCTGCGGCTGCTCCGTCGTAAAAGCGGCGCGTGTAGGATCGAGATCCTCGGAATAGACGTGGGTCGTAATGCTCTCCACCGCAGGCAGAGGCGCTTGGAGCGCACGTTCGGCGGCCTCTGCGGCTTCCCGCTCCAGCCGCGCCTCAAGATCGTCCAGCTCTGCCACCGAAGCGATTCCCTCCCCGATCAGCCGCGCCCGCATCCGCGCGATGGGATCGCTGAGCGCATCAGCCTCCCTCTCGGCGGCCGAGCGGTAGTTCTTGTCATCGTCGGAGAGTGAATGGGAGTAGAGGCGCACGCAGTGGCCGTGAACCAGGGCCGGTCCGAGTCCGGCGCGGCAGTGAGCCGCCGCCTGCTGAAACGCCCGCAAGCTGGCCACGGGGTCGTTGCCGTCCACCTCGACGAAGTGGAAGTTGGGAAAGTTGGCCACGAGGCGCGAGATGTTGCCGCCCGGCGTCTGCACCTCGACGGGCACGCTGATCGCGTAGCCGTTGTCTTCGACGCAGAAGATCACGGGCAGTTTGGCGTTCGAAGCGGTGTTGATCGCCTCCCAGAACTCGCCCTGGGAAGTCGATCCTTCGCCCAGGCAGGTGAGCGCCACTTCGTCGCCATGAAACTCCACGTCACGGAAGGCGCGATAATCGCCCTCGGCCTTGGCCGCAGACTCGGGGCGCTTGCTGAAAGCCCGGCCGGCCTCGGCGCAGCCCACGGCGTGCAGCAGTTGCGTTGCGGTCGAAGAC
>JBEKUS010000168.1:0-6518 GCA_049514795.1 Occallatibacter sp.
CAAGAGCCCCTGGTGCAAACCCAGGTGCTCGGCCTGCAGGACATCCCTATAAATCCAATATTCTCAAAGCGCTTCAGCAAGCCAAGCGGCTCTCGGCGTGGGACTGTAGTCGATTCTGTGGCGGTCGGATCCTCCAGCCTCAACACGGTTCAACAGACGGCGGGAAACCCAGCATTGAAAACAGGAGACTTACAGACAGGGTTTCAGGTAGAGAACCTGGTCCCGAACCAGATTCAACAACTTGTTGAAACGTATTGAAATCGAGAGGAAGTAACTACTTTTTGATTGAATGCGTTGCGGTCACCTTGTTGAAAGCTGTGGTTCTGAATGGTTCCAGAGTGCTTTGACCGCTACGATTTCGACTCCACCACCTGGGGTAAACAGGTACTCCCACCTCGGCCTGCTTCAATACCCCAACGATCTGCTCCACGGAAGAACGCTTCATCGGCAAGATCCTCCACCCTCACGGGCGTTGGCAAAAATCCATCAAGCTTGCCGCCCCATGACGGTGATTCGGATGTCGGGCGAGCCCGGATTCTTTCCCTGCGTCATACTGCCGGTAAAACCGAAGTTCGTCCCCATCCCCCAAAAGTTCCCCAAAATACTAGCTAAAATTGGAACTTCGCCGGTATACCATAGATGTGCTAACCGCCGGATTCTCCCCATCCATCACCAAAGTACTCGATCGCCTATTCTTAGGCGGGCGCCGAGATGCGGAAGAGCTTGCCTCTGCCAATCCCCACCAAATCGTGACGGTGATCACCCTGTGCGAGGAGCCGGTCGGGCGGCGGAATCCCGCCATCCGTTACCTGCACTTTCCGGTTCGGGATGCGCGACCCATCCGCATCTCCTGGCTCAATGCCATCCTCATCGCAATCGAGGAGAGCGTCGCTCGAGGAGCGGTCTTGGTGCACTGCGGGGTCGGAGTCTCGAGGGCGCCCACCGTGGTCGCAGCATTTCTTGACCGCATCGGGTTTCTCGGCTTTGCCCGAGCGTTGAGTTATCTCGAGGATCTACGGCCGGACGTGGCGCCTTCCAGGGCGTTGGTCGAAAGCATCGAACGGGAGCTGTCCGAGTAGACGGAGTCAGGGGGTAGGCATGATAACGCGAGACAACAATGGCAAGATCGTCGGGCAGATCGAGCATTTGCGCGATGCCCAGGGAAATACCGTGGACACCGTGACTTCGTACTACAACGAGCGGCCGGTGGTGCAGATAATCATGACTCGTGACACCCAGGGGCATGCGGAAACGCGCACGATCCTGAACGGCAAGCTGCTGCCGTGACGTTTCCTCCGTCTTCGGGTCGAACCGTACCGGGGAAGAACGTGAAGCACGGCCTGGTTTTTAGGGCTTCCAGCATGTCCGATTGTTTCCATATCCGAGGGCGTGTACCCCTGCGCCTCGGATCCCATTGGCGGCGCATGGGTTTTGCTGGATATAACAGGCGCGCGTTTGTCACGAGCTGAATGTTCGCTGCTGGCTGGAGCAGAGGTGAAACGACCCGCTGGAACGCGCGAGAACCCGCCGTTGAGGAGCTTATGAGCGAAAAGGTGATGACGGCAACCGAACCGGACTGGCTCCGGGCCGCGATTTCCAAGCATCGTGCCTGGATCGAGTCTGTCGCTGGTGTACCGCTGGAGAAAACCATCGTCCTCGAAGTCGCGAACAACTTCACCAGCCTGCCAGTCCGACAGATCATGCGCGACGTGCGGCTTGCCAAACCGATCACTGGACCGACGGCGAAGCTGCGGAGAGCGGTCAACTCCATCGAATACCCGGAGGGCATGCCACCGTTTCTACGCGCCCGACTGAGTTCAACATCTCCGCAGCGATTCGCCACAAAGCAGGCGGAATGGGAGATCTCCTGGGGTGACACACTTGTCGCCCTTCGCTTCCCCAAGTTACGCGGCGCCATTATCGCTTTCGAGTTGCCGTATTCTCACCTAGACGCCACCAGCTGGAACGAGATCGTCATTTGCCGCCAGGATGAGGTGGCCTTGGTCATGGAGATGGTGCGAGAATCCTGCGTCCGGCAGGACGCACCGCTTTTCAGCACGGGCAAGGGTTTCAAGAGCGTCAAGTCATCGCACTGGGACGACCTGATCCTGGATGCGACGATACAAAAACTCATCCGCAACGACTACGAGTCTTTCTTTGCCCGCGAACAGTGGTTCCGCAGTCTCAGACTACCCTTCCGTCGCGGTTACCTCCTGCACGGACCCCCGGGAAATGGGAAAACCAGCGTGATTCGTGCCATGCTCTCACGTCCGGGCGTCTGTGGCCTGACTTTGAACTTCTTTGCTTCGGAGATTGATGATGACGATCTGGAAGGGCTATTCGATCGCGCCGGTCGTTGTGCCCCCGCTTTGATCGTGATGGAGGACATCGATCGGGCGTTTCCCAAACAACAAAGTCCCGGAACCCGATGCGCACTCAGCCAGCAGCAGTTGCTCAACTGCCTGGATGGAATTGCGACGCAGGATGGCGTCGTCGTTGTGGCCACCGCCAACGAACCCACCGCTCTCGATCCTGCTATTCTGCGCCGGCCGGGACGCTTTGACCGGGTGGTCTTGTTCCCCAATCCCACCTCGGAACTGCGTCTTCTCTACCTGCGCAGGCTCAACAGCCAACTGAAGGAATCCGAGCTCCAGGCGGCGATCGATCTTTCCGAGGGGTTTTCCTTCGCCCAGTTGCGCGAGGCGTATATTTTGGCCGGCCAGATGGCATACGAGCGCGAAACCGAAATCGACCCCGAGGACATTTTGAGCGCAGTTCAAACTTTGCGCAGAGGATTCGCCGTGGTAAGGCAAAGGCGGGATGCAGCCGGGTTTGAGCCAACACGGAATCTCGGCCAGGGGCCCGACACCGTATGTCCAGGCTGAGTGGTTGGGGAGTGGACTTCTGCGGCGAGCGAGTCTGACTGAACCATGATCAGTCGACAACGGCTCGAAACCCGCAAAATACGGGCAGATCCGCGAGGCTAGTGTGCCAGTTGTGTGCCGGATTTCTTGAATGAAAGGAGGGCGCTTGGCCAGAAGGCAGGGGCAAATCATCCCCCGCGGTGACCACCGGTGGCTGGTGCGGATTTACCTGGGTCCCGACCCGGAGACCCGCCAGCGCCGGTACTTCAACCGCACCGTCCGCGGCTCCTTCCACTCCGCCCAGAACGCCCTTAACACGCAGCTCGCCGCAGGCGCCAACGGGAGTGAACTGGTGGGCGCTATCATGACCCTCAACCAGTACCTCGACCGCTGGTTCGAGCTCGCCGTGCGAAAGAAGTTGAGAGCCAAGTCCTTCCGCGATTACCAGGCGCTGCTCGCCGGCTACATTCGCCCGGCACTGGGTGAGCACGGACTCTTAACTCTCGCGCCGCTCAATCTCCAGCCAGCCTACCACCAGATGCAGCAAAGGGGTCTCTCACCCAGAACCGTGCACTACGTCCATGCTGTGCTGCATGCCGCGCTCGAACAAGCCGTGCGCTGGCGCCTGATACCAAGTAATCCCGCCCGCGGTGTCGCGCTTCCGAAGTCCACCCGACACGAGATGCACGTCCTCAAGCCAGACCAGGCGAGGCGATTCCTCGATCACGCGCTCCAAACGAAGTGCGGCGTCCTCTTTGCTCTCGCCCTGACCACCGGCATGCGGCCGAGCGAGTATCTCGCGCTGCGCTGGTCGGATGTCAACTGGCAGGACGAGACCGTAACGGTCCGGCGAACTCTGGAGAAGGGAAGCGGCTGGCAGTTCGCTGACACCAAGCGACCCTGCAGCCGCCGTCAAGTGAAGCTCGAGAGGTGGGTCGCGAATCTGCTGCGGCAAATGCACTCGCTCGATAGGTCAACGCCGACTAAAGATCCAGATGCCACTCAACAGATCTTCAAGACCCGAGCCGGCCGGCCGATCAATAGCGATTCCCTGGCACGACGGTTCAAGGATCTGCTTCGTCAGGCCGGCCTGCCGCAAATGTCACTCTACTCTCTCCGCCACACTTCGGCGACTCTGGCTCTGGCGGTCGGCGTGCCGGCGAAGGTCGTATCCGAACAGCTCGGTCATGCTTCGAGTGCCTTGACCCTCGACGTCTACTCGCATCTCTTGCCGCACATGCAATCGGAAGCTGCCCTCCGTGTCGCGGCCTTGCTCGGAATGGACGGCGATGAGCGGGCAGGAATGCGAGCTCAAGAGCGAAAGCCACCACATTCCGTCTTTCCCGGACAGTTGGAGTCCGAAGCGCAGCCATTCTTTGCTCAGGAGGTCGGATGATGCAACCCCTCCACTCCGCAGAATACGACTCTTCGTCTCGCGAACAACCTGAAGAAAGGAAGGAATCCATGGTTGAACCCGTGATTCAATGCCCCTACTGCCACAAAGAGATCAAGCTCACCGAATCGCTCGCCGCACCGATGGTCGAGGCCATGCGGAGCGAGTATGAAGCGAAGCTTGCCGAGAAGGACACCGAAATCGCACGCCGGGAAGCTGCCGTCCGCGACCAGGAACAGTCCGTCGCCGCGGCCAAAAGACAGGTCGCGGACGAGATCGAGGCGGGAGTTCGTCGGGAGAGAGAGTCGATCGCGGCCGAGGAAGCAAGGAAGGCCCGTCGTAAGCGTCTTGAGTTCCCCACTGGTGTCGGAGTGGGTTGAACCTTGACTCTGGCTGCATGGGGCGGAGGCGGCGAACGGTGGAGGAGAAGCGGCGGATTGTGGAGTTGACGCTGGAGCCGGGCGCGAGTGTGTCGCGCGTGGCGCAGGCGGAGGGTGTGAACGCGAACCAGGTGTTCCAGTGGCGGCGGGCTTATCGCAGCGGTGAACTGGAAGTGACGGAGCAACTATCGACGGCCCTTCTTCCGGTAGTGATGACGGGCGACCGCTCTGACCGTGTGGAGATGCGCGAAGAGACGCCTCGGGATGTGTCGATCGAGCCGTCGTCCGACGCGCGGCCGACAGCGGCTGGCGGCGCGATTCACATAGAGTCTCCGGGCCTGGCGTCGATCAGTGTCGAACGTGGAGCGGACCGCGCGCTGCTGCGGGTAATTCTGGAGAGCGTGCGCAAGTGATTGAGCTGCGCAGTGGAACCCGCATCTGGATCGCGGCGGGCGTGACGGATATGCGCCGCGGCTTTCAGGGGCTGAGCGCCCAGGTGCAGACGGTGCTGAACGAGCAGCCGTACTCGGGCCACGTCTTCGTCTTTCGCGGGCGCCGCGGCGACATCGTGAAGCTGTTGTGGTTCGACGGCGATGGTCTGTGCCTGTTCGCCAAGCGTCTTGAACGCGGGCGCTTTGTGTGGCCGAAGGCAGAGAGCGGCACGGTTGCGCTAAGCCGCGCGCAACTGTCGATGCTTTTGGAAGGGATCGATTGGCGCCAGCCACAGCGCACCTTCGATCTGCCTGCAGCCGTTTAATGGAAACCTAATAATCACCTGTATTCATGCGTGTTTGGGGCGCATGTTTCCACAGCACATCATGGCATACTCGACGCATGTCTGTGGCCGCATTGCCCGATCTGGACTCGCTCGACAAGGAAGCGCTGAAGGCGCTGCTGCTTGCCACACGGAGTGAGTTGCTTCAAGAGCGCCGGTCGAACGCGCAGGAGATCGAGCACCTGAAGCTGGTGATCGAGAAGCTGCGGCGGATGCTGTTCGGTGTGAAGAGTGAGAAGCTCAGCGGCGAACTGGAACAGCTTGAGCTGCGCCTGGAAGAGTTGGAGACGGGCGAAGCCGCCGAAGAAGCCGCGCAGGAGACGGCCACAGCAACACAGCCAGCAAGCAGGCCGCGCAGACGACCGCGGCGCAAACCGCTGCCGGAAGATCTGCCGCGCGCGGTTGTCACGCACTTGCCCGAGCACGACTGCTGCCCCAGCTGCGGCGGTGCGCTGCGCCAGTTCGGAGAAGATGTCAGCGAGCAACTGGAGCGTATCCCGGCGACCTTCAAGGTCATCCGTCACGTACGGCCCGAGTTCGCCTGCAACCACTGCGAATGCGTAGTTGAGGCTGCGGCGCCGTCGCGGCCCATCGAGCGCGGACTGGCCGGCCCCGCGCTGCTGGCTCACGTGCTGATATCGAAGTACGGTCATCACCTGCCGCTCTATCGTCAGAGCGAGATCTACGCGCGCGAGGGCGTCGATCTGGATCGCTCCACGCTGGCCGGCTGGGTGGGCGCAACCAGTGAACTGCTAACGCCGCTCGTGGGCGCGCTACGCGAGCACGTCATGGCCGCGCGGAAGCTCCATGCCGACGATACTCAGGTGCCGGTACTGGCGCCGGGCCAGGGGAAGACCAAGACCGGGCGCCTGTGGACTTATGTTCGCGATGATCGCCCGGCCGGCGCGGAGACACCGCCAGCTGTCTGGTTCGCCTACTCGGAAGACCGCAAGGGCGAGCACCCGCGCCAACATCTGAAGGACTTCACCGGCGCACTGCTCGACCGGCTCACCCATCACGTCCACATCCTGGAGATGAACGGCGACAGCTACCGCCTCAAGCAAAGCCGCCGCAAACGGAACCCGCCGCCGGCGCACTGACCTCGC
>JBEKUS010000169.1:0-6382 GCA_049514795.1 Occallatibacter sp.
CAAAAAACAAGCGGGTCGTCACATTCAAGCCGCCACTCACTGCAATCGGGCCGTCACGTGCATAGGTGAGGGCGGATAGCTGGTGACAACTTCTTCATGCAGGAAGTGGAAGCCGTTTCAGGGCTCCAGAAATCGATCCCCCGGACTGTCGCGACAGGACGGGATATTGGGAATCTCGGGCCGAGTCTCTTTCCTCTTCTGAAGCCGCAGTTTCCCGGACGGGCTCGAGCTTGCTCGATCCCGGCGTGCTAATGGCGAGACAAAATCCGCGATGAGGTGACTGACGTGCAAATGATCAGAACATTGGTTTTGAGCTGGACCGTATTCGGACTCACTACAATTGCGCTCGGCCAGGGAATTACCACCGGCACCGTTCAAGGAACCGTGGCCGACCAGTCCGGCGCCGTCATCCCCGGAGCACAAGTCGAATTGCGAAGCGGCACGAGTGGGCTCGATCTTACCAGCCGCACGGCCGGCGATGGAACCTTCAAGTTCTTTGCAGTGCCCATTGGGGTCTACCGGGTCATCATCAGCGCTCCGGCATTCTCCAACGAGACCGTCAACAACGTCGCGGTTCAGGCCGGCGCTACGACCAACCTGAATCAAATCACGTTGCGTATCGGGACCGCGGAGCAGGTGGAAGTGAACGGTTCCGCCGCCGCACTGCTTGAAACAACCGACTCTCAGGTCACGACGACTTTCGATGCGCAGTCAGTGCAGTCCCTTCCCCTGAACAACGGTTTCGACACCGTGGCTGAAGTGATCCCTGGAATTGTCAGCACGGGCGGCCGCACATACGGCGACAGTTTCTCAAACAACAATGGCGACAACTTTTCGGTCAACGGCCAAAACGGGCGTTACAACAACTTCGAGATCGACGGTCAAACCAACAACGACAACTCGATCGGCGGTCCGAGCGCGTTCTTCGGCAGCCAGGATGCGATCCAGGAGATCCAGGTCATCACCAACGACTACAGCGCGCAGTACGGGCGAAACGCCGGAGCGGTCGTCAATTACATCACGAAGTCAGGAGCGAACACACTCCATGGAACCGCCTTCGAGTTTTACCAGGGCCAGTTCCTGAGCTCGCTTGCGAACTTCGAAAAGGACCCCCAGTTCGGGTTCTGTCCTCCCGGCGTCAGTCCATCGACGGGTTGCACGGCTCCCTCTCTGCCGAGATTTGTCGAGAACCGGTTTGGGGGAACGCTCGGGGGACCGATTCTCAAGAACAAGCTCTTCTTCTTTGGCAGCACGTATTGGGACCGCGTCCGACAGGGAGCTACGCCCGCGGAATCGTTGCCCGGCCTGACACCCGATTCGACGGGCCTGAAGCAGCTTCAGGCGGCGTTCCCCGGCAATCCGGGAGTCGCTGCGCTGGCCGGGTTTGGGCCCTATGCTGTGACTCAAGGTAACCCGCAGCCAATCGCGAGCTCCGTCACGACTGAAACCGTTACCGGCCCCGGCGGGCGGACGGCGAGCATCGAAGTTGCCGGAGTGGGGCGCACAATTCCAGCCATCTCGAACGATGAGGAAGATTTGGGGCGTCTGGATTGGCAACCGGACGGGAAAGACCGCCTGTTTCTGCGCTACTTCTACCAGCCGCAGCTCTATACCGGGGTTGCTGGAGTCGACGGGATCGCCGCGGGCGATTTTGTTGACGTGCCTTCGGCGACCCATTCCATAGGCGCCGATTGGACGCGCACCTTTTCCACCCGCCTTGTCGATCAACTGCGCTATAGCTTCGAGGAATCGAAGGTCTACTTTGAGGGAGGCGCCTATCCGAGTTGCGTTGCCACCAATTTCGGCGGCTGCCCTGCCGAGGTCAATTTCATCGGCGGAAATGACGATCTGAATTTTGGCGGGGATGTTCTGTTCCCCCAGGGCCGCACGATCAAGATCACGCAGGTGCAGAACAACGCAACCTGGACACGCGGATCGCAAACGCTCCTCTTCGGCGGAGAGTTAAATTACGCGAATTCGCCGAATGCGGGGCTGTTCTTTTTCAACGGTGAACTGAACTTCGGGACGCTGGACAATCTGTTGCAGAATGGCCCCGGCGGATCTAACTCCGCGTTTGCGATTCTCGCCAATGGCAGCCCCGTTATCCCATTCACTGAACCCGACGCCGCTTTGTATGTTCAGGACGACTGGAAGGCTTTGCCCACGCTCACGCTGCACCTGGGAGTGCGCTGGGAGTTCTTCGGCCAGGCAGTCAACAAGCTTCACGACGAAACCGTGGCTCGCGAATCGAACCCGGGCACAGCGATCTGGCCCACATCGCTTCCTCTCGCCGACCGGACGACAGCATTGGCAAATCAGAACTACACGAACTTCGAGCCGCGCGTCGGCATCGCGTGGAACCCGAACTTCGACAAGAAACTCGTAATTCGCGCCGGCTATGCCATCAACGCCAATCCTGCCTTTGACAACATGTACTTGCTTGAGGCCGGCGGCGCCCCCGTGGTCAACACCTCCGCGTTTCGGTGCAGCGCCGGCAATTGCGTGCCGGCAAGCGGCTCCATTCTGAGCACAAGCGTCCGTGTCACGAATCTGCCGTCTCTACCCACGAATGATCCGCGCCTCGACGACCAGACGGACTTCCCCGTGACGTTTCGCACGCCTTACGTCCAAACGTACACGCTGGCTTTCGATCATCAAATCGGCAGCGCCATCGTCGGAGAAGTGCGCTATACGGGGAGCAAAACTATACATGATTTTCGATCCGTCGATTTCAACCCCTTTCTGCTGCCTGTGGCCACTGCCTTTCCCGCGATGGTCTCCGCATCGTCGCTCTGCCGGAACTCCGCGGCGAATGGCTTCGGACGCCTCGATTGCAACGATACCAACGTATCCCGGATCACCAACGGCGCTTGGGCAAACTACAACGGACTGCAGTTGAATCTGACCACGCAGAATTATCACGGGCTGACCTCGACGGTTTCCTACACCTGGAGCAAGTCGATCAACAACGCCACCGACGCCTTTCGCAGCACGGGCTCCGGAGGCAGCACCATCGCTTACGCGCAGAACCCTCGCAACACCGACTCCGCCGAGCGTGGTTTGAGCGGGAACGACTTCCCCAATGCCGTGGGTATCGCCTTCACCTACATCCTCCCCGACTTTGCACGCAAGAACGATCTCGTCTCAAGGGTGACGAACGGGTTCCTGCTCAGCGGCATTTATCGCTTCACCAGCGGTCAGGTTTACACACCCTTCCAACCTCTCGGCCTGGATTCCCTCAACGGCGACACCAGCTTCTGCGATGGTGCATTCAACAGTTCATCGGTCGGCGTGGGAGCAGACACTTGCCGGCTGGTTCTGTCGAACAAGAAGGCGCCGATCAACTCGGTCGCTTATCTGAATCCGGTTTCGAATACGTATGTCGTGTACGGCAGCGACACGTTCGACCAATCGACCAGCACCTATTACCCAGGTACGCCGATCAACCCCTCTTCGGCACACTGGATCATCAACAACCAGGCGTACGCTCTGGCGGTCGGCAATCCATATCCCGGCTCGCGCAGAAGCCCGCTCCGCGGGCCGATCTTCAGCGATCTGGACGCAACTGTCGCCAAAACGACGAAGGTTACCGAGAGGGTCTCGATGCAACTTTCGCTTGCGGCCTACAACGCGCTCAACCAGAAGTACCTTGGTCCCGGCGATCCGAACGTGGCCTCAGCAGCCTTCACTAGCAATCTCTTTAACGCCTCTGGAACGACCACTCCTGGGAACTCGTCGGGCAACCGCTTCCTGATTCTCGGCTGCAAGGTGGTTTTCTAGGAATCGCTGGAGCGTCAATCGTTCGGCCGACCCCGCAAGGGGCGCAGTGTGCCCGCCGGAGGCTGAGTGAGCCCCCGGCGGACAACAAGAGCAGCAAAACAACGTCCAGAAATCCCATTCCAGACCGATGTGGCGAAATCGCCGCGACTGGCTTTCATAACTCGGCTTTGTTCAGAGGTTCCTTAGTGTGGCGCAGCCTCCAGTCAGCCTCTGTTGATCAGTGGGTTGGAGATCGCTACTTCGTAGGTCGCTTTGCACGAGTGGCCGTATGCCCCTCGACTGCGCGCAACTTCACCGGAGTGTCGCCGGTGGCATCGAATGTTGCATCTTCCGGAACCAGGGTGGTAGTGACGATCTTCTCGTCTTGAGAGCCTGTGTACACGGTAATCCGGGAGGAATCGATTCCCTTTTCGCTGACCAGATAGGCCTTTGTGTTCACCGCGCGCTCAGCGGCGAGTTTCTGGCCGTCATTTTCGCCGCCAGCGGAGTTTCCAACCAGGACCAGAGTGGCGCCCGAGTTGCCCTGCAGGGTCATCGCGATCTCATCCAGGCAGGCTTTGGCTTCGTTGTCCACGCGAGTGGGCCGCCGAGCGTCTCTCGCGAAGGAAACGGGGCACAGGGCGCTGGTCATGGGCTTGGGCGCGGCCATGGGCGCCGCGACCGTCACCGCAGTTGTGCCCGAAGCGGTCTGCCCCTGGTCATCGGCCACATTACAGGTCACGGTAATGGCTCCCGTCGGCGCGCCCGTGGTCGTCAGCGTAGCCGTCGGACCGGATCCGCTGACTGAACCGGAATTCGAGCTATAACTGTAAGTCAAAGGGCGATTTTGTGGACTGATGCCGGTTGCCGCGATCGTGGAAGGGTTGCCGGAGATCACCATGGAGGGATCGGCTGTGCAACTGACCGTCGGGGGTTCAAAGGCCTTCACCACATACGGTGCGGCGCAGTCGGCATTCTCTGAAGCCTTCGCACCCTCAGAGACGTGGCCTTTCAGGGTGTACGTGCCGGGAGCAGCTTGTTTCGTGTCGATACTCGCCGTGTCTGACGTTCCAGTCACTATTCCGCCATCCACAGACCATGTGTAAACGGCCGTCTTTGCGGGATTCAGATTCAGAGCCGTACCTGACACCGCAATCGCATCTCCGGGGTGTACAGTTGCCGGGTTGACTGAGCAGGAATAGGTCACAGGCGGAAGCTCGAGCGCCCGAGGATTTCCGCCGAAGCGGAAGACGATTCCGGCAGAGAGGCGCATATCATTCTGTGACCCGGTCGTTCCAGTTGCGTAATTCGCGAACCTGGTCATCAGGTATTCGGCTTGAATGATGCGGATGGCGAAATGGCGGTGGACCCTGAGGTCAAGGCCGCCTCCGGCGGTCATAGCAAACGTGTCCTCGGTGGGAAGGAGCGTGCAACTGAATGTACAACCGGTGAGTGTTACCTGGTTCGCGTGCACGCCTCCAAACAGAACCTGGGCAAAGGGAGTGATCCTGTCGTACTTTCGGAACGAAAGGCGCGGGCCGAAGAGATACGTGAAGACAGCCACGTTTGAATTGTTCGCGTTGACCGTAGACGTATATGCGCCGGTGAATCGCATCTCCGAGTTAGTGTAGGCGCCAAAGTCGGCAACCAGCCCCAGGGAACGATTCACATTGAAAGCGACGGACGCGCTGCCGCCATGCAGCCACACCAGCCGGTTTCCGGAAGCCAGCGTTGGCACAGCGCGCAGATAGGAGTAACCCAGGAACAGCTCATACCGGGGAACACCGATGTTCAGCCCTTCCGAATGCGGCAAGGCTGCTTCCATCGCAGCCGCAGGTATCGGAGCAGACGGCATCCCATCCGGCGGCTCGGCGACGGAGACGGCGCTGGAAGAAACTGCCGAATCGCCGGTAACACCGGCTGACGCCCTTGCCGCCCCTTCCGCACAGAGGTTGAACGCTGACATTAAGAAAACGGCAAATGCCGCTGTGGCAATCATCCTTGCACTCAATCTCATTGTCGCCTCCCGAACTGCGCGTCGCGATCATCAAAGATCTCTGCGCCGGGTTCACTCGACGCGAACAGAACATGCCAAACACCGCACTGCCTGAATCTGTCTGAGGCCGCCCCCGGGGGAGGCGGCCTCAGCATGGCATTACGGCACATTGATGACGGTGTTCACCAAGGTGGTCGACGCATTCAGAGCTATCACTCTGCCGTTGATCGTCGTCACCGCGGCAACTCCGGGGCTTGAAACCGTGATTCCCGGCTGTGAGATGATGGTTCCGACCATCGTCCCGCCTCCTCCGTAATTGATAACCGCGCCGGGAAGGCCCCCGACTGCCCAGTAGACGTTACCGGCCTGGGCGCCGTGGATCAGGATCACGCTTTCAGGTGCTGTCGGTGTGCCTACGGTGAGAGATGATCCGATCTGGAAGATCCAGGTCGCATTGGGATCGCCTTGAGCGTCCAGAGTAAGAGGCCCCGTCGTTATGCCAACGGAGCTGGCGTTTGTGTAGACGCCAGGGTAAATGGTTGTACCGCCCAACTCCGCTGCCAGACCGCCGGTTGAGGGGAGGCCTTGAAGAGTGGTGTAAGCGGTTCGAGCTTCCAACGCAGCTTC
>JBEKUS010000170.1:0-6343 GCA_049514795.1 Occallatibacter sp.
CCGAAGAGCGCCACACACTCCGCGCCCACGGCCTCGTCTACACCGCAGGCATCCTCGTCTCGTTCTGGGTGCTCGTCGCTGCGCTGCTCGCCCTGCGCGCCGCCGGGGCCACGCTCGGCTGGGGATTCCAGTTCCAGTCGCCGGTCTTTCTTTCGCTCATGGCCGGGCTGCTCTTCTTCCTCGGCCTCTCGCTCGCCGGCCAATTCGAGATCGGCCTCACGCTTACCAGCGCCGGCGGCTCGCTCGCCGCGAAGCAAGGCTACGCAGGGAGCTTCTTCACCGGAGTCCTCGCCGTTATCGTCGCCACGCCCTGCACCGCGCCCTTCATGGGCGCGGCCATTGGCTACGCGCTGGCCCAACCCGCCGCAGTCACGTTCCTCGTCTTCACGGCGCTCGCCCTCGGCCTCGCCGCGCCTTATGTCGCCCTCACGCTCCAGCCCGCCTGGACCCGCCTGCTGCCCAAGCCCGGCGCGTGGATGGACATTCTCAAGCAGGCCGTCTCGGTCCCCATCTTCGCCACGGTCATCTGGCTCGCGTGGGTCGTCGCGCAGGCCTATGGCGCGGCGCTCCTGGCCGCGCTGCTCGCGAGCTTCCTCCTGCTCGCCGTCGCCGGATGGTTCCTGGGCCGCTGGCCCGCGAAGCGCTGGGCGACGATTGTCGCAGCCGGCCTCATTCTCGGCGTTGTCGCTCTAGATGTCTGTTCCGCGAGGGCGCTCATTGTTCCTGTGCCATCCCTGACGCAGCAAGATGCTTTGGCGCTGAAGTCCCTTCCATCGGCCTCAGGCCAATCTGCCACTGCAGGCCAATGGCAGCCATGGTCTGCCGACGCCGTCGAGCGCGCCCTCGCCGCCGGCCAGCCCGTCTTTGTCGATTTCACCGCGAGCTGGTGCCTGAGCTGCCAAGTCAACGAACGCGTCGCCCTCGACCGTCCCGAAGTGATGCAGGCCTTTGCCGCGCGCAATGTGGCGCTCTTTCGCGCCGACTGGACCCGCCAGGATCCCGCCATCACCGAGGCCCTTGCCGCACTCGGCCGCAGCGGCGTGCCTGTCTACGCGCTCTACACGCCCGGCCAGAACGCGCCGCAGCTCCTCCCGCAGGTGCTAACGCCGGGCATCGTCCTCGACGCGTTGTCGAAGCTGCCGAAGAGCGCGGCCAAGCAATAGGGCGCGACGGCCAGGACGCGCGGAATCTCCGCTTTGTGCTATCATGCTATCAACGGAGGGCGCCGTGGCTCAGTTCCTCATCCGCAAAGTCGACGAACGGGTCAAAGCCCGAGTGCAGCGCCGCGCCAGGCGCAATGGCCGCAGCGTGGAGGCCGAACTGCGGGAGATGATCAGCAAAGCATCTCTGGAGAAAGAGACTCCGGAGGTCGGATTTGGCACTGCGACTGCTGCGTTGTTCCGCGATTGCGGGCTCAGAGAAGGCGAGGAGATTCGCGAGTGGCGCGGCTATCCGATCGAGCCAATCACGTTTGACGAATGATCATCCTCGACACGAACGTGCTCTCCGCGCTCATGCGGCCCAGTCCTGACCTGTGTGTGATTCGCTGGCTGAACCGTCAGCCGCGCACATCGATGTGGACAACCTCGGTCACGATCTTCGAGATTCAGTTTGGCCTGCAGACGATGCCGCTAGGCAAACGCCAGGCGGCCATGGTTGCTTCTTTTGACCACTGGCTGCGTGAAATCGTTCAGGAACGCATTGCGAATTACGATTACTCGGCCGCTCAGTGTGCTGCGGATCTCGCGGCTGCGCGCCAGAAGAGGGGAAGGCCTGGAGAACTCCGAGACACCATGATCGCCGGAATCGTCCTCGCCTCGCACGCCACCCTCGCCACGCGCAACGTCAAGCACTTCGAAGACATCGCCAAGTCGGTTGTCAATCCGTGGGAGTGAGGCAGAGGCCGAGGGAACAAGGGACCAAAAGACGAAGAAAAGCGGCTGGTTGAGGTTCGTGCTTTCCGGGTGTCAGAATTGGGAGGGGGGCATCCGACGGCCAGAAGCAAGAGGTGAAGTAAATGTGCGCGCAATTCAAAGTGGGCGACCAAGTGCAACTGAACTCGGGAGGCCCATCAATGACCCTGAGGGAGCTCCTTCCTGAGAGTTCGGGCGGCGAGTGCGTCTGCCAGTGGTTTAACGGTGAAGTCCTAAAGGATGGTCGCTTTCCTTCGGCCTGTCTCAAGAAATTCGAAGAAGAGCCATCGTTGACTGACCAGATTGCTGCGCTGGGGGACGTGGCGGAGGCGATTCGCGCGCGCAAGGGATAGAGCCATTGTTGGCTGACCGTACTGCTGTGGCGAGGAAGCGTTCGGCACCACCAACGAACCCCGCCTCATAAGTGAAGAATCTCACTTCAGATGTTTTGATGAGCGAATTCTTCTTATCTCCTCCATCCTCGCCGCCAGCAGCTTCTCGCGGCCCTCCTGCGTGGGGTGGTAGTAGCGCTGGTCCCTCAGCGAATCCGGCAGGCAGTCCATGTCGGCCACTTTGCCCTCCTCGTCGTGCGCGTAGCGGTAGCCGGCGGAGTAGCCCAGCTCCTTCATCAGCTTGGTCGGTGCGTTGCGCAGGTGTAGCGGAACCGGCTCCTGGCGCGTGTGCTCGATGTCCTCCTGCATGGCGCCGTAGGCCACGTACACCGCGTTCGACTTGGGCGCGAGCGCCAGATAGACCACGGCCTCAGCCAGCGCCAATTCGCCCTCCGGCGAGCCGAGAAAGTCGTAGGTATCCCGTGCCGAGAGGCACAGGTTCAGAGCCTCGGGCGCGGCCAGTCCGATGTCTTCGACGGCCATGCGCACAATCCGCCGTGCCAGGTAGAGCGGATCCTCGCCGCCCGCCAGCATCCGCCCCAGCCAGTAGAGCGCGGCATCGGGATCGCTGTTGCGCACGCTCTTGTGCAGCGCCGAGATCAGGTTGTAGTGCTCCTCGCCCGCCTTGTCGTACATCAGCACGCGCTTCTGGATGGCGTCGGCCGCCGTCGTCTTGCTAATGTGCTTCGAGCCGCCGGCCACTGCCAGTTGCATCGCCACTTCCAGCGTGTTGTACGCGTTGCGGCAGTCTCCGCTCGAGTAGCTCGCAATCATCTCCAGCGCGTCGCCGTCCGCCTTGAGTTCCTGCGCGCCCAAGCCCCGCTCGCGATCCTCGATCGCGCGCCGGAGCAGCGTCACGATCTGCTCCTCCTTGAGCGGCTCCAGCACGTACACACGGCAGCGCGAGAGCAGCGCGGAGATGATCTCGAACGACGGATTTTCGGTGGTCGCGCCGATCAGCCGGATCGTTCCCCGCTCCACATAGGGCAGGAACGCGTCCTGCTGCGCCTTGTTGAAGCGGTGAATCTCATCGATGAATAGAATCGTCCGCGAATGCATCCGCGCGGCCTTGGCCGCATCGGCCATCACCAGCTTGATCTCCTTGATCCCGCTCGTCACCGCCGAGAACTCGATGAAGCTGGCCTTCGTGGTCTCCGCAACGATCTTGGCCAGCGTCGTCTTGCCCACGCCCGGCGGACCCCAAAAGATCATCGAACTCGCATCGTCGCGCTCGATCTGCACGCGCAGAGGCTTGCCCGGCCCGACGAGATGTTCCTGCCCGAGTAACTCGTCCAGGCCCCGCGGCCGCATCCGCTCGGCCAGCGGCGCCATTGCATGGAGCAGCCCTTTGGACGAGTGACGCGGCTCTTCAGGCTCTGGATCGAACAAATTCATCGCCGCGCTCCTCGCCGCTTCGCCGGCCCGCCGCTCGCCGCCGCCCGCTGCCTTGACGCTTCGTAGAGCAGCACACTCGCAGCCACCGCCGCATTCAGGCTCTCCACCGGTCCGGGGCAGGGAATTGTGATGGCGCCGTCAGCTTTGCCTGCGATCTCGCGCGGTACGCCGTTGCCCTCGTTGCCGATGATGAGAGCCACCGGACCGCCCAACTCGACAGGGCCAACGGCCTGCGCCGCGCGCGCCGCCGTCGCCAGCGTTTTCACGCCGGCCTTCCGCAGCTTCGTCAGGCACTCCTCGGCGCTCGCCGCAATCAGCGGCACGCGGAAAACGCTCCCCGCCGACGCGCGCACCGCCTTCGGGTTCCATGCGCTCACCGTTCCCGGCAGGCTCACGACGCCCGTCACCCCAAACGCCTCGGCCGAGCGCAGAATCGTGCCCAGGTTGCCGGGGTCCTGAATCCCCGCCAACACCAGGATCAGCGGCTTCGCGCTCTCACGCCCGCCCAGAACATGCGCCCAGGTCCATTCCCGCGGCTCAACCAGCGCAGCGATTGGCTGCGGCGTCTCGGTCGCCAGCACGGAGTCGAGCAGCTTCTTCGGCAGGCTGAGTACCTCGATCCCAGGCGGCACGCGTAGCGAATCCAGCAGCCGCTCCGCTCCCTGCGCCACAAAGGCCGTTTCCACATGCAGCCCCGCCCGCAGCGCCTCCTCGACCAGGTGCGGTCCCTCGATGCCAACGAGGCCGCGTTCCACGCGCCCCGCCGCAGCCAGCGCCTTCCGCAGCTCCTTTACACGCGAGTTCTGCCTGCTCTCCACCACGCGGACCGGCATCGCACTCAAATCCTCTCCGTGCTGTGCCGATTCTACGGCGTCTGGGCGGCCGCAGGCACATAGGGACCGGCTTCTGAACTTGCACCACGGCTGGTGCTGTGTTAGTTTCCGATCTTGTAGCCTCTTCTTTCATTTGGGGAACCGAGGTAGGTCTGCTTGTCCGCGGAGATATTGCGCGTCCATCCCGATGAACCCCAACCGGACCGGATCGATTACATCGTCTCCTGCCTGCGCAAGGGCGGTGTCGTTGCCCTGCCCACCGACACTTTCTACGGCCTCGCCGTCGACCCGGTGAACCTGGCCGCCGTCGAGCAAATCTACCAGATCAAGACCCGCCAGAAGCACAAGCCGCTCTCGTTGCTCATCGCCAGCCTGGCCCAGGCCTACGAGCTGGCGCGCGATACCGACGCCAGGCTCGACAAGCTGGCCGATCGCTTCTGGCCAGGCCCGCTGACGATCATCGTTCGCGCGGGGACCAAGCTGCCGCTGCGTTCCACGGCCAACACCGGCAACGTGGCTCTGCGCGTGCCCGACGCCGCCATCCCGCGCGCGGTCGTCGAGCGTCTTGGGCTGCCCATTACGGCCACCTCGGCCAATCTGCAGGGCGCCAGCGAGTGCGCGAACGCCGCCAGCGTACGCGACCAGATCGGCGATCGCATTCCGCTGATCATCGACGGCGGGCCCACCGGCCGCACGCAGCCGACCACCATCGTCGATCTCACTCTCGGCTCCGGGCGGTGGGAGATTCTGCGTCAGGGCGCCATCCCGACGCATGAGATCGTCATGACCCTGCAGCGGTAGGATGGTGGGCATGGGGCGCGACTCCAAGACGAAGCGCCGCACTCGGGTCCTCCGCCCCGTGCTCGTGCCGGTCTTCTTCCTGCTCGCGGCCGTTCTCGTCTGGTGCCGCTGGGTCTACTCACAGATCGAGAGCTACGCCCATCAGGATCAGGCCGCTCCCGCCGACGCTATCGGAGTGCTGGGCGCCGCCGAGTACGACGGTCGTCCCTCGCCCGTTTACCGCGCCCGCCTGGACCACGCGCTCGAGCTCTATCATCGCGGCATCGCGCCGCTCATCATCACTTTAGGCGGTCCGGGCGGCGATCAGTACACAGAAGGTTCCGTCGGCGCCGGGTATCTGATCGGCAAAGGCGTCCCGGAGGCGGACATCATCGCCGAAACCGAGAGCCGCAACACCGAAGAATCGGCCCGCCGCATCGCGGTCATCGCCCGCGCCAATGGCCTGCGCCGCCTCGTTGTGGTCAGCGACGACACCCACATGTTCCGCATTCACGCCATCTGCGCCGCCAACGGGCTCAACGTGCTCACCTCGCCGCGCGCGCATCCGCCGGTCGAAGACAAGACACTCGAGGCCGAGCGCATCTCCCACGAGATCGTCAGCTATACGCTCTGGCGTCTGCATCTGCATTGAAGCAGCGGGCCGGCAAGCGAGCGCGTCAGCGGGTCAGCAGGCAGGAGTCGATTATCCGACTCCCGGATGAGGCACAAGCGCCAGCAACAAAAACGCAAGCCCCGCGGCGCTCGCCGTCGAGAGATAGTTCACCGCATCGTTGTTCAGCCAGCCCCACGCCTCGAGCGTCGCGCCAAGCAGGCTATCGAAGAAGAGCCCAAAGACCGCGCCCGCACAGCTCATCCAAATCAGGCCCCAGTCGCCACGCAGCGCCCAGGTCCCAAGGCCCGCAACAATCGCCGCGGCGACCACTCCGGCCAGCGTGCCCAACCCGCTCACCGCGCCGTCCCGTCCCGGCTCAACTGCGCGCCAAGTCGTGATCATTCGGGGCCGCCCGCC
>JBEKUS010000171.1:0-6338 GCA_049514795.1 Occallatibacter sp.
CGTGCCTCCGCCGCAGCTTCCCAAATCGGCTTCCTCCGCGCTCCGATCTCAATTCCGGAAGCCTCGTTCAGATTCCTTCTTGCGCCCCGCCTCACGGACCGACACCCTTCCGCCTGCAGATCATCTCTGCAGGCAGGTCGCCTCGGTCCCAGTCCGCCCCGGAGTCGTTCTGCGACGCTTGAGCGTACCGTTCGTCTCTCGTCCCCCGTTCCTTCGTCCCTGCCTTCTCGTTCCCTTGTTCTTTCGTCCCCTGCTTTCTCGCTCCCTTGCTCCCTCGCTCCCTTCTTCCATACACTCGTCTTGCGATGAACCTCACCGAACTGGAACAAGAAATCGAGCGCCACTTTGCTGCCGGCCCCGCTGCGATCGATGATCCCGCCGCCATGAACGCCTTCCTCGAGCTGCGCTCGGCTCTCGAATCCGGCGCGGCCCGCGCCGCCGAGCCCGATCCCGCCGCTCCCACCGGCTGGCGCGTAAACGCCTGGGTCAAGCGCGGCATCCTTCTCGGCTTCCGCCTCGGCGCACTCGAAGCGTCCTCCGCCGGCGCGCTCTCATTTGTCGACAAGCACACCTACCCCGCCCGCCGCTTCACCTCTGCCGACGGCGTGCGCCTCGTCCCCGGCGGCTCCTCGGTCCGCGCAGGCGCCTACGTCGCGCGCGGCGTGGTCTGTATGCCGCCCATGTACGTCAACGTCGGCGCCTATGTCGACGAAGGCACGATGGTCGACTCCCACGCCCTCGTCGGCTCCTGCGCCCAGATCGGCAAGCACGTCCATTTGAGCGCCGCCGCGCAGATCGGCGGCGTCCTCGAGCCAGTCAACGCCGCCCCCGTCGTCATCGAGGACGACGTCCTCGTCGGCGGCAACTCCGGCGTTTACGAGGGCGCCATCGTGCGCCGGGGTGCGGTCCTTGCCGCCGGAACCATCCTCACCCGCGGCACTCCTCTCTTCGACCTTGTCAACGGCGCAATTCTTCGCGCCTCCGCCGATCAGCCGCTCATCGTCCCCGAGAACGCCGTCGTTGTCCCCGGCGCGCGCGCCGTCAACAAAGGCAAAGGCCAGAAATGGGGCCTGAGTCTCTACGCCCCGGCCATCGTCAAGTACCGCGACGGCAAAACCGACCTCAGCACCGCCCTCGAAGATCTGCTGCGCTGACCGATCGGGTATCGACTGGAAACAGCAATCGGCGGATAATTGGGAGGTGGAAGGAAAGCGGCCATGACCATTCAGGTCGAACTCAGCCCGGAAGCCGAAGCCCGCCTGACAGCGGAGGCCGTCGTACGGGGCGTTGCTCTCGAAGCCTACGCCGGGCATCTGCTGCAGCAGATCCTCGCCTCCCATCCGCCGGGCACGGGTGTACTCACTCCGGACGACGTGCTGGCGGCAACGGCAGCGCTGACCTGGCGCTCGGCCGCCCTGCCGGTTCTGCCGCCGGAGGCCACGGAACGAGCCAGTTACTACGAGGACCGCATGTAAATGGCCGGCGAGCTGGTTCTCGTTGACAGCAACGTCCTGATCCGCTGGCTCCAGCCGCGAGATCCCGCTTTCCCGGCCATTGAAGCATCGATTACGCAGTTTGCTCGTTCGGGCGCCGTTCTCTGCTACACGTCGCAGAATCTGGGCGAGTTTTGGAATGTGCTCACGCGCCCGGCGGATCGCAACGGATACGGATTGACTCCGGAGGAGGCGGACCGGCAAGCTCGGCAGGTGGAGGCACGATTTCGCCTGCTCCCCGATAGTCTCGCCGTCCACGAGGAATGGCGAAAGCTCTTGGCCGCAGTCGGCGTTTCGGGCGTTCAGGTCCATGACGCCCGTCTGGTCGCCGCGATGCGCGTTCACGGGGTCAGACGCGTTCTGACCCTGAACAAAAGTGACTTCGCGCGCTTCGACGGCATTGAGGCGGTGCATCCAGATGATGTGTTGCGGGCGTCATAAGCGGCTGCCTGATTCCAGCGAGCGCATCGAATCGGTCCCACCGCCGCAGTCACCAGACCGGCCCCTCGCGCGTCTAAGACAGGTGAACGTGCCCAGTCAGGAAATCCTATGAGAACTCTTCCCTCGCTTTGCCTCGTTCTTGCGCTGCTCGTCCTCCCCTCCTTGTGCGTTTCCAGCCCGGCTCAGCAATCGTCCACCGGCCACTCGTCGCCCGCCGCCGCGAAAACGCACCAGGTCGTCGTCCCCGTCACGGTCATCGATAAGCACGGCGCTCTCGTCACTAACCTGACGGCCAAAGACTTCACGCTCACCGAAGATGGACGCGCGCAGGTCATTGCCAGCCTCAACCCGCAGAGCAGCCTGCCCTTCCGCCTCGGCCTGCTTATGGACACAAGCCGAAGCGTCTACTCGGCCATCGACGCCGAACGCAAGGCCGCCAGGAAGTTCTTCGATCTCATGCTGCCCGCCGATGCCGCTTCCAACGGCCCTGGAGACGCGTCTTCGTCGCCTGAGTCGAAATCCGGCGGCGCCGCCGGCCAGGCCTTCCTCATCCACTTCGACCACGAGGTCGAGTTGCTCCAGGACTTCACCAGCTCGCGCAGCAAGCTCGACCGCGAGATCGACGACATGACGCCCACCACCCGGGAACGGAACGATCCCCACGGCCCCGAAACCGGCTCCGACGACCGGGAGTACGGCAAACCGCAAGAGGGCCGCTACGGCTCAACCCAGCTCTACGACGCCATCTACCTCGCCTCCAGTGAGCTGATGAAATCGCAGCACGGACACAAAGCCCTGATCGTCCTCTCCGACGGCCTCGACCGCGGCAGCAAGGAAACCCTGAACGACGCCATCGACGCAGCCGACCGCGCCGGCCTCGAGGTCTGCACCATCTACTTCAAGGGCGAAGCCGAGCGCGAGTCGGGCGGTTTCTCCCAGGGCGGGCATCACGGGGGCGGATACCCCGGTGGCGGAGGCGGCTACCCAGGCGGAGGTGGCGGCTATCCTCGCGGTGGCGGGGGCTACCCCGGCGGCGGGCATCGCGGCAGCGAATCGCAGGGGGACGGCCGGAAGATCATGCAGGAGATCGCCCAGCGCACCGGCGGCATGTTCTTTGAGGCCAAAAAGAAGGACAATCTGGAGGAGACCTTCACCCTCATCGCCTCCGGCCTCCACCAGCAGTATCTCCTCACCTACACTCCCGACCGGCCCGGCGACGAAGGCGAGTTCCACAAGATCGTCCTCAAGACCACCAACGGCGATTACACCGTCGAGGTCCGCGAGGGCTACTACGGGCCTCCCCAGGACTGATCCCCGGGCGCGCTGTCTTGGCGGCCTGCACACCCAATAGCCGTCATCCGAGTACCCTGGTCATTCTGAGCCGAGCCAGCCGCTCTTTGCGGTCTGCGGAGCCGAAGAATCCGCGGTTGCTTCTGCCTGAGGCGTTCACCGATCGAATGTTCCGCCCGGCGCCGCCGCGAGTCGCGATCGCAAAAAAGGCCCACGGTCCGCCCGTGGGCCTCGCATGTCCAACGCAGGGCCTGCTCTTACCGTTCCTTCCCGTGATCATGTCCCTGATTTCCCTGCCCGCCGTGATCCGGATGTGGCTGCGGATTGTTGTGCGGCTGGTTCTGCGGTTGCGGGTTGTTGTGCGGCTCGTGAATCTGCGGCTGCGGATTGTTGTGCTGTCCGTGGTTCTGCGGTTGCGGACTGTTGTGTTGCTCGTACATCTGCGGCCGCGCCTGCCCGCCCTGGTTGCCCCCATTGTTCAGATGCGGCTGTCCACCCGGGTTGCCTTGGTTGTTCGGATGCGGCATCTGGTTGCCGTGTCCGCCCTGGAACTGCGGATTCTGCCCGCCCCGTCCCTGCGCGCCGAAGTTACCCGGCCCCGGCCTTGAGGAGTTGTTGTTGAAGCTCCCCGGATTCGCGTGCGGTCCCCCGCTCATCGGCCGCTCCATCGCCGTATTGTTCGGCCGTCCGTGGTTGTTGTTGAAGTAGGCCCCCCGATCCTGCATGGCAGCCGTCCTGTGCTGCTCCTGGAATGCGGTCGGTTCCATGTGCTGATCCCGCTCGGCCATCCGTTCCTCTGGCGCCGGCGGGTGATTGATGCCGCCCGGTCCGCCGCTGAACGCCACGCGGCGGTCGTTCACGATTGTGTTGTGCACATAGGTGTTGTCGATGTACGTGTTGTGGATGACGGTTTCGTTTACGTGCACCACCGCCCTGTTATAGGCAAACACGCCCCCGCGCCACGCGCCGCCGGCGAATCCGATGCCGAAGAATCCGAACCCGTAGTTCACGCCGCCGTAGTAGCCCACGTGCCGCCCCCAGTATCCGGGATGCCAGAGATACAGGCCGCTCGACCAGCCCCAGTAGCCCGGCGTCCACAGCGCGCCCACATACGGCGCAGGCACCCACGTTCCCGGCACCCAGTAGTAGCCATCAGGGCCGTACGCCCAGTAGCCCGGCGTCCACATCCATCCCGGTTCCGGGCAAGGCGGCTGCTCATACACCGGCAACGCCGGCGGAGCAATGGCCACGCTGATAAACACGCCCGCAGAGGATGACGCGGGGATCAGACACACAAGCAGGACGAGCAACATCAGGCGCGCAAATCGGGAAGTTCGCATGAGGGTTCCTCCTGTCCCATCAAACAGATACGGCGCCTGCGATTCGGCGCCGCATCCAGTCTATGGAATTAGAACCCTTCCCACGCGAAGAAGTTGCATCGCGAGGCGCTTTCTCGGAGACCTTCGCCCAATTCAGTACCGGTAGCTGAGACCCACCCCTACGACGTGGCGCGCCTGCAGACTTACCGGCGTAGTAACGACCGGAGTTCCTATCGCGGGGTAGTAAGGATTTGAGACATAAATGGATCCGATCTTCCCCGCGACCTGGCCGACGCCGATATCGAAAGCAAAGTGAGGATGTTCCCGCTGCGTCACGCGCACGGCGTAGTCCAGCGTTGAGGGCACATGGGCGCTCATCAGCGGGTACGACGCGGGACTGCAGGCCAGCAAAGCTTCGCATTGATAGAGCGCCGCGTTCAGCAGGGTGTTCAGATTGACCGCGGTCTTGGGCTCCTGCGTGAATCCAGCCGATGGCACCGCCACGATTCCATGGCCGATGGGCAGCGGAATCCCCAACCCACCGAAGAAACGCCCGCCAAAGCGGGTGCTCTGGCCGCCGAGTCCGAAGATGGTGGCATTGGTGGCCTTCCAGCCCACGTTCAGCAGGAACGGCACAGGAGGCTTGGCCCAGGTCTTGGAGACGGCCACGTACACGTCGCCGTTGGTATACGATTTGTCGGTTCCCGTCAGCTTCTTGTTGGCCGCGCCCGAGACAAAGTGATCGCCGGTGCGAACGACGCCGCCGACCGCAATCCCCGGCATCCACGGGCCGAACTGCCCATCCCTGAAAACGACGACCTTGCCGTGGAAGACGTTCATGCCGGAGTAGTCCCACAGGTTGCTCAGACCGAGCGGCGTGGCCGTCGTGGTGGGCTGGTCTCCAAACTGATGCACGCTGCGGGTGTAGCCGGCCTCACCCCGGTTGGCAAAGCCCTCGGTGATGCTGAAGGTTTCAACGTTGCCGATGACCGCTGCGGCATTGATGAAATGGAAGCCGACGGCCGGGTGAGAGAATTTCTGGCCTTTCTGCATATCGACGATGTAGGCTGTCGGCGTCAGAAACCCGCCCGTCTGGCCTTCCAGCGTCAGGTTTTGCGCGACCAGGCGGCCCGTCAGCAATACGGCCACGAAGATGAGACAGATCGCCAGTTTGAGAGTCCCAAATACACTCATAATCCGCTCCAATACAGTTGAGGTTGCCACCATCCCGGCACAATCACGTTTTCGGGGGAATTCACAACGTTGTAACACAACTTTAGGGGAGTTGTCTTTAACAAATGACGCGGTGGTAGACTCAGCCCATGCCGCGCGGCGTCTTTATCACCCTCGAAGGCCTCGATGGCTCGGGCAAAACCACCCAGATCAAGCGTCTGGCGGCATGGCTCTCCCGGCGCGGCCAGGAGCCGGTCCTGGTCCGTCAGCCCGGCGGCACCCCCACCGGCGACCGCATCCGCGAGATCCTGCTCGACTCCCGCTCCAGCCCCCTGGCCCCCATGACCGAGATGGCCCTCATGTTCGCCGATCGCGCCCAGGCCATCGCCGAGGTCATTCAGCCCGCCCTCGACGCCGGCCGCATCGTCCTCTGCGACCGCTTCACCGACTCCACCGAAGCCTACCAGGGCGGCGGGCGACAGCTCGGCTCCCAGATCGTCCTTGATCTTCACCGCCTCATCTGCGGCGGCCTCCAGCCCGACCTCACCCTCCTGCTCCTGCCCGGCTTTGAGGTCTCTCTCGCCCGCGCCCGCCATCGCAACGACCGCACCGAAGCCGAAAC
>JBEKUS010000172.1:0-6209 GCA_049514795.1 Occallatibacter sp.
AAGATAACACCCACCGGGTGAACACCGAATGAAACCCCTCGCCCCCTTCTTCCCTGCACCTGCTCCGCCAATCCCCCGATCCAACCATGGCCACCCCACTGCCTACGGACGGATCACGGGCGAAAGCGCATTGCCGCCGGGAAGGTGCTATCGTGATCACGATCGAAGGTGAGGCCATGAATCGAGAAGCGAGGACGCGAGCGGCGATTCGGAAAGGGCTGGCAGCGTCTGTTCTGGTTGCGGCTGCCGCGGGGCTTCTGGCGCAGGGGCCATCGGAGGATGGCGCGGAGGCGTGCGCAACCAAGTACCAGCAGGATGCGGTAACTGTGAAGGGCTTGGTCTTCAAGGATTATCGCGATGGCGATTGGGCGTGTCTTCAGGTGATCCGCGAAGGCAAAGTCATCTTTCGCCGCACGGAGGAATTTCCCGAAGCGTATACCATCGGCCAGAAGGCAGACCCGCAGCACGGCATACCGGCAATCGCAAACGGCACAGACGTCACGGGGCGCGGGCGGGCGGACATGGTTGTCTCCTCTTACTCTGGCGGGGCGCATTGCTGCATGAGTCACTATGTCTTCGAGCTTGAGCCGGAGTTCAAACTGTTAACGACGCTGAACGATGCCGACGACGACTTGGCACACTTCCAGCGCGCCGCGGACGGGCGCTACGACTACATCACTGCGGACTGGACGTTTGCGTATTGGCCTTCGTGCTTTCTGTGCTCGCCGTCGGCGCTGGTCACACTGCGCTGGGTGAACGATGCGAAGGGCGGAGGGTTTCATCTTGCGACGGGGCGGATGCAGACCCCAGCGCCGACGGCTGCGGAGTGGAACAAGGAACTGAGTGCGGCGCAGACGGTCGTGGCGGCGGGCGATGCCGAATCGATCGGGACGACGATGTGGCAAACGGTTCTGGACTTGATCTACACGGGGCATTCGGACCTGGCGTGGAAGTTTGTGGATGCGCTGGGACCGAAGGCGCAGCAGAAGCCCTTACCTTCTCTTGGTGATTTCTGCTCCCTGCTGAAAGCAAGCCCGTACTGGGCGGATTTGCAGCCGACGTTGAAGGATGTGCCGCCAAAGTGCGCGAATGCGAAGGCGGCGCAATCAAATTAGTTGTGAGCGCTGCGTGAACCACAGGTTTTGGTTGCATCTATTGGGTCGCTGCGTGATCTGAGTTGGTCAGTTTAGGTGCTTCTGCCGGCAGAAAGTATCCAGCAGGAGCGTGAATCTCAAGCGGTTGGGGAGCAAGGCCATGAGGCAATGGGATTGGAAGGCGGTGGTTTGGATCGGCAGCGCGCTGAGTCTGCTGATGACGGCCTGCGGCGGCAGCACTAGCTCCAGCATCACTTCGGTGACGGTAACGCCGAACCCCGCGACGGCAACCATAGGAACTCAGGTGCAGTTCACGACTAACGTCGCCGGAACGGGCATCTACAGCGGTGCAGTGACGTGGTCGCTGGCCGGGCCTCCGGGCAGCTCCCAGAGCCCGGGGACGCTCAGCTCGAGCGGCCTCTACACCACACCGTATCCGGCTCCGGCAACCGTCACGGTAACGGCCACCAGCACCCAGGACCCTAGCAAGAGCGGCAGCGCGACTGTGACTCTAACGGCTCCTGCAGCGGCCGCCGGGCCGGCCCTGACCGTGGACGTGGGCAACCAGACCCGCGCGATCAGCCCCTACATTTACGGCATGAACGATTACTTGCTGGACGCCGCGACGGTGACGAGCACCGGCCTCACCGTAACCCGCTGGGGCGGCGACAATACTTCACGCTACAACTACCAGACCAATACGTCCAACTCCGGCGCCGACTGGTACTTTGAGAATTCGAGCGGCTCTGTCGGCCAGTGGCCCGACAGCAACTTCAACGATCTTGTCACGGCCGCCAACCAGTACGGCATCAAGACCGTGGGCACGGTGCCGCTGCAAGGCTATGTGGCCAACAGCAATCCGGCCGCCTGCAGCTTCAGCCAAACGTCGTACCCCGGCCAGCAGACGTACAACGGCAGTTGCGGCAACGGCGTATATCCCGACGGGACCAGTGGCTGTAGTAACACCGCGGGGTGCGACTTATTCGGTCCAGAGACGTTGGCGTTTGACGCGATTACCAGCATCCCTGAGCCTCCGCCCGTCCCGCCCGCCGCCAGCGCGGCAACTAGAACGTGGGCCCAAGGCACGTGGACCGGCGGCTGGGTCGATTCCCTCGTAGGCAAATTCGGCACCGCAGGCAGCGGGACAGGGGTCGCAATATACGAGCTGGACAATGAACCTGATTGGTGGGACTACCAGCACCGCGACGTGCATCCCTTGGCCTCCACCTATGACGAGGTGACGAATGCCGGCATCGGCTCGGCACTGGCCATCAAGACTGCCGATCCAAGCGCCGAGGTCAGCGGGCCGGTGGTTGCCTTTTGGTGGAATTACTTTTACTCCAAGAAAGACATTGAGAACGGGTGGAGCAACGGCAGCCCCTGCCGGCAGCCGTGGAGCAACCCAGCCGATCGCGGGGCGCACGGCGGCATTCCCTTTGTCGAATACTACCTTAAGCAGTTCAATAACGCGGAGCTCACGTACGGAAAGCGCCTGCTGGATTACCTGGACATACACACGTATTTCGCGGCCGACTATCCCAACCCCACCGACGGCGGCGAATCGGTTGCCTTCACCACTGCCGGCGATACGGGCAGACAGCAGGCGCGGTTGAACTCGACGCGTGTCTTCTGGGATCCGACCTATACCGATCCCAATTACTCGCAACCGAATTACATCACGGACCCGAACTATACCGCAAGCTGTTCGACGCCGTTGCAGGCTCCGCAGCTGATTCCGATGATGCGCAACTGGGTTGCCGCCGACTATCCAGGCACCAAACTGGCCAACACGGAGTACAACTGGGGCGGACAGGACGCCATTAGCGGTGCGCTGGCGCAGGCCGACATCCTGGGCATCTTCGGGCGCGAGGGACTTGATTTGGGGACGATGTTCCCGACCGGGACAAACCAGAAAACCGACTCCACCACGCAGGGGCCCATCAATTTTGCTTTTGCAATCTACCGCAACTACGACGGCGCAAACTCGCAGTTTGGGGATACGGCCCTGGCGTCGACCAGCGCCAATCAGAGCCAGCTCTCGGTCTACGGCGCGATCCGCACCTCGGGCTCCGCGAATGGCACAGTAACTGTAGTGGTGATCAACAAGACTTACAGCGATCTGACTTCAACCCTGTCGCTGGCCAACCTGACGGGTTCGAGCACCATGGCCCAGGCGTACCTCTACAGCAACGCCAAGCTGAACGCAATCGTTGGGCCGTCCAGCGTAACCGTGACACCGCCCGCATCGGGGAGCACGACCGGCACCATCGCCAACCATACGTTCCCAGCGCAGTCGATCACCCTCTTCGTTGTGCCCAACTAGCAGATTCGTTGCCGGGTGGATCTTGGCTCTGATGCATTAGTCTCGATGTTGAGCATCTTCACGCACAGGGGAGCCGAGATTGCGCATTGTTCTGTCGAACATCGGGACGTACGGGGACACGAATCCACTGATCGCGATCGCTTTGGAGATGAGGCGGCGGGGGCATGTGCCGGTGATGGCGCTGCCGGAGGTGTACCGGTCGAGGATTGCGCCGCTGGGGCTGGAGTTTCACGCGCTGCGGCCGGACATCGATCCCGAAAACACCAAGCTCGTGGAGATGATCTACGACGTGAAGAAGGGGACGGAGACGGGGCTGAGGGAGTTTCTGTTTCCGGTGCTGCGCGAGACGTACAGCGACCTGCTGGACGCGGCGACGAAGCCAGAGCGCGCGGATCTGTTGCTGCTGGGTGAGCTGAACTACGCGGGGCCGATCGTGGCGGAGGTGACGGGGATCCCGTGGGCGAGCTACGTGCTGGCGCCGTTCTCGTTCTTCTCGGCGTTCGATCCGCCGGTACTGCCGCCGTATCCGAGGTTGTCGCGCGCGGACAAATTGAAAGGGATGGGTCGCGCGATGAAGCGGCTGGCGCGGTTCGTGACGCGCAAATGGCCGGAGCCGATTTACGAGTTGCGGCGGGAGCTGGGCTTGCTGAAGGGCAAGAATCCGCTGTTCGACGCCAAGCACTCGCCGAAGCTGGTGCTGGCGCTGTTTTCGCGCGCGCTGGGCGTGGAGCAGAAGGACTGGCCGGAGAACACGCTGATCACGGGGTTCTGCTATTACGACGCGGAGTCGGGGAATGCGGAGCTGCCCAGGAATCTGGAGGAGTTTTTGAGTGCGGGCGAGGCGCCGGTGGTGTTCACGCTGGGGTCGGCGGCGGTGCTGGCGGCGGGAGATTTCTACGAGCAGTCGGCGCGGGTGGCGAAGAAGCTGGGTGTGCACGCGGTGCTGGTTGTGGGGACGGACCCGCGGAACCGGCCGCAACAGGAGCTGCCGGAGTCGATCTGCGTGGCGGAGTACGCGCCGTACTCGAAGCTTTTCCCAAGGGCGTCGCTGGTGGTGCACCAGGGCGGCGTGGGAACGACGGCGCAATGCCTGCGCGCGGGACGGCCGATGCTGATCATGCCCTACTCGCACGATCAGCCCGACAACGCGCGGCGGATGCGGCGGCTGGGCGTGGCGCGGGTAGTCCAGAAGGCTCATTACAAGGCGTGGCGCGTGGCGCGGAAGATTCGCGCGATGCTGGCCGAGCCGGAGTTCGAGGAGCGGGCGCGGAGCGTGGCGGAGGACGTGGGGCGGGAGAATGGGGTGAAGACGGCATGCGATGCGCTGGAAAAGGCAGGGAATAGGGAGTAGGGAGTAGGGAGTAGATAGACTCTCGCGGATTGTTCATGGTCGTTGATGCGGTGTGCACCCAATAAGAAAAGCAACCGCAGATCCTTCGACTCGTCGCTGCGGCAACTCGCTCAGGATGGCATTCTGACTATACGATGGCAGGGGTCCGCGGGGTAAAGTGACGGCGTGAGAATTAGCGATTTATCGGGGACCAGCACTCTCGCCGGATGTTCGTTCACGCGAGGAGGAAGCCATAATGGAGAAACGTACGTTTCCGGTCTTCAAGACCATCATGTTGGGTCGGTGCCAGAGCCCCGGCGCCTATTCTAGTGCTCTGCAGTCTGCGCGGTGCCGCGTCGATGATTCCGTCGCTCCGGTTATCAAAACCATGGCAATCTCGCCGGTCCAGACCGAAGTGGACTTGGTTGCTCCGCTTCCGGAAGATTTGGGCGGGAGCGCCGTTCGCGATCGAAAGGAAATGTTTGCTTATGCCGTCACGCTCGGCTTGCAGGTCTGCCCTGCTGAAGTGGGTCCGGCACTCCGTCTCGCGTACCCGAATCAGCCGCATGGTGAGTGGATTATTGTCGCAATGGACCCATTTGTCGACCCCGAGGGGCCTTGGCCGGCGGTGTTTGGCGTTGTCCACGATTACAACGAGCGCTGGCTGCAAAGCATTCGAGTGGGTGGCGATCTCTACATGCATAGCTTGAGTTACCGCTGGGTCTTCGTCCAGCCGCGCGCATAGGGAGAGGGAACTGGAATTTCCATTTTGCCTTTTCGTTGTGAACCCATATTCCCCCATCGCCTCCGCTCGCGATCTTTCTTGCATTGGTTCCAAGGCCAAAGACCCGGTCTTGCGCCACACGGCCATTTTCGGTCGCCCAAAAGCCATAACTCGCCCGATTTCGAATCCATCTCACGGACACCTCTCCCGGCAACTCCCCTCTGTCGTCCAGATTGGTTTCGCCTGGCTGACGCGCTTACCCAGCTGGTAGTGGCAAAACCTCCATCCGCCGCAGCATGCTTCTGAACAAGCGCTGCGTGAGATGGTTCTCCGCTAGCAGTAGCCAGTAGTAACGGGCATGCTCTACCAGCCGCCGCCCCAGGTTGCCCAGGTTGAAGGCGAGAGTGCTGAGCCATAGCCGAACCTCGTTGGACAGGAATCGATGGCAGCTCAAACGCGTCATCGTCACAGCTTGCTTCCCCTCTTTGATCCACTGCTCGGCCGTGCCCCGCTTGTTATAGAACCCCACCGCCGCCCGGCTCGGCGTCTCCAGATTGGTCAAGATGAACCCGATGCGCGGGAACAATTCCCCGACATGATGTTCGACCTTCGCTACCACTCGTCGTGCCGTCGTCCAACTGGCGGCCCTGTAGAGGAAACCTTTGTACCACACGATCGGCTTGTGACTGGGACACCCCACCGGACGTGGCAGCAGTTCCGCCACATCCTGTTCCAGGT
>JBEKUS010000173.1:0-6188 GCA_049514795.1 Occallatibacter sp.
GGTTGCGCCCCCGTCGTCTGACTCAGTGATCTCGCCCATTAAGCCAACAGCCCACAACCGCCTGCCGTCGGCGGTCCCGAAGATCGAATAATAATAGTTTTGAGTGTCGCTATTGCGCGCCACCCAGTGATTCCAGCACCAGTACACAAAATGATGCGACGCGATCAGGACAACCACTCCGCCGAGGATGACAAATATCCATGCGCGGGGAATCCGAGGTTTCCTTGGTCCTGCGTCCGAGGCTTCCGTACGATGTTCGTGCGAGGTTGGTTGCGCGTCGGAAGGCGGAGGGCCGATCTCCACAGTTGGCGTTTCGGCGGGCCCGGAAATATCGACGGACCTTGGTGTAGTTTCAGCCGACGTTGCCGGCGTCTCCGTCGAAGAGCTTTCCACTGGCTTCAGGCCCGTTTCTGACGTCGCGACTTGGCCGGGCACCTCAGACTCCCGAGACGCTTCCCCTGCCGCCTTTTGCAGCACCGGCGGCGCGTCGCGTGGCTCCATGCGCGCCAACACAACCTTGATCGTCCCGGCGAGGTTCTTGAGATGAGCCTCGAATGGCGCGGACAGGGCGTCGAGCCAGTGAACGTTACCGATGAAGTACTCGAGGGCCTTGGCGGGGAGGACGTCCTCGACGCGCAGGGGCAGGATGGCAACGCCATGATTGACGGCCCGTTCGACCTCTCTGCGGATCTGCGGCGATGCGTTCGCGCTGGCCGTGAAGACAAGCACCATGATCCGGCATTCTTGAATGGCGTCGATGATGGCTTCGCCCCATTCCATGCTGGGAAGCACGTCGCGGGGAGCGATCCAGCAGCGGATGCCCTCGCTCTCCAGCATGGCGCAGACCGCGTCGGCGGTGGTTTTGTCTTTCGCGGAATGGCTGATAAAAACGTCGTGGGCCATGCGTCCGTCCAATCCATCTCGGTTCGGGGGGTGATAGCGCTACTATAACCCCGCAGGCTAGCCAACGCCGCCGGAAGGCCGGAGGTCTGACCCTTTTCCCGGAAAGACGCGATTCCCTACGGCATTACCTGGATTGCTGAAGCTTTTCCTGATCCTCGCGCGAGGCTGCCGCGTCCGGAAATCGATGAACGGGCTTATTTATAATCCGAACGAGCGCAGAGCACTGAATCCGACCGCTGCAGAGGAGCCGCAGAATGACGTTGACCATCCAGGAGATCATGGATATCCTGCCGCATCGCTTCCCCTTTCTGTTGATCGACCGCGTGCTGGAGTTCGAGCCCCAGAAGCGAGTCGTGGCCATCAAGAACGTGACCATGAACGAGCCGTTCTTTCAGGGCCACTTTCCCGGCTACCCGATCATGCCCGGCGTGCTGGTGGTGGAGGCGATGGCCCAGGCCGGAGCCCTGATCATGCTGTCCGAGATCGGAGAACGGGGGAAGAAGCTGGCGGTGTTTACGGGCATCGAGAAGGCCAAGTTCCGGAGACCCGTGACACCCGGAGACCAGATCCGGTTCGAGGTGAACGTGCTGTCGTTCCGGTCGCGCGCGGGACGGATCGCGGGCAGGGCGACCGTAGACGGCAAGCTGGCGTGCGAGGCGACCCTGACCTGCGCGGTGGTGACGCGCGAGCGCGAGGAGCGCGCGCACGGAGACTCTCCGCACACGGAAGCTCCGGCGGAGAGCCCCGCCCAGCCGGGAACGGAGACGGCGTGAGCATTCATCCCAGCGCGGTGATTGCGGAAGGAGCGAGGATCCCCGCGTCGTGCACGATCGGCCCGTATTGCACGATTGGGCCGGAGGTGGAACTGGGCGAGGAGTGCGCGTTGATCTCGCACGTCGTGATCGACGGGCGGACGCGGATCGGCGCGCGCAACATCTTCTATCCCTTCGGTTCGATCGGAATGGCGCCGCAGGACCTGAAATACAAGGGGGAGCCGACAGCGACCGAGATCGGCGACGGCAACACGATCCGCGAGTGCGTGACTATCAGCCGCGGGACGGTGGGCGGGGGCGGGGTGACGCGGCTGGGCTCAAACAACCTGCTGATGGCCTACGCGCACATCGGGCACGACAGCCAGGTGGGCTCGAACTGCATCCTGGCCAACAATGCCACCCTAGCCGGCCACGTGACCATCGAGGACCACGTGACGCTGGGCGCCTTTTGCCCCGTGCACCAGCATTGCGTGTTGGGAGCGTACTCGTTTATCGGCGGCGGGACGATTGTGACGCAGGACGTGCTGCCGTTCTCGCTGACCTCCTGCCGGCGCGAGAACCGGGCCTTCGGGATCAACAAGATCGGGCTGGAGCGGCGCGGGTTTTCGCCGGAGCGGCTACGGCGGCTGCAGAAGGCCTGCCGGCTGCTGCTCGCGGCCAAGCTGAACACCACGCAGGCTCTCGAAAAGATGCGCGAGATCGAGGGCGAGGACGTGGCGCTGCTGGTGAAGTTCATCGAGAGCAGCCAGCGCGGGGTGATCAAGTAAGATCGAAGGCTCAAAACTCTTGTGGAGGACCCATGAACGGTCGCGGCCGGTTACTCTGCGTGATGGCAGCTTTCACTTTCTTCGTTTTTTCGGCATCGGCTCAAGAAGCAATCTCAGTCGACCAAACAACTCTCAATCAGCACGTGGACCATCGCGTTACCCCGGTTTATCCGCCGATCGCCAAGGCCGCGCACATTCAGGGCACGGTCGTCTTCAAGATTCGGGTTGGGGTTTCTGGAAAGATCGAGTCAATGAAGGTCGTAAGCGGGCCAGCAATGCTACAACAGGCAGCCATGGATTGCCTGAAGCAGTGGAGCTACTACCCATTTGAAAAAGGCGGTGTTCCCATCGCAGCGACAGGGCCAGTGTCGATCATGTTTATCCTGTCTGACTATCATCCTGCGCCCGACGATGAGCAGATCGCGGCACAGTATTTCCCGCTCTTCAATCAATGCAGCAAGGCCGTCTCGGCGCGGATTGACGCCAAGAGTGCGGAAGATACTTGCGAAAAGGCCGGGGAAACTGCCGAGAAGTTTGGTCCGGAGGTGCGCTTTATCGAAAAACGTTCTGCGTTCGTTTATGCGGCCACAGCCTGCGCTGACAACCGAGATCTGCCAAATGCGCTGACCTGGGCGGAGAAGGCTGTCGACGTAGTCAAGCTCGGACATGACGATGATTCGGGCAGCAGTGCCGCCTACTCGACAAAGGGCACGATCGAAGGAATGATAGGCGACCTGAGCGCCTCGGATCACGATTTGACGGTGGCAGAGGATTATGGTCGCAAAGGGATTGCCTGGGCAGAGAAGGAAGCGCCGAGCCTTCGGCCTGAGTATGTGCGTTCTTTTGTTCGCGATTTACAGTTCCATGCGAAAGTGCTCCAGGCCTTGGGCCGACCAAACGAGGCGCAGAAGAAACTTGACGAAGCAGCGAAGTTCAACTAGCCGCTGGGACGAGATTGCAATGGATCAGAGCAAGGCCCGATGTGCGTCAGCGGGGTGCGCGCGATGAAGCTCGGCCTCATTGCCGGTAATGGACGGTTCCCATTTCTGCTGCTGGACGCGGCGCGGGCGGAGGGCCACGAGGTCGTGGTCGCGGCCATCAAAGAGGAGACCGACCCGGAGATGGACCGGAGAGCCGAGGCGGATGCGGGCATCGCGGTTCATTGGCTGTCGCTGGGCGAGCTTTCGCGGTTGATCGAGACCTTTCGAGAAGCCGGCGTGACGAAGGCCGTGATGGCGGGCCAGGTGAAGCACAAGCAGATCTTCTCGAGCATCCGGCCCGACTGGCGGCTGGCCAAGCTGCTCCTGAACCTGAAGACACGCTCGACCGATGCGCTGCTGGGAGCGGTGGCGAAGGTGCTCGGCGACGAGGGGATCGAGCTGATCAGCTCGACGGCGTTCCTGGAGCCTCTCCTGGCCCAAGAAGGCGTGCTGACCGCGCGTGCGCCCGACGAGGAGGAGCGCCGGAACATCGAATATGGGCTGCAGGTGGCCGGAGCGCTGGCCGGGTTCGACATCGGGCAGACGGTGGTGGCGGCGGCGCAGGCCTGCGTGGCCGTAGAGGCCATGGAGGGCACCGACGCCACGATTGAGCGGGCCGGACGGCTGATGCAGACCCTCGAAGCGGAGGCCTCGACGCTTGAACGCCGGTTGACCGTGGTCAAGGTCGCCAAGCCGAATCAAGATATGCGCTTCGATGTGCCGGTGATCGGCATCTCTACTGTAGAGACGATGATCCGCGCCGGGGCGAGCTGCCTTTCGGTCGAGGCCGGGCAGACGCTGCTGTTCGACCGCGAGGCGCTGCTCGAGCGCGCCAACGGGGCTGGAATTGCGATTGTGGCGGCGCGGCGGTGAGATGGGGATCGGTTGTCAGTTCTCAGTTGTCAGTTGTCAGTGGTTAGTTGACCGCGATCAAAGAAGGTCCACGTACAGGATTGGCCTTCGTAATCAAATCCCGCAGGACCTCAAATCCTGCATTCGCTGCTTCCCAGGAGGTTCGACATGAGCAAGTATCTGCTGATCGGAGTCGCGGTGGTTTTTGCCGCCGGACTGCTGTTTGTTTTCGGGCGCTCCGCGCGCGCCGATAACGACAACCTGCCCACAGTGGGCCAGGCCGCGCCCGCCTTCACCCTGCCCTCGCAGGACGGTACGCCGATTTCACTGGACAGCTACCGCGGCAAGTGGGTGGTGCTCTACTTCTACCCCAAGGACATGACTCCGGGCTGCACCATCGAGGCGCACAAGTTCCAGGACGCGCTGCCGCAGTTCGAAGCCAGAAACGCGGTGATCCTCGGGGTAAGCGTGGACTCGCCCGACAGCCATAAGCAGTTCTGCGCCAAAGATGGGCTCACGTTCCATCTGCTGGCGGACACCGACCACAAGGTGGTGAGCGCCTACGGCTCGCTGGGCGGATTCAACGGCTTAGTGATTGCGAACCGCAACACGTTCCTCATCGATCCGCAGGGCAAGATCGCCAAGGTCTGGGTGAAGGTGAATCCGTCGACCGCGGCATCGGATGTGCTGGCGGCGATTCCGTAGGGCGTGCGACTGTAGGATTGTCGCAGACGTCTCAGGCGCCTTTTGGCGCTCTGGGATGGCTGAAAGGCGGTGCCATGCCTACACAACTCGCCATCGACTTTCGCGCGGAACTGGGCCGCATCGAGGACGCGCTGCTGGCGCTGCCGCCGGCTCTCGCCGACGTGCCCTCGCGGGCCGGTGGATGGACGCGCAAAGAGATCGTCGGGCATCTGCTCGATTCGGCAGCCAACAACCGGCAGCGGTTTGTGCGCGCCGCGATCGACGGCCAATACGCGGGGCCGAAATACGCGCAGGACGAGTGGGTGGCGGCGCACGGTTACGCCGACCAGCCCTGGGAGACGCTGCTGCGCTGGTGGAAGGCCGAACACGAGATTCTGACGGCTGTGGTCGACCGGATTGCCGAGGAACGGCTTGAGGCGACGTGCGTAGTCGGAGACGATCAGCCCGCCACGCTCCGTTTCGTGATCACGGACTACCTGCGCCATCAGAAATGGCATTTGAAGCAGCTTCAGGCGGGTTGATCCCGGGGCAATCGCGTGAAGAGGCAGGACGCGAAGCGCGGGCCTTGACGCCCGCACGACAGCCGGTCAGGAGACCGGCGCCACGATTCGTGCGAAACACGGGCACGCTAGGAGGCCCGGCTTATGGCCGGACCTCCCGGTCTTTTAGCGAGAGACAAGACAGGCAGCCGCAACCGCTCCTCTTCACAGAGAGGAGCCCTCGCGGAGCGGAGGACATCGGTCCCCTCGATCCGCTTCGGCGTGCCGAGCAACGACGCGCGGCGCTGCGCCGCGTGCATCCCGAGCGCTCAAGAGCAAAAAGCGAGACTACTTCTTGCCCTTCTTTGCTGCCTTCTTTCCTGCCTTCTTTACGGCCTTCTTCGCGGCTTTCTTCGCCGGAGCCTTCTTTGCCGCCTTCTTGGCAGCCTTCTTGACTACCTTCTTGGCAGGAGCCTTCTTCTTCGCCGCTTTCTTGGCGGGAGCTTTCTTGGCCGCCTTCTTCGCAGGAGCCTTCTTGGCTGCCTTCTTCGCCGGCTTCTTCGCGGGGGCCTTCTTGGCGGCTTTCTTGGCGGGCGCCTTCTTGGCAGGCTTCTGGACGACCGCGATCACCGTCTCTTCGGCGATCACTTCGTCATCATCGGAGGAGGTGAGGATCCCAGCGGTTTCCATCTCATCCTCCTCATCGGCAAAGGCATCAACCTGGCCGGA
>JBEKUS010000174.1:0-6160 GCA_049514795.1 Occallatibacter sp.
ATGTGCTGCGGGGCCCGGGCCTGCTTGGCCTCGGCCTGGCCCGGCTACCATGGGTTTTGGAGGCATCAAAGCCATGTTTACCGCGCAGCCCATCGGATTTGTTCGCAGCCCGTACCGGGAAACCTCGGCCATCCCCAAGGGGTTTGGAGCGAAACACGAGGCCGAAGGGGTCATCGAGCTGCTCCGTGAGTACGAGGCGGGGCTGAAAGACATCGAAGGCTTCTCGCACCTGTACGTGATCTGGGAGTTCGACCGGGCCGATGGGTACGACCTGATCGCTCACCCGCCCACCGACGAGAAACGTCCGCACGGAGTGTTCTCGACGCGGGCACCGAGAAGGCCGAATCCGATCGGGCTGACGGTGGTGGAACTGCTGCGCCGGGAAGGAGCGTCGCTGCACGTGCGCGGCGTGGACATGCTGGATGGAACGCCGGTTCTCGACATCAAGCCGTATCTGTCGAGCATTCCGGAGGAGAAGCTGAAGCGGGGATGGCTGGCCGAAGCGGAGAAGGGCAGGGACCAAGGGAACAAGGGAACAAGGGAACAAGAAAACGGAGCTTGAGTGATTGGAACTGCATCGCAGACCCGCAGACTCGCTGACTCGCAGACTCGCTCTTTGCCCTGCCGCTACGGAATATTCAGCAGCTTGTGTGTCTGAAGGCTCAAGCGCCAGCGCGGGTGTTCGAGGCAGTATTGGAGCGCGAGCCGCGTGTTCTCCTCGCGGTCGGACCCATCCATGGGTTGCAGGAAGAAATGGCGAAAGGCGAGGGACTCGAATCGCTCCGGCTCGGCGCCCGGTTGCGGAAAGACCAGCTTGAGCTCGTCGCCGGTGCGCTGGCGGAGTTCGGCTCCAGCCTTGGGGCTTACGCAGATCCAGTCGAGGCCTGATGGCGCGTCGATGGTTCCGTTGGTTTCGACCGCGATCTCGAAGCCGCGGGCGTGCAAGGCGTCGATCAGAGGCGCGTCGAGCTGCAGCAGAGGCTCGCCGCCGGTGCAGACGACGAAGCGTTTGCCGGAGGCGGGCCAGCGCTGCTCGACGGCCGCGGCGAGCGCATCGGCCGAGGCGAACCTTCCGCCGCCCGGTCCGTTGGTGTCGGCAAAGTCCGTATCGCAGAAGCGGCAGATGGCCGAGGCGCGGTCCTGCTCGCGGCCCGACCAGAGATTGCATCCGGCGAAGCGGCAGAAGACCGCGGCGCGGCCGGTCTGCGCGCCCTCGCCCTGCAACGTGTAGTAAATCTCTTTGACGGCGTATGACATAAAAGCAAGCTATTAGCTCTTAGCCTTTAGCTCCTCGTCTTCATCCAACTTTTTGTTCATTTCGCGATAACGTGAGCTGGCAATTCGCAAAGAGAGACAATCAGCTAACGGCTAAGAGCTAACGGCTCAGCGGGTCCTCGATCCCGTTCTTGCGGAAGCCCTTCTGCCGCAGCAGGCAGGAGTCGCACTGGCCGCAGGGCGCGCCCGTGGGCGAGGGATCGTAGCAACTGCTGGTGAGACCGTAATCGACACCCAGAGCAAGGCCGCGGGCGACGATCTGCGCCTTGGTGAGAGCGATCAGCGGCGTGTGAATTTTGAGCGACTGGCGGCCTTCGACGCCGGCCTTGGTCGCCAGGTTGGCCATCTTTTCGAAGGCGGCGATGTACTCCGGGCGGCAATCGGGATAGCCCGAGTAGTCGAGCGCGTTCACGCCGAGAAAAATGTCGGCTGCGCCGAGTACCTCGGCCCACGCCAGAGCGAAGGAAAGAAAGATCGTGTTGCGCGCGGGGACGTAGGTAATGGGGATCCCGTGGGCCATCTCCTCGGGCGCGCGGCCCTTGGGCACGGCGATGTCGTCGGTGAGCGCGGAACCTCCGAAGACGCGCAGATCGATGGCGGCGATTCGGTGCTGCGCCACGCCGATGGACGCGGCGACGCGTTTGGCGGCCTCGAGCTCCCAGGCGTGGCGCTGGCCGTAGGAAAACGAAAGCGCGTAGAGCTCGTAGCCCTCGCTCCTGGCGATGGCGAGCACGGTGGCCGAGTCGAGGCCGCCGCTTAACAGGACAACCGCTCTCTTGGGTGCGCTCGTCATTCCAATCTCTTAACGCCACGGCGCTGGTTCACCCGGGATGCAATCTCCCGGCCTGGCTCCGCTAGCTCCGCTAATTCCGTTAACACTGCTGCTACTTCAGATCCCCGCCGCGGCCGATGTCCATCGACGGCGGAATCGGGTTGCGCTCGTCGATGTAGGCTTCGATGCAGCGATCCAGATCGCCCTTCGCCTCGAGGATGAACTCGATTGCGTCGCGGGCCGCGCCGTAGCCGCCCGGATTGGGCGTGACGTAATGCGCCTCGGCTTTCACGCGCTCGCGCGAGTTGGCGACGGCCACGGCGAATCCCACCTCGCGCATGGCCGGCAGGTCGATCACGTCGTCGCCCACGTAGCAGATCTCGTCGAGCCCAACGCCTTCCTTGGCCATGATCTCGCGGATGGCCTGCATCTTGAAAGCGCAGCCCTGGTAAATGAATTCGAGTTTGAGGTCGCGGGCGCGCGTGGCCACCGTCTCGCTGATGCGCTTGGTGATGACGCCGCACTTCAGGCCGCCGATCCGCGCCAGAGAGATCGCCGTGCCGTCGTGGGCGCTGTAGCCCTTGGCCTCGACCATGGTCGCCGAGCCGACGCCGAAGCCAATATTGTCCTTGCCACTGATCTCGTCCAAAAGGCCGCTGTCCGCAGGACGCCCCGGGACGAGCCAGATGGTGCCATCGGTGAAGACGCCGTCGACGTCGAAGAGAACGATCTTGATCTTGCGGGCACGGTCTTGCGCGGTGAGAGCCATGATTCGATTTTAGCGGCTGGTTTCGGCCGCCGGCATGAGACGCCGGGCAGGTTCGGCGAGAATAGGCACATGGAAGACCGGCCGTCCACTGACGCACCACACCCGCCGCCCGAGTTGGACCCGGGGGACTACTATTTCGACGGGCCGAACCTGGTCTTCACCGCCGCATACCACCTGAAGCGCGGGTCGTGTTGCGGCTCGGTCTGCCGCCATTGCCCCTATGGCAACGCAAAAACCGATAGCCAGGAATGAACCGGCGATGATATAACGCTCCGCGAGCTCATCCGGGCGCGAATCCTCCTCCGAACGCCGTGAGCTCGGGGCTCGGATTGCCCTGCGCCCTGCAGATCGAGAAAAGGAGAAAAGAGATGCTGCATCTGCTGTACCTCATCCTCGTCGGGCTCGTGGCCGGCTGGCTCACTGGAAAGATCATGAAGGGAGGAGGCTACGGCTTCTTCCTCGACATCATTTTGGGCATCGCCGGCGCCATCGTCGGCGGGTTCATTGCCGCCCACCTGGGCTTTGGCGGCGGAGGGTTGATCTTCACACTGGTTGTGGCGGTCCTCGGCGCGATCCTGATCGTCTTCCTCTTCCGTTTGATCACCGGAAAGAGGTCCTAGTCCTCGTCAGGTAAGCGAGACATTGCGCGTCTTCGTCCGCAGGCCGGCGGAGCGGCGGGTGAGGCTGTGTGCTGCGCCTGGCAAATGGAAACGGGTGCATTGGCGCCTCAAGTAGACTGAAGACCACGCTCACGGGACCAGTGCCCGATGGGCGAACGACCGCGGGAGCGCAGAGCTCCCGGAATGCGAGTGCGCGAGATGGCCGGCGATGCGGATCGGCAGGCGATGCTGGAGCAGTTGAGACGGCTCAAGGCGATGGGCGAGAAGGCCTACGACGAGATGTACGAGGCGCACTCGTCGAGCGGCGCGACGGCCTGCTACAGCGACGCCAAGGAGGCCTTCTACGACGCCATCGGGCTGGCGCGGCGGCTGGAGCTTATGGATGAAGTCGAGGCGCTCGAAAAGCGGCTGGCGCACATCAAGGCGGTCTTCCGGGGGCAGTTCGCATAGAGGGGGCGCGAGAACCGTTGCGCCGCCCTCGGTTCGCGGCCTCGTTACATTAAGCTAGAAGCTAGGAGCTAGTAGCTGACAGCTTGCCTATGTCCCCACACAAGTACGCAACTCTTGCCGTTCATGCAGGGCAGCACCCCGACCCGCTGACGGGCGCGGTGAACGTGCCCGTATACCTTTCGTCCACCTTCGAGCTGACCGGCATCGGCAGCGACCGCGGCTACGATTACTCGCGCGCGGGCAACCCGACGCGGGATCGCCTGGAGACGGCGCTGGCCGCTCTCGAAGGCGGCACGAGCGGCCACGCGTTCACCACCGGGATGGCGGCCATTGCGGCGCTGGTGGCGATGCTGCGCACGGGCGACCACATCGTGTGCTCGCGCGACGTGTACGCGGGGACGGTGCGGCTGTTCAACCAGATCGTGAGCGGCTACGGGATCGAGATCGAGTATGTGGACACGAGCGATCTAAAGGCGGTGGAAGCGGCGATCAAGCCGAACACCAAGCTCGTGCACATCGAGACGCCGAGCAATCCGCTGATGGTGCTTACCGACATCGCCGGCGTGGCGAAGATCGCGCACGCGCATGGCGTCGAGGTCAGCGTGGACAACACGTTCCTGTCGCCGGCCTTGCAGAGCCCGCTGGCGCTGGGCGCCGACATCGTGATGCACTCGACGACGAAATACCTGAACGGTCACTCGGACGGGCTGGGCGGGGCGCTGATCGGGTCGAAGCCCGAGCACAAGGAGAAGTTCCTGCTGATCCAGAAGGCGGCGGGCGGCGTGATGTCGCCATTCGAGTGTTATCTGGTGCTGCGCGGCATCAAGACGCTGCCCTTGCGGATCAAACAGCATGAGGAGAATGGCCGCGCTGTCGCGGAGTTCCTTTCCACGCACCCCAAGGTGAGCAAGCTGGCCTATCCGGGGCTGAAGAGCCATCCACAATACGATCTTGCCGTGAAGCAGCAAAAGGGCTTTGGCTCAATGATGAGCTTCGAGCTGACGTCGCGGGAGGAAGCGGCGCGGTTCCTTTCGGCGATCAAGATATTCACCAACGCGGAGTCGCTGGGCGGCGTCGAGTCTCTGGCATCGCACTCGGCCACCACCACGCACGGATCGGTCAGCGAAGAGGTGCGCCGCGCGATGGGCATCAACGAGGGGCGGATCCGGCTCTCGATCGGCATCGAGGACAAGGACGACCTGATTGCCGACCTCGATCAGGCGCTGGCGGCGGTGTAAGGAGAACCCGTGCCGGAGTGGCGGCTGATTCTCGCGATCGACACCTGCGGCCCATCCGGCTCGGTGGCGCTGGGGCGGCTCGCCGGGCGCGATCTCGAAATCCTCGGACAAGTTGAACTCGCCGGGCGTACGTACTCGGCCACGCTGGTTTCGGCGGTGGCCGAAGTCCTGCGTTCGGCAGAGGTCGGACTGCGCGGGCTGGGCGGCATCGTCGCCGTGAACGGGCCGGGCAGTTTCACCGGCGTCCGCGTTGGGTTGGCCGCGGTGAAGGGCCTGGCCGAGGGCATGGAGATTCCGGTGGTTGCTGTGTCGCGTCTCGAAGTGCTCTCGCGAAAGGCGGGCGTGCCATCGGCGGCGCTGGATGCGCATCGCGGCGAGGTGTTTCTGCGGGTCGAGCGCATGGGAGAGAAACCGGCGGAGATGCTGGCCGGTCCGCGTGAGCTTGCGGCGATTGAGCCTGCGCCGGTGCGCGTCGCTGTTTGCGACGATGGAGCAGCGGCAGTGCTGGCGGCGGCGTGGCCGAGTACGCAGATCGTGATCGCGCAAGCGCCTGCGGCCGTCGATGCGCTGCGGCTCGGCGAGGCGCGCCTGGTTGCGGGCGCGGCCGTCGATCTGGCCCTGCTCGATGGGCACTACCTGCGGCGCTCCGACGCAGAGATCTTCGGAAACGAAGTGGGCGGCAGGCGGCCGGCCGCCGAAGGGAAGGATGTATGAGCGCAACGATCGAAGGCGTTCTGATCCGGCGAATGAACGGAACCGATCTGGCCCGGGTGAAGGCGATTGCCAAGAGCTTGCCGGATGCCCCGCACTGGCGCAAATCCGCCTACAAAAAGGCGATCGACCCCGATTCCACGCGGCGCCGGATCGCTCTGGTTGCTGTTGGGCCGGAGGCGGCCGGCGTGCGGGGCTTTGCCGTGGCCAGCCTGCTGCCGCCACAGGCCGAACTGGAGACGATCGCCGTTGAGTCCGCTAGCCAGCGTCGCGGCCTGAGCCGGAAGCTCTTGACGAGCTGACTGGGCTGCTCAGGGCGGCGGGC
>JBEKUS010000175.1:0-6153 GCA_049514795.1 Occallatibacter sp.
AGCTCCGTGATCGCGACCTTCACGCCCAGCGCGCCCACCGCCGAGATCGCGGCGTCCTCCTGCTCCATTGTCGGCCAGGTCATGTTGATGTGCCCCTGAATTCCGACGGAGGCGACCGGAATTCCTTCGGCCTTCAGCTTCTTGATGAGCGCAATTGCGCCCTTGAGCTTGGCCTCGTTCTCCAGGCTGTAGTCGTTGTAGGTCAGTTGCGCTTGCGGGTCGGCCTCGTGCGCGTACTGGAAGGCCTTCTCGATGTAGTCGGGGCCGATGATCTTGTACCACAGAGACTCGCGCAGCGTGCCGTCGTCGTTGAGCGCTTCGTTCACTACATCCCAGCTCTGGATTCTCCCTTTGTAGCGGCCAACAACCGTGGAGATGTGATCCTTCATGCGCTTGAGCAACGCATCGCGGCTGAGAAGGTTGCCTTTGCTGTCGTGAAAGACCCAGTCCGGTGTCTGCTCGTGCCAGATCAGGCAGTGCCCGACGACGAACATGCGGTACTCCTGGCCGAACGCGACGTACTTGTCGGGCAGGTCGAAGTCATATTTGTCCGGCTGCGGATGAACCCTCTCCCACTTGAGCACGTCTTCCGGCGAGATGGAGTTGAACTGGGCCTCGACGATGGCGTCGCCGCGCGCGTCTCTTCCGCTGATTTGCGCGTCGTTGATCGCCGCACCGATCACGAAGTCGCCCTTGAACGAATCTTTCAGAGACGTGGGCGCCTGAGCGGCGGCCGCCGCGCACACGGCGATCAGCCCGGCCAGTGCGGCCGGCCCTGCCTTCTTTCGTAGTTTGGTCCGCATGATCCCTTCTCTCTGGCTCCTTTGCCGGAGCGGCGGTTTATCCATTACGCCTTGCCCGTTGCGAACCCCTTCCGTCGTTCGGCCAGCTCGTTGGCGATCTTCTGGTTCCCTTCCCGCGAGATCGGATAGAAGAGCAGGCAGATTGCCGTGGCGAAGAAAGCCAGCCCGGCCCAGACGCTGGCGGTGAGCAGGATTCCCGACTGCGCGTGCAGCGACTGCGTGGCGGCCTCGGAGACGTAGCCGTAGTAGGAGAAGAGCCAACCGGCAACGGCGCCGCCCAGCGCCAGCCCCGCCCACAGGGCGAAGACCACGGCCGAGGTGACCGTGCCGCTGGCGCGGCGGCCCGTCTTCCACTCGCCGTAATCGGCCACGTCGCCCATCATCGCCCACGGGATCGGCCCAGATAATCCGTAGCAGAACTGGCGAATCACCTCCACCGCGATGATGGTCACCGTCGCGCCGGGCGGAATCACCAGCAGCGCCACGTTGAAGATGCCCGCCAGAAGCATGCTGGCGATGAAGAGAGTCCGCTTGCCGACGCGCTTCGATACGGCAGTGGACAGGGCCACGCCCACCAGCAGCGAGGCCAGGCCGAAGCCGTTGAACCACGAGTAGAGGTCGACGTTCTTGGCGACAAAGCGGAAGTAGGGCAACATCACGTTGCCGCGAATGACGATGGCCGCGAAGTAGAACAGCGTGGCCAGGAAGAGCACTATCCAGGGGCCGTTCTGAAAAAGGTCCGCCAGGTCCTGGCCCAGAGAGCTCTGCTGCTGCGGGTCGGGCTGGATCCGTTCCTTGGAGACGAAGAAGGCCACGATGAAAAAGATCACGCTCAGCACCGAGAGCAGGCCCATGGTGAGCTGGTAGCCGCGTGCGTCGTTGCCGTGCCCGAAGAACCTCACCATTGGGATCGCCAGGCTGGCAATGATGAAGCCGGCAGAGTTGGCGGCGATCTGGCGGTAGGATGCGATGCTCGTCCGCTCGTCGGGGTCCGAAGTCATCACCGCCGTCAGTGAGGCATACGGCACATTGTTGACGGTGTAGACCACACGGAGCAGGATGTAGGTCGTCCAGGCATAGGCAATCTTGGCTGCCGGACTGACGTCGGGCGTGGTGAACGTGAGCACGCCGATGATGCCGAACGGCACCGCGGTCCACAGCAGCCAGGGGCGGAACTTGCCCCACCGGGTGACGGTGCGGTCGGCGATCACACCCATCACCGGATTGAGAAAGGCCACGCCCAGGCCAACGACGAGGAAGAGAGTTCCCGCCTGCGCGGCGGTTAGGCCGAAGGTGTGCGTGTAGAAGTCCAATTGCAGCGCCAGCATCGCCTGGAATACGAAGTTGGCCGCCAGGTCGCCCAGGCTGTACCCGAATTTCTCTCCGAACGTGAGTTTCTCTGTCATGATTGCCTCGTTTTCTTTCGCCGAATGCCCCGGAACAGCGCAAAAACACAATTGCCCGCGAACCGGAAACGCGCCCGAGGACCGCAGTGAATCGCGCCCTTGATCTCCGGGACGGAAGAAGAACTCGGGAACGGTATTCGATGCGCGCGGATTCGCAAAACAGTGTATTCGCCGCAAGGACGGCTGGCAACCGCAAAAACGATTTTCTAACGGGTGTGCGGTCGTGCCGGTGCGAACGGGAACGACGGGGCCGGACCCCGGAAACGGCTTCCCGGGCCCCGGCCGTAGCGAACGCAGGCAACGATTGTCCAGCCGTGGGGCTCGGGGCAGCCGTGCCCAGAGTTCAGCCAAACTATGATCTCAGCGCTCTGAGCACTTTTGCCGTAGTGATCACCTGTCCGGTATGCCGCTGCGTGTGGTCAGCGACATGGACTAGCGCCCCGCCGAGCGACGTGGGCAATTGCTTTCGGCCGACGACACGGCGCGTGTCGAGATCTGCAGTGGCCAGCGCGCGAATGCGATTCGCGGCGGTGCTGAATGAGGCTCCAACTTCGGCGAGCAGTTCGGCTAGAGACTCCTGCTTCCCATCCCCGTCCAGTTCGGTTTTGAGCGCGGCTAGCTGTTCCGGGGAAAGCTGGCCGCCTTCGGCGTAGGTCAGGATGCGATCACAGGAGCGGGCGATGTGACGCAGATGAACAGCAATCGACGGGAGACCGAGCGGCTGCGAGTGAACTTCTGCGTCGGTCAGGCCGGAGGTCGATTTGGTCAGGTCTTCGAGCGCGAGTTCCAGCGCATGCAGAACGGCGCGGCCCGCGGCGGGAACGCCAGCGTGCGTGCCGCGGAGCCAGGGCTCGTGGGCGGGAGAGACAGAGGGGCCTGTACTCATGGGGAAGACCTCGCGTTTGAGAATCGTGCTGCGGCTTGCCGGGCCTTGGCTTACCCAGCGCTCTTCACCCGCACCACGGTGATCTTCTCGAAGCCCTCTTCGAAGACCGGCGGCTTGAGCTTTTCGGCCATGCGGCGCATCACGTCTTCGCTCACCGAGCGGTCGCGCTGGCGGTTGCGCTCCAGGCACACGTCGAGCGGCACATCGAAGAAGACCGCCTGCACCTCGTAGCCGAAGCTCTTGGCCATCTTGATCCACTGGCGGCGCTCGTGGATGGAGAGGTTGGTCGCGTCGACGTAGTTCATGGGCATGCGGGCGATGAGCCGTGCGCGCAACAGCGAACGGAGCGTGGAGAAGACCAGCCCCTGGTAGCGCTGCTCCTCCACGTCGTCGAAGAGGATGTTGCGCAGCAGGTCCGACGAGAGCGGGGTGATGCCGCGGCGGCCGAACCAGGTGGTCTTTCCCGAGCCGGGCAGGCCGATGGCCAGAACCACGTAGCCCTTGGGCGTCTGTCCCGCGGCGTTGGGCTTGGGAGCTGCCACGGGCGGCATCTCGGGCTGATCCTCGACTTCGAGGCGTCCCGAATCGGGTGGCTCATTCCACTCTTGCTTCGCTGGCAGTTGCGGGCGCGCCTGAGCCCCGTGGCGGGCGTCGTGTGGCCGCTGCTGACCCTGCCGCGGGCGGGGCGGTGTGTCGTCGGGATAGAGCGGCACCAGCGGAGCCGGTTGATTCGATGGGAGTTCCTGCCCGATCTTGCCCGTGGATTCCGAAGTATTAGGACCACGTCTTGAACGTCTTCTCATACTGCTTTCGATCCTTGGCGAATGCCTTGTCTCTCACCCGAATACCACACTCGGCGTGCGCGCTGCAAATTGTGTGCACTCCGTCACATACAGTCCCGTCGCGGCCACCCCATGCTAAGCAAAGAGGATTGTGTGCGAGAGAGTGCTCCGCACTCCGTTTTCCACCGCGCCCGCAATGATACGATCAAGGGTTTGGTGGAAATCGATCCAGATACCGCCGAATTCATGTTTTTTGCACCCATGCCTCACCGATCACGAAGGAGAACTCACACATGGCAGTAAAGGTTGGAATCAACGGCTTCGGCCGCATCGGCCGCAACGTGTTGCGCGCCGCCCTTGGCAACAAAGACACCGACTTTGTCGCCGTGAACGATTTGACCAGCCCGGCCACGCTGGCCCACCTGCTCAAGTACGACTCGATCCTGGGCAACCTGTCCAACGAGATCAAGGCGGGCGACGACTTTATTTCCGTCGACGGCAAAAAGATCAAGGTGTTTGCGGAGAAGGACCCCGCCAAGCTGCCCTGGGCCGAAGTGGGCGCGCAGGTGGTCATCGAGTCGACCGGCAAGTTCACCGACGCCAACGCCGCCAAGGCGCATCTGGGCGCGACCGTGAAGAAGGTCATCATCTCGGCTCCGGCCAAGAACGAAGACCTCACCATCGTCCTCGGCGTGAACGACGATAAGTACGATCCGGCCAAGCACAACATCCTTTCCAACGCCAGTTGCACCACCAACTGCCTGGCCCCGGTCGTCAAGGTCATCCTCGGAACCTGCGGCATAGTCTCCGGCATCATGACGACGATCCACAGCTATACCAACGACCAGGTCATCCTGGACTTCCCGCACAAGGACCTGCGCCGCGCCCGCGCTGCCGCCCTGTCGATGATTCCCACCTCGACCGGCGCCGCCAAGGCTCTGAAGCTGGTCATCCCCGAGACCGCCGGCAAGCTCGACGGCTTCGCCATCCGCGTCCCCACCCCGAACGTGTCGATCGTCGACCTGACCTTCATCGCCGAGAAGCCGGTGACGGCCGAAGCGCTGAATGCGGCGTTCAAGGCCGCTTCGGAAGGCGCGCTCAAGGGGATTCTGGGCTATGAGACCAACGAACTGGTCAGCTCCGACTTCAAGGGCGACGCGCGCAGCTCGATCGTGGACTCGTTGCTGACCAAGGTGGTCGGCAATAGCGTCAAGGTGCTGAGCTGGTACGACAACGAGTGGGGCTACTCGAGCCGCGTCGTCGACCTGATCGGCTTCCTGGCCAAGAAGGGACTGTAAGAACAGCGCAGGGGTCAGGTGTCAGGTTTCAGACGGCGCTGCTGGCAAATCCGGCAAGCTGCGCCCGCTCGCTGACACCTGAAACCTGACCCCTGACACCTAAAACCCGATCCCTGGCTCTCATGAAAGGCAAAGTTATGGCCAAGCTCTCGATCAAAGACATCGATCTGACCAATAAGCGGCTGTTCATCCGCGTCGACTTCAACGTCCCGCTGACCGAGGACGGCTCGACCATCACCGACGACACGCGCATCGTGGCCACGCTGCCCACCATCGAGTACGCGCTCCGCCACAAGGCCAAAGTCATTCTGGCGTCGCACCTCGGCCGGCCAAAGGGCAAGCCGAATCCGAAGTACTCGCTCCGTCCCGTCGTGGACCGCCTGCGCGAGCTGCTCGACAAGAAGCTGGGCGACAGCGTCAACGTGGCCTTCGCGCCCGATTGCGTGGGCGAGGTGGCCGAGGAGATGGCGCGCCAGCTCGAATCCGGCCAGGTTCTGCTGCTCGAGAACCTGCGCTACCACGCCGAAGAGGAAGCCAACGACCCGGCGTTCTCCAAGGCTCTGGCCTCGCTGGCCGAAGTCTACGTGAACGATGCCTTCGGCTCCGCGCACCGCGCCCACGCCTCCACAGAGGGCATCACGCACTACCTGAAGCCCGCTGTCGCCGGCCTGCTCATGGAGAAGGAAATCACCTATCTCGGCAAGGCGCTCGAGTCGCCCGAAAAGCCGTTCGTCGCCATCATCGGCGGCTCCAAGATCTCCGGCAAGATCGACGTCATCCAGAACCTGCTCGACAAGGTTGACACGCTGGTGATCGTGGGCGGCATGGCCTACACCTTCCAGCGCGCCCTCGGCGTCAAGACCGGCAAGAGCCTCGTCGAAGAGGACAAGATCGACCTTGCGAAGGAGACCCTGGCTAAGGCGAAGGCCAAAGGCGTCAACCTGCTGCTCCCGGTCGACAACATCCTGGCCGACAACT
>JBEKUS010000176.1:0-5916 GCA_049514795.1 Occallatibacter sp.
TGCGCGGCAGACGAGGATCCTTCAATTCCGCAAAATGCGTCAGGGGAGTCTCCATCTCCCCATCTCAATCTTTTCGCACACCGCCGCATATAGCCGCTATGGTGCGTTTGCCCTGGCGGCGCCCCTGAGCCAGAGGCAAATGCGCCGGCGATTGGGTACACTAGAATCAAGAACCGAGCTGCGCATCTTGAGCATCCATTCAGTGGTATAGCCATTTTGGGGCCAACGCGTTCGCTGTTCTTGAGCAGGACCAATTTGCCTGAGCGATCCATCCACTGCCCAATCCGTCCCTGTGCCGCGGCGCTTCTGTTCGGCCTCAGTGTTCTGTGGCCCGCGGGCGCGGGCGCGCAGTCGTCGGTAGTCCCGCCGCCAGTGCTGCCTTCGCCGCCCACGGCGGCTGACTTCCATGGCAGCGTGCCCAAGGGCGAGGTGTCCGCGCAGCCCATCGATCTCTCGCTCGACGACGCCATCCAGCGCGGCCTCAAGGCAAACCTGGGCATCCTGATGACCACCACGCAGGCCTCGGCGTTGCGCGCCGAGCGGTTGAGCCAACTGCAGTCGCTGCTTCCCTCCGTCGATTTCATCGCCAGGGAATCCGAGATGCAGACCGACCTGCCCGCCGAGGGCCTGCGCATCAAGGGCTTTCCCACAATCATCGGGCCGTTCGGCTTTACCGACATCCGCGCCTCGCTCAACTGGTCGCTGGTGAACATCCCTTCGCTCCGTAACTACCTGGCGGCGAGGCACAACTTCGCCGCGGCGCAGCTCTCGGCCGAGGACGCGCGCGACCTCGTCGTGCTCACGGTGGGCAATGCCTACCTGCTGGTGCTCGCCGACCAGACGCAGGTCTCCAGCGTGGAAGCGCAGGGGGCCACAGCGAAGGTCTCGCTCGATCAGGCGGTGGCCAATCACCAGGCCGGCACGGCGCCCCTGCTCGACGAGCTGCGGGCGCGCGTCGACTACCAATCGCTGGAGCAGCGGCTGATCGCCGCCCAGAACTCGCTCGAAAAGGACAAGCTGGCGCTGGCCCGCACCATCGGCCTGCCGCTCGAGCAGAGCTACAACCTCAGCGATACCGTGCCCTACGCGCCGTTCGACCAGTTGGATGCGGATCAGTTGATCCAGCAGGCCAAGGCCAACCGCAAGGACCTCGCCGCGCTGGTTGAGATGACCGCCGCCGCCAGCGAGCAGCGCAAGGCGGCAACCGCGGAGCGGCTGCCGTCGATCGGCATCGCCGCCGACTTCGGCGACATCGGCACCACGCTGGGCCACTCGCACGGCACCGGCGACGCGTCGGCCACCTTGAGCGTGCCGGTCTTCGACGAGTTCGCCCTGCGCGGCCAGGCCCAGTTGGCGCAGGCGCAACTGGACGTGGTTCAGGCGCACCTGAGCGATAAGCAGGCCCAGATCGAGGCCGACGTGCGCGACGCGCTGTTCGACATCGCCGCGGCCGGGAAGCAGGTTGAAGTGGCGCGGTCGAGCGTCGACCTGGCCAACGAGGCCCTGAAAGAGGCGCAGGAACGCTACGCCAACGGCGTCAGCGACAACCTGGCGGTGAGCCAGGCGCAACAGTCCGTGGCCCAGGCCGAAAGCCTGTACGTGACCAGCCTCTACCGGCACAACGTGGCCAAGCTGAGCCTGGCCCGCGCGCTCGGCGCCGGGCAGGACTACAAGAGATACGTAGGAGGGAAGTAAACGTGGCGGATCCAATTCCAACACCGGAACCCATCGAATCGGCAGCCGAGACGGAGATCGAGGAGCCGCAATCCCGCCGCAAAGGCATTCTCATCGCCGCCGTCGTGCTGGCGGCGCTCGTCGCGCTCGGCATCTGGTGGCGCTCCACCTTCACCGAGGACACTGACGACGCCCAGGTGAACGGCCACCTCATCCAGGTGAGCTCGCGCATCTCCGGCCACGTGCTCAAGGTCGAGGTGCAGGAGAACCAACTGGTGAAGGCGGGCGACCCGATCGCCGAGCTCGATCCGCGCGACTACGAAGTTGCGGTCGAGAACGCCGAGGCAGCTCTCGCCAGCGCCAAGGCCAACGCCGCGGCGGCGCGGGTCAACGTGCCCATCACCACCGTGAATACCAACAGCAACCTGACCGCGGCCGACGCCAACCTAAATGGCTCGCACGCCGGCGTCGAGGTGGCCGAGCAGCAACTGGCGGCGGCGCGGGCGCTGGTGGTTCAGGCCGAGGCCAACAACACCAAGACCCAGGCCGATCTGGCTCGCTACAAGCCGCTCCTGGCGAAGGACGTGATCTCGAAGCAGCAGTTCGACGCCGCCACCGCCGCGGCCGACGCCGCGCAGGCCAACCTGGTCGCGGCGCAAGCCAACATGCAGGCCGCGCAGGATAACGTCCGCGTGGCCCACGAGCGCCAGATGCAGGCCGGCGCGCTGCTCAAGTTTGCCCAGACCGGCCCGCAACAGGTGGCCGCGCAGGACGCCAGGGCCAGGCAGGCCGACGCCATGGTCCAGCAGGCCCAGGCGCAGCTCGACATAGCCCGGCTCAACCTCGGCTACACCAAGATCGTCGCTCCCTCCGATGGCATCATTACCCGCAAGAGCGTGGAAACCGACCAGAACGTGGCCGCCGGTCAGAACCTGCTCACCCTGGTCTCACTCTCCGATCTGTGGGTGATGGCCAACTTCAAGGAAACGCAACTGCGCCACATGGCCGCCGGCCAGAAGGTCGTGATTCACGTCGACTCGACGGGCAGGAACTACCAGGGCCGCGTCACGCAGATCGGCGGCGCCACCGGTTCGGTGCTCTCCCTCTTCCCGCCCGAGAACGCCACCGGCAACTACGTCAAGGTGGTGCAGCGCGTCCCGGTGCGCATCGACTTCACCGACCTCCAGAACGACGACGCGAAGCACGAACTTCGCCCCGGCCTCTCCGTCGAGCCCAGCGTCCGCGTGAAGTAGGAAGCCTTCGGGTGCCCCACCCTCGCGGGGCCTTTGTTTTTCCCGCTAGGGTGGGAGTCGTTACCCGCTCCGTGCCCTATCCTTTCCGCGTCCTTTGCGGAAAGGATGCGATATCGTGCCCCCGAACAACTTGTCATCCTGAGCGAGTCGCCGCGGCGGAAGCGTAGGGTGCGCCCCTTGCAGTCCTCCAATACGCCAGACATCCGACACGCATCGATCGACGCAAAGGCGTTTATGGGGCCTATCAAAGCAAAATCTGTATCTCATCGAGTTGACGGCGCCTACCGTGTGTGGATCAAGGGTCAGCCGGATCCGGAAGCTCTGTTTACCCAGGTCCGGATATTGAATGGATCGCGCAGATTCAATTGCCGCGCCAACTCGCGGGAAACCGGTTTCCCGAGCCCGCGGACAATATTCGCATCCGCGCCTGGAGAATTCGGTAGTTGCCATGATGGATTCTTCCCGGATTCAACTCGCGGTGAAGGGGCAACTCAGATGATGCGAGCTAGGGCCGGAATGCGGCGCAGTGCGATGACTGCCAGCCAGCTGAGCGCAATTGAACCTGCCGTGACGAGAAGGAACTTCGCGAACGCGGGCAGGTAAAAGCCGAGCAGCGCGAGGCCGAGCCAGCTTACGAATGGGTAATGGGTGAGAAAGATGCCATAGGAGTTCGCGGCCAGGTCGTCGAGTACGCGGGAGCGAGAAGCGAGAAAGCGCAGACAGACGGCCAGCGATGCCAAGCTCGACGCTGCGCATGAGAGCGTGAACAGGACCAGGTAGAGCAGGATCGGACCCGATAGGACGGCCTCGCGCCACGTGTGCGGGATCGGAGCACTGTAGACTATGGCGGCGACTTTTGCGAAAGCAACGAACGCGACAATGGCAGCCGCAACCCAAAGATGCCAGCGGCGGGCGAGCTTCCCCTTCGGCGCAAGAAGGCCGCGATCGAGGCCGCAGGCACCAATCGCGATTCCAGCAACGAAGTACACGAAGTAAAGCAGGATGCGGCTCTTCTGGAAAACGAATGGCCCCCACGCGGCCCACGAGAATGGTCCGAAGGCGAGGGTCATTGGAGCGTAGACGAGGGCCGACACGGCGACCAGGCAAAGGAAGAAGATTGCAGGGGTTTGCGAGGCGGCAATTGTGATGCGTCCCAGAGACTCGCCCCATTTGGGCGCCACCTTGTATGCGCAGACGGCAAGGAAGTCAAAAACGAGCAGAACCCAGAGGAACCAGACCGGACCAGCCGACCACGTGCCCAGCCTGACCCATTGATAAAGGAAACCGCCGAACCCGCCGTGGCCGGGGATTTGCAGATACGTGGGGTAATAGGAAAGCGGCGCGAGAATGAGGGCAGCCGGAATGAAGGGCAGGCCGATGCGAAGCAGGCGGTCGCGCATGTAACCGCCGGCGCCCTTGCGCGTCAGGCTGCGCCAGACAAAGAGTCCTGAGACGAAGAACATGAGGGTCATGAAGAAGATGTCGTTGACAGTGGCGAAAACGCCCGCCCATGCGGCGTGCGCGTCGACTACCGGGTATGCCTGCCACCAGCGGGCCGGCAAAAGCAGCGACGCAGGGATGGGCGGGGCGGCCGGATGATAGGCGAGCGACGCATGATGGGCGACAACCAGCGCGATGATGCAAGCCTTGAGGTAACCCAGCGCGTAGTTGTATGAGGGCGGAGTACTGCGCGATGCCGGCGGGGTGGTGGATGCAACCGAGGTCGTGCTCATTCGGATTTCCGTTTCTGCGCTTCGCGGCAGCGCTCGTGCGAAGTCGTGCGCCAGGGCACAGCGGTTCAAGCCAACAGCACACCGCCATGGATCAAGGGAGACTGGGGTGGATGAGTTGTTGGCAGTATGCCGAAAGGATACGCTTGCCGGGCGGTCTGCGTTCGATGATTTTGTGTCGGGGTGATTTTCGCGACGGCAGGGCGGGGTCACCCCTCGCAGTCCTCCAATACGCCAGACATCCGATACGCATCGATCGACGCAACGGCGTTTGCCAACACTAATTCGGCCTTTGGCGAATAAACCATGCTGAATGAGCGCATTGGGCTGAAGTCGTCTGATGAAAGCGAAACTTCCGGCTTGCCGATACGACCTGAAGGGCGTTTCGATGTAAGCTCAGGTGCATGACCACGGGTGTCGAACTGATCCAGGCCAGCGCCGAGCATCGATCTGCTTTGGGAAATCTTCTTGAGCTTTACATTCACGACCTCAGTGAACTGGTCCCGATAGACGTTGGGGATGACGGCCGTTACGGCTACAAGAGCCTTCCTCTCTATTGGTCCGATATCTCTCGACTGCCATTTCTGGCGAGACTTGATGGCAAACTAGTCGGATTCGTGCTTGTCACACGAGGCTCAGAACCGTCCGGCGATAACGAAGCCTGGGACATGGCGGAGTTTTTTGTATTGCGCCGGTACCGGCATCGTGGAATCGGAACCGAATTGGCCAGGAAAGTGTGGCTCCGTTGTCCGGGTAGATGGCAGATTCGCGTCATGGAGAAAAACGTCTTGGCTCACAAATTCTGGGAGTCGAGTATTACAAAGTTCACCGGCCTGTCAGCCCATTCCAGCAATTTCTTGGCGGACGGTGTGACATGGTATCGCTTTTCATTAGACTCCCGCCGATAGCTATTTCGCTGGGCAGTGTGAGCAGGATCCGAGCTGGTGGATCGATCGCTGGATAGTGGGAAATCACGCAATCCAGATCTTCTGCCCGGGCAGTCGACGATGGGGAAGTCTCGGCCGCTGAGGGCCTCAATAAGCGCAGAATCGCCGAGGCGCTCAGCGAAGACGGATAGGTCCTCTGAAGTCGTTTTCTGGGTAGTAAATCGCGCTCCAATCTCCCGCAAGCACCACTCCGCCCATCCTCGCCGAACTTGTCAAGTTGTACGGCCGGGCAGATAGCTGACATTTCAGACCGGGCACATCCCTGACACTTTTTCCTTCTCAGGAAAGTTCTGGTTTTTGTCTTGGGGTCGA
>JBEKUS010000177.1:0-5857 GCA_049514795.1 Occallatibacter sp.
TGACCAGGAACTGCGCGCTCTGAACGGCGTAGCGCGCGATGGTGCGCCGCGACTTGGAGCCATAGGGCAGGCGCGCCGTGTCGCCGAGGAAAGCAAAGCTTGCGCGCGGAATCCGCTCGATGAGCGCGCGCAGAACAGTCAAACCGCCGAAGCCGGAATCGAAGACGCCGATCGTCGAGGACATCGCTACCAGATTAGCCTCCGGCGGCGCGGTGCGTCCCACTGGGCCGGCTCATGAAGCGACGCCCGCATCACAGGCCGACTCTCTTGAGGTACTCGTTGAGCACCTCGTCCGCGGGCGGGGCGGTGCAGGCTCCCGGCCGCTCGAGCAGGCACACTCCCTTCCAGCACTGCGACCGCGCGAATCCGGCGGGGATGCCGGGCGCGTCCATCGGCGCAATCAGCGCGTTGAAGTGCGGAGCCATCTGAGTGAGCTCGGCGGCATTGTCCAACTGCAGGATCGGCACATCGCGATGCAGGTGCGTGTATCCGCCCGACTCCCACCAGATGCGATCGTAGATGCCCACGCCGCATAAGCCCGGCTCGTGACCGAGACGATCGAAGGCCCCGACGCCCCAGCTTGTCTTGTACCAGTCGGCGCAGAGCGCGGAGAGCAGAACAGACGAAGCGAGAAAGAAAGCGATGGAAAGGGACACAACCCACCGGGGATTTGCGAGGAACCTCATGCCGCGAGCGATCTCCGCCAGCAGGTCCACAGCGCCCATCGCGGCCAGCACGATGGCCGGGGCGAGGATCGGATAGATGAACCGGACCTCTTTATGCGCGATGACGCTGTGCGCGGCGACCACCACCGCGCAGAAGATCGCCAGGAACGGGCTTCGCCTGCAGCCATGGATGAGAAGCAGAATCGCCGGTCCGATCAGCACGACGAGAATCAGCAGATACCAGTACCACGGCTGGACCAGGGTCAGTTCCCTGCCGGGTCCGCTGATGACGTTCGCCCTGTAGTAGCCAATGAAGGACTGCCAGGGATAGGTCCAGGCGATCCAATCCGCCGCTCCGAAGAGAAGCACCGGCGCCGCGGCTCCGGCGGCCAGGGCGGGAATCCGCTTGCGCCAGCGCGGGTGGCAGAAGTACAGGAATGCGAACACAACGGCGGGCAGCAGTTGGATGCGAAGGCACGCGGCCAGCGCGCAGAACAGCCCCGCGAGGAAAAGCCGCCTGCGTTCGCCAAGCCTCTGGCCGTAGACACCGAAGTACAAGCCGGGCAGCAGGACGTGGGCGGCAACCACTTCCGTGAGCGCTTTGGGGGCGAAGTAGACGAGCCCGAAATAGAAGGAGCAGGCCAGAGCCGCCACAACTGCCGCAGGCGTTCCGCTGGCGCGCTTCGCCCAGGCGTAGCCGAACCACACGGTGGTGAGCGAGATCGACGCCAGTACGATCGTCGTCCCCAGCAAGTATCCGGCCGAACCCGAGCCCATCCACGCCGTCGCGCGCATCACTCCGGCAAGGAAGGTGGGAAGCACCCAGGAGCGAATCCCCAGCCTCCACTCCCATGGAATCACGCCGTACCCGTACACCAGCCGGTGTGCCGGCTCCAGCGTCTGAAAGATCTCGTCGGGAAAGAAGATGTTGGGCGAGCCGAGCGCAAGAGCGAGGCGCAAGGCGAGGGCGGAGCCAAGCAGCGCCACCCAGGCCAGGATCTTCTTCGTTCGTGTCACGGGCGCGTTCCTCCGGCGTCTGCCGTGGAACCGGCCGTCAGGTAGGTGCGGCTCAGATCGGCGTGGCCGGCGAGTGTCGCCCGCGGCTGGCCGTCCACCAGAAACCGTGCCTGCGCGACGTTCTGCAGGTTGGCGCTGAGGGTGGTGCAGATGGAGAGCACGGTGAGCGTTTCGGTTTGGAGGCCTGAGGGATGGCTGTTGGCAAATGCGCCGGTCAGGTTGACCACCGCCATCTGGGAACCGTTCGATGCCGGCTTCCCATCGGCCCCGGTTACCGGCAGCAGAAAGACCTGTGCGACCGAACCGGCGCCGCCAGGCACGGGATGCGCGGCGCCCGGTGCAGCGTAAAGATCCAGCAGCTTGCCCAGCACGGCGCGAGCACGCGCCTCTGGATTCTGCGGCAGGGGCAGCGAAAGAACGCGGGGCTCCACGGAATTATCGGCGTCGCTGGCCACCATCAGCGTGGCCTGCTCGGCCGGGGCCACCTGCGGCGCCTGCGTCGGCGCCGAGTCCTCGCCCTGGAGCAGCCGCTGATGTGCGCGCTCGCGTAAATGCCACAGCACCCCGCCCATGATGAGCGATGCCGCGAGCAGCAGGAAGAACAGGATGGTTTGATGGCGGGGAATCACGGCTGCCGCTCCCCCTTCTGCTCCGCTCGCCACTCGACCAGCGCGGCGGCCAGCGCCTCGACCACGCGCGTCTGGTATTGGGGATCGTCGAAGCCGGACGGTCCCTGCGCGCCGGACGAACGATTGGGTGCGATTTCAACGGCCACCGCGGGGCAGGTCATGCTTTCGACGGCGGGCAGCGCGGTGCGGCCCAAGGTGACGGGCACGGTCGCGTGCGAAAGCGCCGAGTCGAGCGTCCCGGCCAGAGTCAGACTCTTGCTGACCCAGGCGGCCTGCGCGGTCTTCCATGGAACAAAGGGTTTAGGTTCGACCGGAGCCAGGGAAGAGACGAACAGGTGAACTCCCGAGCCGCTCAGCGAGGCGTGCAGGCTCAGGCAGGCTTGGGGAGCGGCGTGGTTGGCGATCTCGGCGCGGCGATCGGGTTCAATTGCCTCGTCGGATTCGCGCGTCGTCACCACGGCAAAGCCGCGCGCGGTGAGCAGCGAGCGCAGCCGGACGCTGAGGGCCAGCGTGTAGGCCTTTTCGGGCTGGTTGCCGAGGTGCGCGCCCGCGTCGTCGCCGCCGTGGGCGGCATCCAGCACCACCACGAAGCGCTGCGCGGCCGGCGACGTTTGCGCCGCGGCCACGGAACCAGCCATAACGGCGAGAAGTGCAGCCATCGCCGCGCCCTGCCCGCGCCAGGCGCGCCTCGACCCTGTTCCCCGCTCCGCAGCGCGCATCGCCAAGCGGGATGGCTCGTCCTGCTCCCGTACTTCCTCCCGCATCGCGTTACTCCAGCGCATAGATGGCCAGGCCGCTGAGCAGCTTGGGATAAAAGTCGGTGGACTTCTGCGGCATCACCTCGCCGGCGAAGGCCACCTCCTTCAACTGCTCCATCGTGACCGGGTTGGTGAGGAAAACGATATCGGCCTGGCGGCGCCGCACCTGATCGACTGCATCCTGGGCGTCGCGCTGATAGCGGAGGTTGGTTTGCTCGCGCACCTTCTCGGCGTCCAGCCCGAGCAGCTTGTCCAGGACGAGGCTGTGCAGTTGGATCAGGTCAAGCTGCCGCTGGCGCGCGGGCAGGCCGGCGAGCGCCGCAGCAACGGCATCCGGCTTGGCTCGCAGCAAGCTGGCGCCGGCGCAGGTGACGGCGACAAACACCGTCCCCGTTTCGCGCTCGAGCACATCGAGGAAGCCGGCGACCTCAAACGGCGGAAGCGGCTCAACCGTGAACAACGCCTCGGCGGCCTCGAAAAACGCACTGGCCAGGAAGCCATCGAGGCCATACACGACTCGATGCGTGGGCAGGATAACCAGCCCCTCCGAATCCATGTTCACGAAGGTCATCATCGCCGCGACCTCGGGTAACTCCGGCTGCGGCAGATGTTGCGTGCTCGATTCGCTCTTTGCCGGGCCCGCGGACTTGTGTTCCTTTGCGTAGTTCAGCGCGGTTTCATAGCGGTGGTGGCCGTCGGCGATAATCAGCTTCCGGTCGGCCATCTCCGCCACCAGCAGGCGGATCGTCGCCGGGTTGTCTACGCGCCAAAGCCGGTGCAGCACGCCGTACTCGTCGGTCACCTCGGCGTCGGCGGCGCCGCCGCCCTCGTAGAGAATCTTCTCCACGCTGCCCGCCGGATCGGAGTAGAGCATGAAGATCTGGCCGAAATGCGCCCTCGTGGCCCGCAGCAGGTTCAGGCGGTCGCTCTTTGGCTTCGAGAGCGTCTGTTCATGGCGGAAGACCACCTGCTCGGCATATTCGTGGAGCTTGCCCAGGGCGATAAAGCCGCGCCGCTCCTTGACGATCCCGGTTCCGGGGACCTTGAAGCGTTGGGCATAGGCGAAAACGCACGGCTCGTGCTCCTGGAAGAGGACGCCCTGCTCGCGCCAGGCGCGGAAGTCGCGAGCGGCGCGCGTATATACGTTTTCTCCCTTGTCCGCGTCAAACAACTCAGGCAGGCCCAGGATGATGCGCACCAGGTTGTAGGGGCTGCGCTCGTAGTACGCCTGTTGCATGGCCGGCGTGATCTTGTCGTAGGGCTGGGTGAGCACGTCTTCCAGGCGGACCGCCGAGGGATTGTAGCGCCAGGCGCGAAACGGGTAGATGCGAGCCATGAGGAAGGTCTTGCTCCCGCAAGTGAAGCGGTGAAATCTGCGCCTCCGTCATGCCAAGGTGCTCTTTGGGAAGCGCGGGGTTCTGCTCAGGCTCGATTGTAACGCAGCGCAACGAGTGGGCCGATGTTGCGAATTCCGGGACGCGGCTCGGCCCAGGGCCATTCGAATAACAGCGCGGATCGGGGATTGGTGATAAGATCGCCTTCAACCCCGGGTTGACGCATGAGAACGATTCCCCAACACGCGACTCCAGGAGGTGGCGGCAATTCCGTGACGCTCCGCCGCTGCATTTGGGCGTGTGCGTTCACCGCGGCCGTCTGCATGGTCCCGGCGTGTGCACAGGAGGACCAGCTCAATAAAGTCCACGTGCAGCCGCCGGGCACATCCACGGCTCCGGTGGCCGAGCCCAAGGGCGCTGAAGCGCCTCCGGAGACAGGCGCCGCCGCGATGAGGATCCACCCCGGCTCCTTCATTCGCGTGAAAGTGGACATGGTTCTGGTGCCGGTGACGGTGACCGACCCCCTGAACCGCCTGGTCACCGGCCTCGAGAAGGAAGACTTTCAGGTCTTCGAGAACAATGGCGAGCAGAAGGTCGCCAGTTTCGCCAGCGAGGACGCGCCGGTCTCCATCGGCATCATCTTCGACCTCTCCGGCTCCATGACTTCGAAGCTGATCCGCGCCCGGGAATCGATCCTGCAATTCGTCAAGACGGCCAATCCCCAGGACGAGTTCTTCGTCATCGGCTTCAACGACCGGCCGGAGCTGATTGAGGATTTCACAAGCTCCGTCGAAGAGATCCAGGCGCGGCTGGCCATTGTGCACGCCGGAAAGCGCACCGCACTGCTGGACGCGATCTACTACGGCCTGGCCAAGATGAAGGACTCTCACCATGAGCGCAAGGCGCTGCTGGTGGTCTCCGACGGCGGCGACAACCGCTCGCGCTACACCGAGGGCGAGGTGCGGGCCGAGGTGCGCGAGGCCGACGTGGAGATCTACGCCATCGGCATCTTCGATCCCGAGGCAGCTACGCCCGAGGAACGCACCGGCCCGCAGCTTCTCGACGACATCAGTTCGGCCACCGGCGGGCGGCTGTTCCGCGTCGACGACATCGACGAGATGAGCGATATCGCGGAGAAGATCTCCACGGAGTTGCGCAACCAGTATGTGATCGGCTACCGTCCCCGGGACCTGACCCGCGACGGCAAGTGGCGTAAAGTGAAGGTGAAGGTCAATCCGCCGCCGGGTCTTCCTCCCCTGACGGTCTATGCTCGTACCGGCTACTATGCGCCTGTGCAATAAAACGGTTCTGGCCGCATTCCTCGCCGCCGCTGGGTTGGGTGCGCCCGCACAAACGGCTCCCCCGCCGCAAGCCGCAACGCCGGCCAGGCCGGCGCCCACACTGACCCAGGACACGGATCCCGTCCGCTCGCCCGACGCCGTCCCGCCGGCGTC
>JBEKUS010000178.1:0-5809 GCA_049514795.1 Occallatibacter sp.
GAAACCGGGCATGTTGTCGTCGTGATCGGCGGGCTCTACACCTACGGCACCGAGACCGCCGGCGAGTTCCTGACCGATCGCCACCTCATGCAGGACATCGCCAACCAGGCTCGGCTGAACGGTTCGGAACAGAACCTGCAAATCGTTCTCGGGACGACGGTCACGGATGGAACGCCAGGACCCCCGAAGGTTCTGGCCGTGGCGGCCGATTAGCGGCTTCTTGACTCAGCTCTAGCTGCCGGTATGTCGTCCGGGTAATTGAAGTCGATTCAAATGGATAGATAAACTCCTGACCGTCAGGGACGGTATCTGTCTCATCAACTGTCATCCCGTTTCAATACAACCTCCACGGCTTAGGTTCCGGCCTGTCCGCGCGCGTCCGCCCGGGGATCTGGGGTCGGTTTGACCAACCCGGGAACGGCGAATTGGGGTTCGGCGAGCTAACCAAAGCAATGGTTCAGGAGGCTGATATGAGAACTTCTCCTAGGAGTATCGCTTGTTTTGTGGCGATTTGCGCCCTGTGCGTTTTCGCCCAAGGCCGAATGTTCGCTCAGGGCTTTGGGAGCATCAACGGCACAGTGACTGACTCGAGCGGCGCCGTGATTGCCGGCGCGGAGGTCACGGCGGTCCAGGCTGCCACGGGGATCTCCTCGAAGACAACTACAGGCAGTCAAGGGAATTTCGTTTTTCCAATCCTGGCGCCGACGGTCTACAACGTGACCGCCACGGCCCCGGGTTTCCAGGCTTACACAGAGAAGGGGGTGCAACTGCGCGCCGACAACGCGGTGACGGTGAACGTCACGCTTCGGCCGGGCAAGACCTCTGAGACGGTGACGGTGACCGCCGAGAACGCCCAAGTGGACGTGACCACGGGCACCCTGCAGCAGGTGATCGGCGCCTCGCAGGTGAACGACCTGCCGCTCAACGGCCGCAACGCAGCCGCACTGACCGAAGAGGTGGCCGGAATCACTCTGGCGCCTCCGGCCCAGGCCGACCAGGGGAATACCAAGACCTTCCCCATGGTGATTGCCATCTCGGCCAACGGCACCTTTGTCGGGCAGACGAACTATATGCTCGACGGCGGCAACAACGTGGACGAGTACACCAACGTCAACATGCCCTTCCCCATGCCCGACTCGGTGCAGGAGTTCAGCATCGAGACCAACAACTACAACGCCCAATACGGCCAGAATGCTGGCGGCGTGGTGAACATCATCACCAAGAGCGGAACCACCCGGTATCACGGCGATCTGTTCGAGTACGTGCGCAACCGCGCGCTTAACGCGGCTCCCTATTTCAGTTACAGCTCCTCGACGGGCAAGAAGACCGTCGACCCGCTCAAGCGCAATCAGTTTGGCGGATCGGTCGGCGGGCCGCTCGAGATTCCGCATCTCTTCACAAGCCACAAGACGTTCGGTTTCTTCGGATATCAACGGACGATCAACCATGGGGCCGCGAACGTCTCCAGCTCCACGATTCTGCCCACGATCGCCCAGGCCGGCGCGAACTCCCAGGGCACATCGCCCGGCACGAACAACCTGGTGTTTGCCAGTTGCGTCACCGATCCGCTGAAGCTGTCGGCGATCGTTGCCGATGCTTCTTGCACCACGGCCGGCACTTCCCATACGTGGAGCGCGTCCGCCCTCAGCCCCGTTGCGATCAACCTCTTGAAATACGTCCCGGCCCTCTCGGCGGGCGGCACGGTGCCGGTGGTGAAGCCGAATATGTTTACCCAGGCCGAAATCACCGCGCGCGTCGATCAGGAACTGACACCGAAGGACAAGCTGACGCTGCGGTACTTCTCCGACGCGTACATTCTGCAGGGCGTGCTCGACATGAAGAACCTGCTCACGTACATGGACGGCGCGGCCAACCATTACTACAATTCGCTGGTCTCGGAGACGCACACCTTCAACGATCACATCGTGAACAACTTCATCATCAGCTACCAGCTCGAAAACGACTCCCGCGGCCCGATCTCGAACAGCATCAGCGTGGCCGATCTGGGCGTGAACATCTGGCAGCCGGCGTTCAAACAGATTAACCAGTTCCAGGTCTCAGGCTTCTTCAACATCGGCGACAATCCGCAGGCGTTCTTCCGCCGGAACAACTACACGCTGACCGACGACATCCACTTCCTGCTCGGCAGACACAACATCGACGCCGGGTATCACGGCGAGGTCTCCAAGGTCGATGTCGACAACCTGTACCAGCAGCCAGGACAGTTTACCTTCAACTCGAATATCAGCGGCGACGCAATCGCCAGCTTCCTGTTTGGGTATCTCTACCAGTTCAACCAGGCCTCCGGCCAGTTCTTCAATCCGCGCGGCAAGTTCCAGGGCGCGTATGTGCAGGACACTTGGAAAGCTACCCGCCGCCTGACGCTGAATTATGGCGTGCGCTATGAGCCGTTCATGCCATGGCATGAGCTCCAGGGGCGCATGGGCAGCTTCTTCCCCACGCTCTGGGCATCGAACACGCACTCCACCAAGTATCCGCTGGCGCCCGCGGGAATGATGTTCGCCGGCGATTCGGGCTTCAATTCCAACGGTGTAGCCTCGGCCTACGACCACTTCATGCCGAGACTCGGCTTTGCCTACGACGTGTTCGGCAACGGCAAAACCAGCATCCGCGGCGGCGCCGGCATGTTCTATGACAGCCGTATCAATAGCACGCTGTTCAACATCTATTCCAACCTCGCGCCGTTCATTACTTCGATCGCGCTCAACTCGAGCTCTACGAAGACCATGGATGTCGTCAATCCGTTTCTGAGCTACGGAACGACGAATCCCTTCCCGGCGCCGCAGCCGCCCACGGCAACCACGCCGATCAACGCCAACCAGAGCTGGCTGACCTACGATCCGTTCAAGGGCTTCCACGACCCACTGACCTACGCGTGGAACCTGGCCGTGGAGCAGCAGTTGACGAGCAGTCTCTCCCTGCGCGTTGCCTACGTCGCCACCCACGGCAGTCATGAGTGGTCGCCTCTCGAGCTGAACCCCACCGTGAGCGGCACGCGCATCTACAATCAATCGGGCTGCACGGCGACCAACAGTTGCTTCCCGGGCACCATCACGGCAGCCAACACCGGCGGCAACACCAACTACAACTCGCTGCAGCTCTCCGCCGAGCAGCGCGTGCGCTATGGGCTGACCCTGCTGTTCAACTACACCTGGTCGAAGGCGCTCAATAACATGCCCTGGAACCAGGCCGCCACTTCGATCGGCAACAACAACTCCTTCGTCTATCCGATCATGGCCGCGAACTTCAAGCAATTGGACTACGGACCGGCGGATTTCGATCATCGCAACGTCAGCGCTCTGTCGTACGTGTACTCGATTCCCAAGCTGCGCCAGGGGGTGCCCGGCGTAATCCGCTACATTCTCGGTGACTGGTCGACGACCGGCCTCTTCCAGTACCGCAGCGGCGATCCACTGACCGTCTGGTCCGGCCAATCCAACAACTCCGGCTCGGGCCAGAACCGCGACCGCGCGGTACAGACCGGATCGCCCTACGGCGGCACGGCTTGCTCAACGAGCGTGAACTGCCGGAATTACCTGAATCCGGCAAGCTTCTCCAACAACACCGCCGGCACGTTCGGAACGGTCAAGAAGGGCTCTTATGTTGGACCTCACTTCGTGGTCTGGGACGCAAGTCTGGCTCGCAAGTTCGTCATTACCGAGCGCACCAATCTGCAGTTCCGCGCCGAGTACTTTAACTTGCTGAACCACACCAACCTCGGCGACCCGGCGACCACGATCGGCTCGACCTTCGGGCGCATCACAGGCACTAGCCCGCAGAACTGGGCCGGCACGGCTCCGTCGAACGATCCGCGCATTGCCCAGTTATCGTTGAAACTACTCTTTTAGCCTCCTTGGGGAGTGCGGGCGAATCCCGCACTCCCTACCTTTTCCCGTATCTATTAGATTTCAGAACGTACCAGAATCGCTCGTTGTAGCAGTTTGTCAACGGTCAAGTGCCGAAGGGCAGCGGCCGAGAGGAGCCGTTTCCATCTCTAAAGGCAACGTGAGCAGAACGTGAAGGCCACTCGATGATAAAAACAGCAGGAAGCGAAGCACGCCCCCGGTCGCAGAGACTTCTGCTGACGATTCTTTTTTTGGCGGCTGCCGCCATCGTTGCAGTGCGGGCGCCGCAGATGGCCACGCAGGCCGGGGCCCCCAACGGCGGGTCTTCGCCGACGGGACCGCCGGCGGTCTATCGCAATCCCATCCTCTTCGCCGACTACTCCGACCCGGACGTCATCCGCGATGGCGCGAACTACTACCTCATCGCTTCCACCTTCCACTTCGTGCCCGGCATTCCGATCCTGCAGTCACCCGACCTTGTGCATTGGACGATCGTAGGCCACGTCGTCAACCGCCTGGATATGAACCCGCGTTACAGCCTGGCCGGCGGCAATCGTTATGGCGCGGGGGTGTGGGCGCCCGCAATTCGGAAGCACGACGGCCGCTACTTCGTCTTCTTCCCTACCCCGGACGCGGGGATCTTCGTCAGCACCGCAGAGAAGATCACCGGCCCCTGGAGCTCGCCGCAGGCCGTTCTCGCGCAGGCCGGCCTCGAGGACCCCTGCCCCTTCTGGGACGACGACGGCAAGGCCTACCTCATCCATTCCATGACCGGCGCTGGCCCGCTCATCCTGCACCGCATGTCGCCCGATGGCAAGCACCTGCTCGATGCCGGCAAGGTCGTCGTACGGGATCCCGACCACCTACCCGTCTTGGAAGGCCCCAAGCTCTATAAGCGCAACGGCTACTACTACATCTTTGCCCCCTTTGGCGGCGTCAACGGCGGTGCGCAGGCGGTGTTGCGCTCGCGCCAGATCTACGGCCCCTACGAGCATCGCGTGGTTCTCGCGCAGGGCTCGACCCGGATCAACGGCCCGCACCAGGGCGCCTATGTTGAAACGCCTGACGGTGAAGGATGGTTCGTTCATTTTCAGGCCGACGGAGCGCACGGCCGCATCGTTCACCTCGAGCCCGTCCGTTGGCAGGATGACTGGCCGGTCATCGGAGCCGACCCCGACGGCGCCTCCACAGGACAGCCCACTCCTTCAGGCCCGATCCCCGGCCGCCCTCGCGTGGCTTCGCAACAGCGCCCGCAAACCTCCGACGAATTCAGCGGCGCCACGCTCGGCCCGCAATGGGAGTGGAATCACAATCCCGACGACGCCCATTGGTCTCTGAGCACCCGGCCAGGTTATCTGCGGCTCGTTCCAGCGCAGGCAGACGGATTGTTCTCCGCGCGGAATACGCTTACACAGTGCATGCAGGACAACGCGTTCGAGTTCACCATCGCCATGGACCTGACGGAGATGCGGTCCGGCGTTCATGCTGGTCTGGCCATGTTCGAGCAATTCGCGAGCGGGCTTGAGATCGTGCAACAGGGCCGCGAGCGGCGGCTGAGCTACTTTCATCTCCAGGACCACGTTGCCGGGCCGGTTCTGTCGCAGGTGGCCGTTCAGCTTCGCGTGCGCGTCGACGGCGACGCGGCTCGCTATTCCTACAGCCTCGATGATGGCAAGACATTTCACCCGCTCGGCTCGGCAACGCCCATCCACTTCAGTTGGTGGAAGGGCTCGCGGCCTGCTCTGTTCGCCTACACAACGGCGGCCACCGACCCAGGCGCCGTGGACTTCGACTGGGTCCACTATCGGCCTGCAGGCAAGAATGAGCTTGCCCCCGGAAAACGTACCCCTTAGCAGAGCGGCTAAGCTGCGAAAGGGAGACGAAGATGACAAGGGGAACGCGTGGACGTTACACGCTGGAGTTCAAGCAGGAGGCGGTGCGGC
>JBEKUS010000179.1:0-5796 GCA_049514795.1 Occallatibacter sp.
GTGGAAAGCCCAAGACGCTTTCCACATTCGCACAGCCGCGACGGCGGCTGCGAGCAGGTCTCCCAGCTAAACTCAAACCCGAGCGCTCTCACATCCGTGGACTAACCGAAGGGGGCAGCTCAGGACCGCTAGTTGACGCGCTGAAGGCGAATGATGAGCCCAGTGATTATTTCATTGCCGAGTTCTTTGAGATGGTCGGCTGGTTAATAGAAGGAGTGTTTTGCGGCTACTTCAATCCGCAGGAGGCCGACGTTCTTTGGGTCAATCTGGAGCGGCTTAGAGCTTGTTGCGGCTCGCCATCGCATCCGCTCGTTGCGCCTATCTTGGCATCGCAAATTAAGGAGATTTATAGATCGGCGGATCCCTTTCATTCGAGCAGGCAGATGCCGGGCGGGGCGCAAAAGGAATTTGAGCTTCCTCTTTTTCCACACGCGCTGCACTTGTCTGATCGGTGGGTGGGCGACTCCTTAGCAGCGCAATGTTCATCGTTTCTCGTGTCGACTTCGGAAGAACGATTATTCATTGCCGATCCTGATGTTCCGGTGGATCCGGTCGGAGTTGCGACGGCGTTGGTCTCAAACGAGGCCACAGGATCAAACTTGGAGGGATTGCTCGCTGGATTTGTCCATATGCTGGAGCACATGGACGAGTCTCGGACGTTTTTCGAGTTTGCTCGCGAGAGATCGGATAGCAAGCGCGATTTCTCATCCTATCGCGAGCGCATCGGAAGCCTGAACGCTTGGCGTGTTCCGCTCTTCTACCAGCGGGCGCCAAGGAAAATCGATGATTTGCAAAGTCTTCTTGAGTTCGCGCTTCGGACCTCAATGAGGGACGGCAATAGTCGCGCCAATTGGTCATCCATTGAAGGGCCGCTTGAGTCAAATCTCCGGTGCTTGGTGGACTCTTGGGAAAGCGATCACTTCATCTCGTTTCTAGAATACGCATGAGGTCCTGATCTCGAGTGAGAATTCATTACACTCAGGCATTTCACTTCTTCAGCGGCTTCCTCGCAAAGTAGTACAGCGAAAACGCCAGCAGCGCGAAGGCCACAACCGACACCCATGGGTTATAGAGGAAGGTGTGCGGCCAGCCGATGGGGTTGGACTTGTGGAAGGTCATTTCGTAGCCCTGGAGGCCGACGCCGATCAGGCCCACAATGCCGCCGGCGGCGATCAAGCCCGAAGCGTAGAGCGAGCCAGGCGAAACGTCGCCCTCGACCTCGCCTCCGGAGCGCTTGGCTGCCGCGTCAACCATCGCGCGCACCACGCCGCCGATGAAGATGGCCAGCGTGGTTCCGATGGAGAGATACGCGCCCACGGCCAGCGAAAGCGAGCGAATCCCGAGCAGCTCGATGGCGATGACCAGAAAGACGCCGAGCATCACCAGTCCCCACGGCAGCTTCTGGCTCAGGATGCCGTTGATGACGGTGGCCATCAGTTGCGCTTGCGGGGCGGCGGCGTTCTCACTGCCGATGCCGGGAATCCAGCGCACTTCAATGCGGCCCGACGCTTGTGAGTAGAGATATTTGCCGTTGGCCAGCTCCGACGAGCCGATGGCGTTGAGCACGACGTAGTCGCTCTTGCGATGCGTGGTTGTCGAGTTGTCCGCGGCGACGACGGCGAACTCGTCGACCAGTCCGTGCGTATCGCGCTGAATTTCCACACCGGGATGCGAAGCGGCGATGTCCCACGCCTGCGGGGCGGCGCGGAAGGTCTGCAGGCTCGTGTTCATCAACTGCAGCGTGAAGCCAATGGCGATGGTCGAAACGGCGATGCCGATCAGAAACGCGAAGCGCTGCGATTTGGGCGTAGCGCCGACAATGAAACCGGTCTTCAAATCCTGCGACGTGTCGCCGGCCTCGGCCGACGCGATGCACACCACTCCGCCGATGGTGATGGCCAGCGCGCCGAAGGCGGGCGCCGTCCAACCGCTCACAAGAAAGATCGCCGAAGTAGCCATCAGTGTGGCGATGGTCATCCCGGAGATGGGATTGGCCGAACTGCCGATCAGTCCTACGATGCGCGAGCTGACGGTGACGAAGAGGAACCCGAAGGCAACCACGAGAACCGAAGCCGCGAGATTGGCGAACAGGCCCACCTGCGCGCCCGGCACCGGCTTGAACCAGAGGAAGAAGAACATCAGGACAACCAGCACGATGGAGCCGATGACGGCCGTGCTCATGGCTAGGTCGCGCTCGGTGCGGATCGGTTCGGCCGCGGCGCCCGAGCCGCGCCGCATTTGCGCGAAGCCGGAACGCAGAGCGCTAACGATGGTCGGCAGCGTTTTGAAGAGCGTGATGAGCCCGGCGGCCGCGACCGCGCCCGCGCCCATGGGGCGAATGTAGGTGATCCAGAGGTCGCTGGGGCCCATTTGCGCGATGGGTACGGTGCCGGGATAAATGGGATGCGGCAGGTCCTTGCCGAAGAAGTAAATGAGCGGCATCAGGACGAGCCACGAAAATACGCCGCCCGCGACCATGGTGCCCGCGGTCCGTGCGCCAATGATGTAGCCCACTCCGAGATACTCGGGCGTTGCATCGGCCTTTATCGATGCGCCTTTTAACACGTGCTGCGCGCCGAGGTCGGGCTGATACTCCGGAGTGCTGGGCCAGGCGCCAAAGAGATACCTGTTCTGGAAGATGGTGTAGAGCGCGCCCAAACCCAGGCCGAAGAAGACCCGGCTGGCAAATGCGCCGCCCTTGGCGCCGGCCATCAGCACGTCGGCGCAGGCCGTGCCCTCGGGGAATTTCAGGTTGCCGTGCTCCTCCACGATCAGCGGACGCCGCAGCGGCACCATGAACAACACGCCAAGATAGCCGCCGATCAGCGCCAGCATGAAGATGCGCGAGTATTCCAGATCGAAGCCGAGAAAGATGAGCGCGGGCAGGGTGAAAATCACGCCCGCGGCAATCGATTGGCCGGCGTTGCCCGCCGTCTGAACGATGATGCACTCCAGGATCGAGACTCTGCCCTTGTCACGCAAAAAGCTGATGGAAATGACAGCAATCGGGATGGAGGCGGCCACGGTCAGACCGGCGCGCAGACCTACATATACGGTGACGGCGCCGAAGATGAGGCCGAAGAACGAACCCAGAAGCACGGCGCGGAGGGTGAATTCGCGCGGGTGTTGGTTGGCGGGAACGAAGGGTTGGAATTCAGGCACAGAAAGCCTCCGGATGAACGCAAACTGATTGCGGAAAAGCCCTGAAGGGGGAGTGTAGCAGCGCAGGGGGCGGAAGCGACAGAGGGGGCGGACCATGCCGGGGCGGGGAGGCTTGGCCGCTGGCGGGAATCCCCGCAAACAAAAGTAATAAGAATGTCAGTCGCCAGTCCCGAAACCGGTGGACACCGGCGACCTCCCTGGCTGAGAATGCAGAGAAACGAGGTCTGCGTCCGCCGGGACGCATTGATGTTTGAGCCAACTTTCCTTATGCCCCTGAGGTTCGCAGAATCTGCGCGCAATGGCTCGGTTGAGGTCGCCTGCGGGTTCTTCTGCGCCAATTCGAAGGAGCTTGATCGCAGCAACAAAGGAGAAGGTATGTTCCGCTCGCTTGTGAAGTACGGGCTTTCCATCGCTGTTTGTCTAACGATTGCCGGCGGAGTCTGCCGGGCGCAGTCTCTGGCGACGCATCACGTGCGTCCCGCAACAGAGGACGGCAGCGCGCGGCCGATGGGCCGCCTTGCCTCAGGCCAGACAATGAACCTGGTGATCACGCTGCCACTGCGCAACCAGGACCAGTTGGACCAGTTGCTGAAGGATCTCTACGATCCCGCCAGTCCAAGCTACCGGCAATTCCTTACCGTGGAACAGTTCACCGAGCGATTTGGCCCAACTCAGGCGCAGTACGACGCTGTAATCAGCTTCGCCAAAGAAAACGGGCTCACGGTGACGGGCGCCTCGCCGAACCGCGTCAACGTCCAGGTCGCAGGCAGCGTGGCCAATGTCGAGCGGGCCTTCCATGTCAACATGGGCGTCTATCAGCACCCCACCGAGTCGCGCACTTTCTTCGCGCCCGACCGCGAGCCGACCACGAACCTGACTTTCTCTCTGTGGCACGTCTCGGGACTGGATAACTTTTCACAGCCTCGTCCTGCCGGCCTGGAGAAGCGTCCGGAGGGCTCCGCCGCCAGGTCCGGCGCCACCACGGGCTCTGGCCCGTCGGCCTCCTTCCTGGGCAGCGACATGCGGGCAGCCTACTATGGCGGATCGCTGACCGGCAGCGGCCAGTCGCTCGGCCTTCTCGAGTATTACGGCACAAACCTGACCGATCTGACTACCTACTACACGAACGCTAAGCAGACCAACAACGTGCCCGTCACGCTGCTATCGGTCGACGGAACCAGCACGAGCTGCAATTATCCGAGCTGCGACGACACCGAGCAGACCCTCGACATCACGCAGGCCCTGGGCATGGCGCCGGGATTGTCGAGCCTGGTGGTCTATATCGGCTCTACCGATGCCGCCATCTTCAACGCCATGGCGACGCATAGCCCGCTCAACGCGCAGTTGAGTTCCTCCTGGACCTGGACCCCGGCCGACCCCAGTACCGACGATCCCTACTTCAAGGAGTTCGCGGCGCAGGGCCAGAATCTGTTCCAGGCATCCGGCGACAGCGCCAAGTGGACGACGTCTGGATCGGCTTCGTATACCTATCCAGCCGACGATGTGTATGTGACTACAGTTGGCGGGACCGATCTCGTTACCGCGGCGGCAGGCGGAGCCTGGTCCTCCGAGACGGCTTGGTCCAGCAGCGGCGGCGGCATCTCGCCGCACAAGTACGCGATTCCTTCGTGGCAGACCGCCGCGGCATCCGGTTGCGCGAGTTGCTCGACGGCCTATCGCAACGGCCCCGACGTGTCCGCCAACGCCAACTATACCTTCTACGTCTGCGCCGACCAGACCACCTGCACGGCCAACAGCTACGGCGGCACAAGCTTTGCCGCACCCATGTGGGCCGGCTACCTGGCGCTCGTCAACCAGCAGTCGGTGGCCAACAGCAATGGCAACCTCGGCTTCATCAATCCGACGCTCTATTCGATCGGGGCGGGTTCGAACTACAAGACCGACTTCCACGACATCACCAGCGGCAGCAACGGCTATTCGGCAACCAGCGGCTACGATCTGGTCACCGGCTGGGGCAGCCCCAACGGCGCCGCCTTGCTGAATGCGCTGGCCGGCGCCGCGGCCACATCCGGCTTCACCATCGGCGCCTCGCCCACCTCGGTCTCCATTGCGCAGGGCAGCACCGGAACGGCGACCATCACCAGCACGGTGAGCGGCAGTTTCAGCTCGGCCGTGACCCTTTCGGCGTCGGGACTGCCCACGGGCGTCACCGTCGGCTTCAGCCCGACCTCCATTACCGGGACCGGAACCTCGACACTGACCTTCACGGTTGCCTCGACGGTCACGGCAGGCAGCTACGCAATCACTGTGACCGGCGCCTCCGGCTCCATAAGCTCTTCGACAACGGTAACGCTCACTGTCACTTCCAAGGCGACAGCAAACTTCGCTCTTTCCGTCTCGCCGAGCTCGGGCTCGTTGAGCCGCGGCTCCAGCGGGTACGTCACCGTGACCTCGACGATCTCCGGCAGCTTCAGTTCGGCGATCGCGCTCTCCGCCTCTGGCCTGCCCACCGGCTTGACCGGCAGCTTCAGCCCGACGTCAATCGCGCCGCCGGAATCGGGCACGTCGCGCTACACACTGACCGCGGCAAGGACCACCAAGACCGGCAGGTACACAATTACGATCACCGGTACGGGCGGAGGTCTGACGCGCACCACGACACTCACTCTCCAG
>JBEKUS010000180.1:0-5600 GCA_049514795.1 Occallatibacter sp.
GGTTCCCCATCAGCTTCATGAGCACCTTCTCCGACTGGGCCGACCTCATCCATGGCCCCAACGCCGAGTGGGGCCAGCTCTCCTGCGGCTGCCATCCCAACTGCGGCATCGGCATGGCTGTGATGATCGACAAGCACACCAAGGAAGCCGTTCCCGTCACCGCCTTCCTCCACATGGACCAGGTGGCCAAGGATCTGGCCAAGATCAACGACGCCGCCCGCGGCAGGTGGCTCTCCGTCGTCGGCCTCGGCCTCTCGCTCTTGCGCAACTACGATCCCTTCCAGTCCCCCACCCACTTCAAGATCACCGACATGCTCAAGAAGATGGACAAGACCTTCAACGCCACCGGCAAGAACTACGGCAGCGTCAAGGGCGACCGTACGATGGAGGATATTAAGATTCGCCGCCAGGACCGCTGGAACTTCCTCTTCATCGCCGGCATGTGGTTCCAGGACCTGTTCAATTACGACTTCCGCCGCACCGAGCAGTGCATCATCCCCTACGCCACCCAGGAAGGCGAGATCAGCTTCTGCGCCTACAACACCGGCATCGGCTGGCGCAACATCATCGAGAAGATGCACATGACCGCCACCCTCACCAAGTGGTACGACGAGCACGGCCGCCACGAGATCTTCGCCGGCGGCAAGAAGGTGGCCATGAGCCACGTCGGCCACGACCTCGCGCTCAACATGGAGCACGTCAACGCCGAGGCCAATCACACCCTCGACAATCTCGGCATCGCCAAAAACGCCCGCGAGGAAAAGATTCGCGCCCGCGACGAGAAGCTCAAGCAGGAGGCCGACAACGCCCGCATGGCCAAGCTCTACCAGGAGCACGTACTCGGCATCAAGGCTCCCGAGGGCATCGTCTCGCTCGACTCGATTCTGCCCGCTTCGAACGCCCCGGCCCGCCCCGCCGCCAAGAAGGAAGAAGGCGAGCTCGTCGCCGGCGACTGATATTAAGAGATGTCATCCTGAGCGAAGGTCGTCCGCAATCGCGGACGACCGAAGTCGAAGGACCTGCATTTCAATTGGATTCACTGGCACCTTGGTTCTCTCAACACGAAGGCCGTCCGAGCTTGCGGACGGCCTTCGTGCGTTCGGAGAAAGACCCGGGATTGCGAATCGACTAGCGGTATCGTACCCTCATATATGTCTGCGAGGGGGCAACATGACCCAGGACACAGATTTCACGCTGCTCACGGAAATACTGGCTCAAAGAAAGGCCTCACTCGACCCGTCGATGGACGACGATGAGTTCTTTGAGTTCTTCTCCGCACAACAAGTACTTCGTGACTACCAACTAGACCCACACGAAATCAAATCTGGTGTCGTGGGCCAGTCCACACTTTCTAAGCTGCCCGGCAGCGACGGTGGCATCGATGCAATCTATCTCCTCGTGAACGGACGATTGATTCGTGACGAAGATCAAACACAGGACCTAAAAGCCCTCAAACAGAACATCGTTTTCGACGTTATAGTCCTCCAAGCGAGCCTGGAGACCGGATTCACACTACAAAGGCTCTTGCGCCTCAAAGACACCAGCGAGAATATCTTCCGAATCGAACGCAGTCCTGATAAGTTTTCCGAAACTTATAATGAGCCGTTGCTCGACTCCATCCGACGTTTCCGCGAGGCGCACCGCGCACTTCTCGCAAAATACCCCACGATCAATGTCCATTTCTTCTACGTCACTCGTGGCGACTCAGGCAGCATTGCCGCTGACGTCGGCTCCAAGGCGAATGAGGTTGAAGCCGAGATAAAGAACATTCTCGCTACGATCACGACCTGCAACTTCACGTTCGTTGGTGCGAGGGATCTCATTGGTCTCGATCGGAAGCCCCCCAAAAGCACATTTTCGCTCAAATGCACAAACAGCATTGCAGGAAACGGGGGATATCTGGCGCTTGTTGAGCTTGCCGAATACCGAAAGCTCATCACGAGCGAGAAAGGCGAGCTGCTGGAGTACCTGTTCGAATCGAATGTCCGCGACTATCAAGGTGACGTTGAAGTCAACAAGCAGATTCGTGAAACGCTCGAAAAGCAGGCAGATAACGCCGAATTCTGGTGGCTAAATAATGGAATCACCATACTCGCCGAGAAAGTAGGTGGGCATCCGAAGGAATTTACGCTCGACGAACCACAAATCGTGAATGGACTCCAGACATCAATGGAGGTTTACGAGCATTTTCGAGCCTACCCCAACACTGAAGCCGGAAAGAGGTGTGCCGTCATACGGCTGATTGAGTCGCCGGACCCGAAATTGCAGGACAGGGTTATCAAGGCGACGAACAGCCAGACAAAGATCCCGCCCCAATATCTGTGGGCGACAGACGAGCTGCAACGTGACATAGAGCAGGTTTTCCGAGCTTCTGGGATGCATTATGACCGAAGAAAGAACTCTTGGCGAAAGCTCGCAATCGGTATCGATAAAGTGATCGGGATGACCGAGCTCGCTCAAGCGGTTGCTGCCGCGTATTTACAAGAAGCCGACCACGCAAGGGCAAGACCCTCACGATATTTCAGGAAGGAGCACTACACCAAAGTATTCTCGTCAAAGGTTCCGATTGAGTTATATGTCACTTGCGCGCAAGTTCGCAAGATGGCCGAGAAGTTCCTCCAGGAAGTCGAACACGATAGACGAAATCGCAACAATCTGCTCTTTTACCTGCTGATGGCACTCGTTCCATTTTGCCTGAAAGTGCCCCGTGCGGGGGCTAAGGCGATTTCCGATCTTGAGGTGAGTAAGATAGAGAAGAACACGATTAGCGACGCGTTCAATCTTGTTGCAGAAATCTATCAAAAACGCGGGGCCTCCGACAACGCAGCAAAAGGCACGGAGATGGTCGCCGATCTAAAGGACGCGCTCGTTGCAAGATTCAAGAAGACAAAGAACACTGGCACCAAATGAACGCCGGGCGCCCCGGTTCACGATTCTGGGAACTGGAAAACCCGGCTACTTCACCACACTTCCAGCTTGAAATCCCGATACCCGCGAATCAGCTCGAAGTCCGCGCGGTTCGACGTGATCAGCCGCGCGCCATGCGACCGCACAGTCAGCGCGATCAACACGTCGAAGTGCAAATCGCGCAGCTTTTGCGGCTCGAACCCCATGTCATCCCTGATCTGCGCCAGAACCTGCCCGGACTCAAGCCAGTTGTTCGTGGTTGGCGTGAGCAGAGCGTGGTTCCTTGCCATCTCGCTGACCAGCCTCGCTTCCTTTGGCTCAACGGCTCCGCGGCGAAGCTCGGCGATCACAACCGAAGAATTCTTTATCGGCACATCTAGACTCACAATGCGCGACAAATGACGGTTCGTACGCAGTTGGTCGACTAAAACCGACGTATCGAAGATAGCAAATTCACTCATCGCTTCCGGCGAACTTCATCTTGCCGCCGTTCTTGATCATGAGTTCTTTGAATCGCTTGAGCCCGATCGCTTCTCTGAGCGCCACATGCACGGCCTCGGTGCGCGATTTCACTCCCAGCACGCGTACAGCCTCGTCGGCCAGCTTGGTGTCCAGTCGAATCGATGTCAGGGTCGCAGACATCTCTCATCCCTCCGTCGTATATACAGACTATCTCGAATGTATATATGCGTCAATCCGCAACTCCCCGCACTCCGCACGCCCCGCCGCAAAACTCACCCTCTCTTCCCGAGCAGGCACCGCGCCCCGCGTCCCGCAAGCGCCCGATCGAACGTCACCAGAACGCCGCCCGCTTCCTGAGCCACTGCAAGCAGCCACGCATCCGCCCACACCTTCGGCGACGCATCGCGCCCCACCGCCTTCTCGCGGAATCTCTTCTCGACCTCCGGCGGTTCCGAAACGAATGTCACGCGATCGTCGTCATAAAGGCGGTCGTACACTCGCCATGCCTGAGCGATTGTCAGCGGTTTCCCGTCCATCGCCGCCGCCGTCGTCATCAGGCGCAGAAAGCTAAGCTGCGTCAGGCGGCAGAATGCGATGACGCCTTCTTCTTCTCTCCACCAGCGTCGCGCCAGCGGAGCATGAACATGCTCCGTTGACGCCAGCGCGAGCCATACGTTCATGTCAGGGAAGCTCAACGAGCTCATAGGCCTCTTCGTTCGAGATGTTGATCCGCCGTCCGGCGGGGCGAATCAGCGAACTCTCCAGATTCAGCCGGCGCTTCGGCCGCGCCGCTTTGGTCTCTTCTACGGCCCGCTCGATTCCGACGAGGATCAACCTGCGAGCCGAGCAGCCTTTGCGCGCGGCCGCCTCGTGCAGCCGCCGGTGCAGATCCTGCGGGAGATCGACGGAAGTTCGTATCGCATTCGCCTTCATGCCACAATTGTGCGGCGAGTGACTTATTTAAGTCAAATCTCATTCTGCCAGTCGCCCGCACCCCGCCCGGGTTTATCATTGTCCTGCCCGCACACTCTCCCCGGAGGCGATCCCATGACCCGAGAACTTTCCCACTCCGCCCGCAACTCCGGACGCCGCGAATTCCTCAAAGCCGGTGGCGCTCTCACCGCCGCCCTGCTCGCTCAGCCCGCGCTCGCTGCCGAAAAGTCCCTCCCGGCTCTGCCCTCGAACCCGCGCACCCCCGCGGCCATGCCCACGCGGAACCTCGGCAAAACCGGCTACAAGGTCGGCATCTTCTCGCTCGGCGGCCAGGCTGCGCTCGAGAAAGCCGGCAACTTCGGCGCCGCCGTCCCCATCGTCGAACGCGCCCTCGATCTCGGCGTCAACTACATCGACACATCGTCCATCTACGGCGGCCCCGACCGCTGGAGCGAGCAGTACATCGGAAAGGTCATGGCCCGCCGCCGCGGCGAAGCCTTCCTGGCCACAAAAACCAAGGAGCGCACCCGTGACGGCTCCCTGCGCATGATCGAGCGCTCGCTTGAGCTTCTCCACACCGATCACGTCGACCTGTGGCAGCTCCACGACGTCGGCACCCCGACCGACATCGACGAGATCTTCGCGACGGGCGGCGCCATGGAAGCCCTGCTCGAAATGAAGGAGCAGAAGGTCGTGCGCTTCCTCGGGCTCACCGGCCACTATCGCCCCGATGCCCTCATGGAGGGCATCCGCCGCTATCCCTTCGACACCATCCTCATGGCCATGAGCGCCGCCGACCCGCACCACTACAGCTTCAACGCCGAACTGCTTCCCCTGGCCGTCGAGCGCCAGATGGGCATCATCGGCATGAAGATTCCCGGCCGCGGGCGCCTGCTCTCCACCTGGACCCCGCAACCCCTCGAAGTGCAGAAGCACATGTGGGAAGGCATGGTGCCCGCCCCCACTCCCGGCACGCTCACCATGCGCGAGGCCATGTTCTACACGCTTTCACGCCCGGTCAGCACCGTCATCGTCGGTTGCGATTCGATCGCCCAGTTGGAGGAGAATGTCCGGATCGCGCGCGCGTTTACGCCGCTCAGCGACGCGCAGGCTACAGCCCTCGTTGCTCGCGCCGAGCCGGTCGCCAAGCCCGCGCTCTTCTTCCGCTTCTACGACCGCCCCTGACCGCGCGGGACCGTCCCCGCCCGCCAAAAGTCGGATAACTCCACGCTTCCAATCGGCTACTATGTCACCATGACCCCCGAAAGTCGTGGGACGCGCCGGAGCACGGTACGCAC
>JBEKUS010000181.1:0-5597 GCA_049514795.1 Occallatibacter sp.
CTTCGACGGCGTGAACTCGGGCAGCCGCCGCTTGAGCTCGAGCGCGTTGGTGCAGAGGTAGACGTACTTCTTGCGCGCGACCAGGCCGTTAACGATCTCGACAATCTGCGAATGGAGCAGCGGCTCGCCTCCCGGCAGCGAGACCATGGGCGCGCCGCACTCTTCGACCGCGCGGAAGCATTCTTCGGGCGTGAGCTGCTTCTTGAGGATGTGCGGCGGGTACTGCACCTTGCCGCAGCCGGCGCAAGCCAGGTTGCAGCGGAAAAGCGGCTCAAGCATGAGCACCAGCGGATAGCGATTGTTGCCCTTCAGCCGGTTCTTAAGGACGTATGTCGCCACCGTCCACATCTGGGAGATCGGAACTGCCATGTTTGGGGTAAACCCTCCGTATTTGCCTCTAGCCGCTAGTGCCTGGCTTCCAGCCAAAAGGCCAAATCAAATCGCAACCGCTCCTGCAGCCAGTGGAAAGCTGGTGGCTGAGAGCTAGAAGCCGTTCTTCCGTTCCATCGCCCGCTTGTAGGCCGTGAGCGCCATCAGCGGGAAGTACTGGCGGTACAACGTGTATGCCAAATAGAAGACCTTGGGGAATCCGGTTCCGGTAATGATGGCCTGGCGCATGGGCCCCTCGCCCATCGACTCGTCCCAGCTTCCGTCGGCGCACTGCCGCTCGAGCAGCCAGCGCACGCCCTTGGCGACCGAATCGGAGCGATCGTCGCCGGCCGCCAGAAGGCCTAGCAGCGCCCAGGCAGTCTGCGAGGGGGTGCTGGCGCCGATGCCCCGCGTCTCGGGATCGTCGTAGGTGCCGCAGGTCTCGCCCCATCCGCCGTCGGCGTTCTGCACCATGCGAATCCACTCGGCGGCCTGCTGGATCTGCGGCTCGTGATGATCGATGCCGATGACGTCCAGCCCGCGCAGCACGAGAAATGTTCCGTAGAGATAGTTCACGCCCCAGCGGCCGAACCAGCAGCCGTCCGGCTCCTGCTCCTTGTAGATGAAATCGATCGCCCGCTGCACGCGCTTGTCTTCGCGTGTGTAGCCGTAAACGGCCAGCATCTCGAGCATTCGCCCGGTGATGTCGACCGTGGGCGGATCGAGCATGGCGTTGTGGTCGGCGAAGGGGATGTACTGGAAGATCATCTTCGTGTTGTCTTTGTCGAAGCTGCCCCAGCCGCCGTTCCTGCATTGCATGGCGAATTCCCACTGGATTGCGCGCTGCGCCACCTGGTGCTGATAGCGCTCGCGAGGATTATCGACCTTGCTGAGAGCCAGCAGAACCTGCGCGGTATCGTCCGTGTCGGGATAGAACTCGTTGTTGAACTCGAAGTACCAGCCGCCGGGCTCGGTGTTGCGTGCCTTGACGGCCCAGTCGCCCTTGTGGCGGACCTCCTTGGCCAGCATCCAGTCGACGGCCTTGAGCAGGTGCGGATCGTTGCGCGGCACGCCGGCATCGCCGAGTGCGGTGACCGCCTGCGCCGTGTCCCACACCGGGCTCATGCACGGCGTCATGCGGAAGGTCGGCTCGGGCATCTCGGGCGTGGGCTCTTGCTCAATGCCCAGCTTCTCAAACTCATCGCGCGCCCGGATCACCTGCGGATCGTCTTCGGAGTAGCCCAGGCAGCGCAGCGCGATGATGGCGTTGAGCATGGCCGGATAGATTGCGCCCAGCCCGTCGGACATCTCCAGCCGCTCGAGCAGCCAGTTCTCGGCGCGCTTCATAGCCAGCTTGCGCACCGGGCGCAGGTGCACTGCTTCGGCCCAGTGCATCAGCCGATCGAGCACAATAAAGAAATTGCGCCAGGAAATGAGCCGCTTGCGGTCGTGGCGCAGGCGCAGGATCGAGTTGGCGCGCCCGCCGACGTAGAGCTCATCGATTCCCTGCTCCGGCGGAATCTTCTTGTACGGCTTCTTGGCGTACATGATGGCCAGGGGAACGAGGATGGAGCGCGACCAGGACGAGATCTCGTAGATGTTGAAGTAGAACCACCGTGGGAACAGAACGATCTCCGGCGGGATGGCGGGCACGGCGTCGTAGTCGTACTCGCCCAGCGCGCAGAGATACATCTTGGTGAAGGTGTTGCAGGCGATAACGCCGCCATGGGCCAGCACCCATTCGCGGCACTTGGACAGACGCGGATCGTCGCCCGGAATTCCCAGCAGCTTGGCCGAGGAATAGCACTTGACCGAGAGCGAGATGTTGCCCGGTCCGCCGGGGTAGATGCTCCAACTGCCATCCTCGTTCTGGTAGCGCATCATCTCGGTGCAGGCGCGCTTGAGCCGGCCGGGGTCGCCGCTCTCCAGCAGCGTGTGCAGAAAGATGTAGTCGGCCTCGAGCATCGAATCGGCCTCAAGCTCGCCGTTCCAGTAGCCGTCGGAGTGTTGCAGTGACAGAAGGTGCTGGCAGGCGCCGGCGATGGCGGAATCCACATCGGCGATGTCCGCGTCGATCCTGCCAAAGCGTGGCGCCACGGATTGGGTCTTCTGATGATCTGGAGTCATGCGGTCTGAAGAATCTCGACTTTTCCCCGGAACACTGGAATATTTCCCCAGGCTCCGGCGCGATGGCGCATCGGCGGGTCGCGTCTCGGCACTTCACACGCGATTCGCTGTCACCGAACAGGAACAGATTCGGCCCCGCTGGCGCCGCCAATGGCTTGCACAATCTCGGGAGGCAGGCCGAAACGGACGTTCTCTGGCATGACCTCCACTTCTTCGACGTCTTCAAAGCCGTTTTGCCGCAAATAGCTGACCACGTCCTCGACCAGAATCTCAGGAGCCGACGCGCCCGCGGTGACGGCCACGGTCTCGACTCCTTTGAGCCATGCAGGGTCGATGGATTGTGAGTTGTCGATCAGATATCCGATGGTGCCGAGGTTGCGGGACACCTCGACGAGGCGGTTGGAGTTGGAGCTGTTGGTGGAACCCACAACAAGAACCAGCCCGGCGTTGTGGGCCACGTTGCGCACGGCCACTTGGCGATTCTCCGTGGCGTAGCAGATGTCCTGCGAGTGCGGACCAACGATGTTGGGATACTTCAGCTTGAGGGCGTGAATGATGTCGCGCGCCTCGTCGAGCGAAAGCGTGGTCTGCGTGAGATAGGCGACCCGGTCGGGGTCGGGCAGCTCGAGCGCCTCGACCTCGGCGACGTTCGACACCACGTGGGTCACTGCGGGCGCCTCGCCCAGCGTGCCTTCGATCTCGTCGTGATCGCGATGGCCGATGAGCACCAACGAATATCCCTGCTTGGCAAATTTGACGGCCTCGAAGTGCACCTTGGTTACAAGGGGGCAGGTGGCGTCGATGACCTTGAGGTGGTGCTCCTTGCTGCGCTCGCGGACAGCCGGCGAAACGCCGTGTGCCGAATAGATGACACGCTGGCCCTCGGGAACGTCGTCGATTTCATGGACGAAGATGGCGCCCTTCTCGGCCAATTCGTTGACGACGTAGCGGTTATGCACGATTTCGCGGCGAACGTAGATGGGAGCGCCAAAGGTGTCGAGAGCGATCTTGACAATATCGATGGCGCGCACCACTCCGGCGCAGAAACCTCGCGGTTTGAGCAACAACACCCTCTTTTTGCCGGGGGAAGAGCCTGCGGGGCCGTGATGGGGAATGGAATCGAGGACAGTTGTGGTCACGAACTCAAGTATACCAATGGGCGGGATTGGGCGATAGCGGAGAACTGGAGCCCCGGCGGAAGCTCGCGCGAGGGAAGATCGGGCGAAAACGCGGGCGAACCGGCAGACACTCTTGCGCTCCCGCGCCGGAGCGCGCCGGAATCGACAGAGCCGGGGACTCCGCATGGCCGGTCTGCCGGCCGAGAACACACGTTGACCGCAGCGGCTTCGAAGATATGTGGCGTCCGGCCCGCGCCGGAACGCAGGCCGGAGTTGATGAGAGGAACTCAGTGCTCGTGGCGGTTGGCCGCCTCGGCGGCGAGCCGGACTTCCTGCTTCGCCTTCAGCAGCAGATCCTTTGCCTTTGCGGCATGGCCGCCCATGTCCCACTCATTGGCCTCCTGCGCGGCGGTAATCCGGTCATAGGCCTGGTTGATGAGGTCTTGCGCTGCCATGAGGTTGGGGTGCCGGGGGCCCTGCGCGATGAGCACGCCGCCCGCGAAACTTGCCAAACAGAGAACGGAGCCCAGTACGAATTTGCTTCTTGTCATAGGGAAAAACCTCCGAAGGCCACCATACCAGACGGGTGGGAAGACGTGGCAACAAAAAAATGATGAAAATCATGTGGTTACGGAAAAGCGGGGCCGGTCAGGCTGGAAACTGAGCCGACGATTGACGAGCGAGGCGGATCAGTCTGAAGCCAACGAAGAAGAGCCAGACGGTCGCGAACAGGGCGTTGCCCATGATCGCGAGGTAGGAGCCCGTGAGCGAGAGCAGCCCAAGGACGCCCGTGGCCAAGCCCAGCCATGCTGCAATTCTGCTGAATGTGGCCTTCAACATGACGATGCCGGTCAAGAGGATCCCGATCGAGAGCGTGACAATCGCGTAGACGATCTCCAAGGGGGTGGCGAGCACTGCGGATGCATACTCGGCAGCCGCGAGATAACCAGCGCGGCGGGCGTCATCGGTGGCTGCGGCGTAGTTCTGGTAGAGCGCGAGGATCGAGGCGTAGTGCGTCCAGGTAATGGCGAGATCCAGAACGACAAACAGCCCCATGAATGCAACTGCCAGCAGCATCGCGTATTTGTTGACCGATCTTAGCGCGATGTTTAGGGACAGCGCGAACGGGATGTAGAGAAGGTCGGTGAAGACGGAGATGCCAAGAATCGTCCACCAGATGGTGATCTTTCCGGGCAGGTACCTGAACCAGGCGTCGCCGCCGTTGGGCGGAGCTCCGACGTGGGCGTACAAGGGAATGATGACGATGTATCCGACAGCCAGGGCGAGAGCAGCAATCCCTCCCCAGCGAAGCCATTGCCTTTGATCCGCGGAAACATCATCCGCCGGAGTCTTCTCAGCACGCATCCCGGTCTCTCTTTCGCTTTGGTCTGGTCGTTGCACATGATCTTACCGCAGGTGCCGTCGAGCGTGTCTTGCAGGAGAAACAGACTCGCCGTTCAAAACGAGCAGGAGGTTCTCGCGGCCATGGTGTAGCTGAAGAACGGACTAGGCACGTTCGCCAACGCCCTGATCGGAGCGCTGGGCTCCTGGGCCGGCTGCGACCGCACGCTGATGTTCGACAAAAAAGCGGCGCGACTGGCGGGGTTTGAGGCACTGTGAAGCGTCCGCCAGCCGACGAGTCTGAGGCAGCGGAGGGTCTACATCACGCGACTGCGATCCGGCTGGAATCAACCGGACGCATTTTCACTTCGACTTCAACGCGCGTACCCAGCCGGTTGAGGATTGAGAAGAGGCGGTCGAGGGTGAATCGTCCGAGGTCGGCATTGCGGATGCGTGAGAAATCCGCAGCAGCGATTCCGGTCTGCGCGTGGGCAGCGCGGACGGTCAGCCCCTTGCTGTCGAGCATCTTGATAATTTCAGCAGCGAGAATCGCATTCAACTGCTCAGCATCGGAGTTTGCGTGTACGAAGTCGCGAAAGACGTTTCCGCTGCCACGAACAACTTCAATTTTCTCGCCATTCA
>JBEKUS010000182.1:0-5412 GCA_049514795.1 Occallatibacter sp.
AATCTCGCGCTCGAAGAGCTGCAGCACGCCGGCTACCGCATCGCCAACATCGACACCACGCTGATTCTGGCGGCGCCCAAGATCTCGCCCATCGCCCCGGAGATGCGCGCGCGCGTCGCCGACCTGCTCGGCGTTGACATCGACCAAGTGAGCATCAAGGCCAAGACCCCCGAGGGCCTGGGCCTCGACCACATAGCCCAATGCCATGCCGTGGCGCTGGTGGAGCGCGTGCAGGAGCCGGAAGAACTGAAGAAGATGAGCGAAGTGATCGAGAACCAGCGGCAGCTTGAGGACGTGGTCGAGGACCTGCTCAGCTCCGTTCACGGCGTGCCCAAGAAGCGCACCATCGCGCCGGTGTACGACACCGAGGACATCACGTAGAGAGGACGACAGCAGGTCCTACACCCGCAGGATCGGGATGCCATATTGTGCCAGCCTGGTATCGCTCGTCACCAGTGTCAGTCCCTCGACGATCGATTGCGCTACGAGCAACCTGTCGAACGGGTCGCGATGGATCAGCGGAAGTGTCCTGACTGCCTCACCGTGACGGATCGTGATCGGCAATTCGAGAAAACCGAGCGACTCCACAATACTCGACACCGGCGCGTTCAGTCGTAGAGCCCCGTTCGCCTGCTTGATCGACAGTTCCCAGCCCGTCACGGCGCTGACGTAGACCTCGGGAGATATATCGATCCGATCCCTCGTGTGCGATGTCAATCGGCCAGGATTCTGATCCAGGTAGACAACTACGTTGGAGTCGAGCAGCAAACGATCTGTCATTGTCCTTCGCTGGAACCAGGTTCTTCCCCGAAGGGATTCGGCATTCCCTCGTCCTGAAAATACTCAAGCGGAATATCCTCTTCCCAATCCGGAGCCATGTACGTAATCCCGAGCAGGTTCTGTCCCCACAGCCGGCTGCGCTTCGGTTGCGGCTCGGTCACCTGAGCCAGCCGCGCCATCGGCTTACCGGCTTTGGCGATCACGATCTCCTCGCCCTTCGCCGCCCGCTCCACCAGGCTCGACAGATGTGTTTTGGCCTCGTAGAGGTTCACTTGCAGCGGCTTCGAATGCTTCTTCGGCTTGGGAATAGGATCGGCGGCCATTGCCCGGCTCCCTTCAGTTCATTTTGGGCTACATCCGGCGAGTTGGTCAAGTTGGTCAAGCGCGGCGCCTAACTCCATACTGGGCCAGGTCTGGTAGTCGGTCAAGTTGGTCAATCCCGGGTCAGCCCTCAACGGGCCGCGTGCATTCGGCCTTCGGCGGTGGAATCCGCTTTGCAGACTCAGGGGTTTGGCTTTACCTTGGCTGCGATACTTCTATCCCATTCCGGAGCGCTCTCTATGACTTTCCTGGCAATGCTTCTTCAAGACCAACCCGACCTGTCGGCCGCGCAGCACGTTCTAGCGGTGATGCTTCCGATCATGGGCCTACTTGTTGTGGTGGGCCTGGCGATCATCCTGATCCCTTACTGGTTCATCTGCAAGAAAGCCGGCTTTTCTCCCTGGCTGACGTTCTTGAACGTGGTGCCATTCGGCAACCTGATTCTCATCTACGTGCTGGCGTTTGCCCAGTGGAAGGTGGTTCCCGTGGAGCAGGTAGGATTCGTGCCCCAGCCGCCCTATCCCCCGCAGCCGCCCTATCCGCCCCAAGCGTGAGACGCCGTAACGCCGCCGGAGGAGCGGTGCGTTAGCATCGTCAGTAGAACGTTACTTTGACGATGCCCGATTCGAATTCCTCCGGCGCCCCAACTCCCCGCGTTCGCTTTGCGCCCTCGCCCACGGGCTTTCTGCACGTGGGCAGCGCCCGCACTTTCATCTTCAATTGGCTCTATGCCCGTCACAACCACGGGACCATGGTGCTGCGCCTGGACGACACCGATGTGGAGCGCAACACCGATCTGAGCGTGCAGTCGATCTTCGAGGGGCTGCGCTGGCTGGGCCTCGACTGGGACGAGGAGTACAAGCAATCCGAGCGCCTGGACCTGCACCGCAAGCAGGCGGAAGCGATCTTCGCTAAAGGCCTCGCCTATCGGGACTTCACCCCTGCGCACGCGACAGACGAAGGGCCGTCGTCCGCGCAGGGCGCATGGCTCTTCAACCCCGGGATGCGGGATCTCAAGCGCGAGGAAAGCGACCGCCGCGCCGCCGCTGGCGAGCCGTTCGCGCTCCGCTATCGCGTCCCGCGCGGAGAAGGCCGCACCCTTCGCTTCCAGGACGCCGTCTACGGCCTCCAGTCCAAGCTCGCCGACGAGGTGGAGGACTTCGCGCTGCTCCGCTCGGACGGCATGCCGACCTACCACCTCGCCTCCTGCGTCGACGACGCCGCTCTCCGCATCAGCCACATCATCCGCGGCCAGGACCACCTGACCAACACCTTCAAGCACCTGCTGATCTTCGAGGCTCTCGGCGCCCAGGCACCGCAGTTCGCGCATCTCCCGCTGCTCGTCGCCCCCGATGGAACCAAGCTCTCCAAGCGCAAGCACGGGCCGGTCGTCAGCGTGACCACGTATCGCGACGCCGGCTTCCTGCCCCAGGCCTTCGTCAACTTCCTCTGCCTGCTGGGCTGGTCACCCAAGAACGACCGCGACTTCATGACGCTGGAGGAGATCACCGACGCGTTCTCCTTCGAGGGCGTCAACCGCGCCAACGCCGTGGTCAACTTCGCGGAGACAGCCTTGAGCTCTTCGGATCTCGACCCCTTCGATCCCAAGGCCGTCTGGCTCAACGCCGAGCACATCCGCGCTTTGCCCGTGGAGCAGCTTGGCCCCCAGATCCAACCTTTCCTGGAGCAAGCCGGCTTCCGTCCCACGCCCGAGAAGGTTCTGGCCGTCGCGCCGCTCATCCGCGAGCGGATCAAGCTGCTGCGCGACGCCGTCTCCGCCGCCGACTTCTTCTTCCTCGACCAGCTCGCGCCCTACGACCCCGCCGAGCTGATCCCGCAAAAGGGCGATGCCGCTCTCGCGCGCCGCGTCCTCCAGCACGCGCTTGAGGTCCTCGCCACAACGAACTTCGACCACGATTCGCTGGACCAGGCGCTTCGCGCGGCAGCCTCGCACCTGGGGTTAAAGGCCGGGCAGGCCTTTCAGCCGATCCGGGTCGCCGTCTGCGGGCGCAAGAACGCGCCGCCGCTCTTTGAAACCATGGTTGTCCTCGGCCGCGATGTCTGCCTCGACCGCATCCGCAAAGCCGAGGAAAGCCTTCAATCGCTCGGCTGAACTGTTGTGTTGAAAAGCGAAAGGGGCAAAAAATGAGCAGGACCATCCACGTGGACGAGCTGCCTGAATTCGACCCCGCGCGCTACCTCGACAACGAAGAGAGCATCGCCGTATATCTGACCGGAATCCTGGAAGCGAATGACGCGGCTCTGTTGGCCTCGGCGCTGGGTGACATTGCACGCGCGCGCGGCATGACGGAGATCGCCAAAGCCGCCGGAATTACTCGCGAAGCTCTCTACAAGGCCCTTCGCCCCGATAGCGCGCCGCGCTTCGATACCATCAGCCGCGTCTGTGCGGCGCTCGGCGTGCGTTTGGTGGCTCAGGCCATGCCTGCCGGCAAAGCAGCCGCTTGAAAGCCGTATGCGAACGCAAGAATGCGCCGCCGCTCTTTGAAACCCTGGTTGTCCTCGGCCGCGATGTCTGCCTTGACCGCATTCGCAAGGCCGAAGCCAGCCTCGGTAGTGAGCCGGCATAACAGTGAGCCAAAAGGGAGACCACGATGCTCAGTTGCAAATTCGAAACCCGCACGCACAAGGGTCGCGCCTGCTTCAGCTTACGCAAATCGGTACAGGATGATTTGGGCCTTGGGAAATTCGATATGGTGAAGCTAATCATCGACAGCCCTACTGGACATTTTGAAGGTATGAAGAGCATGAGGTCGGGTTCAGAAATATACGGCAAAGACCTCAATGAGAGGGGGATCAAGAAAAACCAGCCAATAACTGTTGTGGCATCGCGAGCGGATCACAAGATCGGCAGGGGGAAGAGGATATACCTGCTTCCCTCAGAAGCTGAATCGGTGTCGCCCGCCGAATCGATGTTGATTGAGGGTGGACGCATCTCGGTACAAGTGAATCGGTTCGAGCGCGATCCGAGAGCAAGAAGGCTTTGTATCCAGATTTTCAAGGCGCGCTGCGCAGTGTGTGGATTTGACTTCGCCAAAACCTACGGAAGAATCGGAGCAGGGTTTATACACGTTCACCACTTGAGGCCTCTTTCGATGAGAAAAAGGAAGCATAAGATTGATGTTCGTAGAGACCTCCGCCCAGTATGCCCGAATTGCCATGAAATGCTTCACCGAAAGAACCCTCCGTTCTCCATCGGCGCACTGAAGGCTAGAATCTCAAAGTAGTCAACTACTCCACTCTCCAATCGCTCCCTTAAGCACAGGCGGGTGGCCCAGGTCTGCCCCTACCAAAATGAATGGGCGCCCCAGGTCCGGCTTCTCGGACCTGGGAGACCACGAACGTCGATGAGCCGCTTCTCGTTTTCCCGACGGAGACTCTCGCCGGAAAAGCTCGATAACGAGCCAAGAAGCGTCAGGGCACGACTGCAGCCGCACCCTCTCAGAACCTGACTTTCGTCATAAGCTGTTAGGCTGCGGCAGCTACTTTCTTGGGTCTACCGCCCCTGCGGCCGTTTGCTCTTGACGCCCGCGCCTTCGCGGCGCTCCGAGCTTTGCCGCCCAACTTTCCCAGGCGCGCGGCTATCCATCGTTTCGATCCGAAGAACCCTTCCAACAACGCCGGAATGTATAAGTCAGCGTCCAGCGCGGGAAAGTGAAGGCCGAAGCCCGGCGGGTCAATCTCGATCTCCCGTAACTGCTTCCAGGTAGCCGTTTCCAGCCCTTGAGCATCGCGCGGCGAGAAGGAAATCTCCAACCCAGTGCTCAGGCGCACCACAACGCGTCCGATGCGGCGATCATAGCGGGCGCTGAGGGCGTGGGGAATTGTAGCCAGCATCTCTTGTCCTTTGCGGTTGGCTTCCAGGAATTCTTCATGCTCGTCCATGTATTTCCTCCCATGCCTTGCACAGTTTGGCGATGTGCTCCTGCAACTTCGCTTGAATGCCGTGTAACTGGCGATCTGAGAAACCGAAACTCGCCCGCAAACTCAGTGGTCCAGCCGGACAATTCAAGCTGAAAATGGCGCTGTTTCCTTGCCCGATGACGTGAATGTGCGCCGGCCGATGATCGTTGGGGTAGATTACGACTCGCAAACTCCCCAATCTCAAGACCGTCGGCATGAGAGCAGAGTACCATAAACCTGAGCGGTTAGGATAGACTCTGAGCCAAAGGTGTCAGTAGCACATGATATGTCCGGTGGTTGTAGCGAGTGAAGTGTCCGCTTAGCGGGCGGCGAGGATGGTTCCATGCGATTGAGCGTGGAGAGCTATCCGAGGGCCGCAGTGGAGCGGGC
>JBEKUS010000183.1:0-5303 GCA_049514795.1 Occallatibacter sp.
TTCTCTTCCATCGCACTGCTCGTTTTCCAGGCCATGAGCTCGTTTTTACGTCCTCATCGCCTCGAAGCAGTGTCAGATATGTCCCCGGTTCAAAATGTCAGGAATGTGACCGGTCCGTACCACCCTCTGAGGTCAACCCCTCCGCCCGCCGCCCCCGCCGTAACCCACTGAAAACGCTCGCAAAATTCTTCCCGCCGATTTGCAGAAGATTTCCCCCTTGTGCTGCACAATTTAGATAAGCAACCAATCAGCCGCTCTACGCAGCCGCGCTCTGTCGCGCCGCTGCCGGGAATCCGGATCGCCGCAAAGAACAGCAGAAGCCCGCAGGAATTGGCGCGACAGGGGAGCAGAACGGAGGGAAAACGCATGAAAAACAGCACCATTTGCGGACCATTCCAACCCTCCCGCCACCCCCGCATCCACGCAGCCTATCGCGCAACCCATTCTCCATCAGCGCCTTGCCCGATCCCTGTCGTCTACTCCCTACTTGCTACTCCCTATTCCCTGTCTTTCACCCCCCTATCCCCTCAAAAAACCCGTCTGTGGAACTGTGAAGCTGTGCGCGCCGCCAACTCCGCGGAAAACCAGACAGATACGGTCCAGTCGCCCGGCGCCTCACAGAAACACAGAAACTGTGAATCTGTGGCCTCTCTCGAACCCGTGCGGAATCAACCCGCTGCATCGAGTCGCTCCACAGTTTCACAGATTCCGTTTTGATCGTTTTCCTTTCGCGTTCGGTTCCATCGCCGAAGCCGGAAAGAAACGGACTTCTCGTTGTCAATGCAGCTTCGACGCGGCGTGATGACCGGAGTAGAATCCAGCATCATGCGCATTCAACATCTGGGAGTGGTGCTGTTGGCGCTGCTGGTTCTGCCGGCAATTGCCGCTGCTGAGGATCGCGGATCGGAATACACGGGCCTGCTGGCCAAGCTGAAGGCGGGCGACACCAGCGTGGATTATGGCCGGCTGCGCCTGAGCTACATGGATTCGGCGGAGCGCAAGCACGCGAAGGACACGTCGAAGCAGGAAGACGCAATGCTGCAGGCGCTGAATGCCAAGCAATATGCCGAGGCGCTGAAGAATGCGGAAGACGTGCTGGCGAATGAGTACGTGAACATCGACGCGCACTTTGTCGCGTATGTGGCGAACCGCGAGCTGGGCGCGGCAGACAAGGCGGATTTTCACCGCGCCGTGTTTCGGGGGCTGATCGATTCCATCGTCCATTCGGGAGACGGCAAGGCGCCGGAGAGCGCGTGGGTTGTGATCACCGTGCACGAAGAGTACGTGGTGCTGCGCGCGCTCGGCTTTCAGCCTTCGGGGCAAAGCCTCTTGAGCCAGGGCGGGCACTCGTACGACGTGATGAAGGTGAAGGACGACGATGGCGCGGAACACACGTTCTACTTCAACGTGGATATTCCGATGTCGCACTACGGTTTCTGAGGGCGGCAGTGCGGCTTGCGAGGACTGCGGGGGCTGCGGCGGTTATGGCGCAGGCGATGGCGTCGATGCCCAGTAGCTCGTTCTGGCCGTGACCTGAAGACTGGGATGGTCGGGCAACGTCAGGCGGATCGCGTGGAATCCCGGATGCGGGGCCTGCGGGTGGTACGTCAGCATGTAGCGGTTGGGTATGTGGTTTGAGATGGCAGCGAGGGCCCTCTCCAGACTTCTGGCATCCGTCAACCTGAACGACTCGCCGCCGGTGAGGCGGGCGACAGTCTGCGGAGCGTTGACCAGCAGGCTGTTGTGGGCGGCGATGGCCGCCAGTTTTGCCAGCGCCAGGGGCGGGACGAGCTCGCCGGCACAGTCGTAGAGCTTCGCCCACCCGTTGGCCGTGAGGTCGGGATCGGGATCGGTGCTCTTGCCCATGCAGCCGTGGGGCGGATTGGGATAGGGATTGTTCGTGAGGGGAAGCTCGCGGCTGGCGTAATGAGCGGCCTCGGATTTGGCGGTGGAGAATTCGACGCTGTAGACGATGGTGTTGGTGTTGCTGATGGCGCGGACCGCCTCATCGACCGTGATGTGGCTGCCGCGATCGACTGTCTCGCTGACGAGAAGGATGGCGCGGCGATAGCCTTGGGGCAGCAGATCGAGCAGGCCGACGGCGTAGCTGAGGCTGTCGAGGATTGCGGCGCCGTTATCTCCGTCGCTCAGTTGGTGCGTCGAGCTTCGCTCTTCGCAGGGGTCCACAGCGCGCTGCCGTGTACAACTCGCCATGAGACCGGCGACAGCCCGGGTGGCGCGGTCGAGATCCCATGTGAAGTCCTGAACCAGGTTGGGCTGGCTGTCGAAGGCGATGACCGCAACCTGATGCGGCACGTTGCCGACGATCGACTCGAGCATCGGTGTCAGTGGACCGAGCTTGTCGAATTCGCGGGCGCCTGCGCCGCCGGTTTCGACGACCACGGCCAGCGCCAGAGGCTGGGCTCCCGACTCTTCTTCAAGAGTGAGTTTCTGCGGAACGCCATCGTCGGTCAGAACGAAATCGTTGGCGGTGAGAGCGAACACCGGTTCTCCTGCGCTGTCGCGCACGAGTGCAGGGACGATGACCAATGTGGTCTGCGCGCTGAAGGCCGGCGGCGCGGAAGCTTGACCGGGCGCGGAAGCGGGTACGCCGGCGATCGACAATCCGGCAACAAGAACCAAGGCAGAGAGCTTCATCAGCGGATCACTCACCATCCGGGCCCGACGGGCGCTTTTGAGATTAGACTAATCTGAACGCCAAAATGAAGGACACGATCCACGTTTCGAAGGAAAATTACCTGAAGGCCATTCTCGAGGCGGAGGCCGAGGGACGGCAGGTGATCCCGGCGATGCTGGCGCACTGGCTGGAGGTGTCGGCGCCGGCGGTGACCATGGCGCTGAAGCGGCTGAAGCGCGACGGCTGCGTGAATGTGGGCGAGGACGGCATCGTGCGGCTGACGCCGGCGGGGCGTGAGGTGGGCTACCGGACGGCGCTGCGCCATCACCTGATCGAGCGCATGTTGAGCGAAGTCTTCGGCATGGAATGGCACGAGATCCACGAGGAGGCGGAGCGGCTGGAGCACGCGGTTTCGCCGGCGTTCGAGGCCAAGCTGAAGGAGAAGCTGGGCGAGGGCGGGGCATGCCCGCACGGGAACGCGGTGCTGCCGCTGAGTCCGGCGGAGCGGAAGCGGCGCGGCGAGGTGCAGCTTTCGCAGGCCGCGGCGGGGAAACGGTACACGGTGGTCAGCCTGCACGAACGCGATCCGAAGCTGCTCGAGTTCCTGCACGGGGCCGGGATCGGGCCGGGGAAGAGCCTGCGCGTGGTGAGCCAGAACTACGACGAGACCGTGTCGGTGGAGCTGCCGGCGGGAACGTCGATCCTGGGACGGCCGGCGGCAGAGGCAGTGTGGCTAAAACAGGGAGCAAGGGAGTAGGGAGCAAGGGAGCGAGGGAATTGGAAATGGGGAATTCGGCGAACCGGATTCCCCATTCGCTGTTTTGTGGGCGTTGCTTTCAACTGAGGCTGAGGGCGAGGGATGTCTTGCGCGGTGCGCGCCGCGTGCGGGACGTGAAGAAACACGCGGGACAGGAACGGTGCGCGGGACAACGACGAACGGAACGAACAAAAGCCTGCGCGGAGCCGCTGTTTCCGCGCAGGCTTTCTACTCCCTATTGGCTACTCCCTGCTCTTCTCACCCTCGGACGGAGACGCCGGAGAAGGAGAGCACCGCGAGGCCGCGGACGGGCTGGCCGAAGAAGCGGGCCGGAGCGAAGCGGCTGAACAGCAGCATGTTCTCGACGTGGGCGCGGGTGGCGGCGTCGGTCGGTCCGGAGACGATGCGGTAGTCGTACACCTGGCCCGTATTGCTGACGTAGGCGGCGACCACGACGGGGCTGGAGAGGTCGTCGGCTTCATTGCCGCCCTGAGCATTGGAGAAATAGAGCAGATGAGGGGCGGTGGCGTTGCCCAGAGGCTCGTCGGCCGTGGCCTGCACCGACTCCGGCTGGGCGATCATGGTGATGAGCACGATGACGGTTCCCAGCAGCAGGACGGCGCTGGCCAATCCCGCGCCCGCCTGCAACAGGAACGGACCCACGGTGTTCCGCCATGCCAGGTCCCACACGGCAAAGATGCTGCGGCGCCTGCGGGAACGCTCCTGGCTCAGGGCGACACGAATCCTGAGGGGCAGTTCGGGAGGCTCGGGCACAGGACCCAGCCTGGCGAGCGAGGCCTGCACCTCGCGCAGCGAGTTCCACTCGCCGGCGCACCCGGAGCATTCCCGGATGTGCGTTTCGATCTCCTGCATCTCGCGTCCGTTCAACCGGCCATCCAAATATTCGGTAAAGCCAGCTTGTACTTCATTGCAGCCGTTCATCGCGCCTCCTCTCTCAGAGGCATATCTGTTCTTGGCAGTGCCGTGGGCCGCGAACCCGGCAAGCGGTCTGTAAGCAGCGCTTTCAAACAAGCGCGCCCGCGTACGAGCCGGGATTTCACTGTTCCCAGATTGACGCCCTCGATTGCCGCCACATCCTCGTAAACGAAGCCCTCAATGTCGCGCAGGATGAGCGTGGTGCGGTAGGGCTCGGGCACCTGGCCGAGAGCCCGCTCCACCCGCTTCCGGTTCTCGTCGCGCAGGACAAGGTCGAAGGGCGACTCTGCCGGGTCGACCAGCATGTCCTTCAGCCGCACCGGCCTGTCGCCTTCGCGCTCTGTCATCTCCTGCTCGATGGGAATCTCCTGTCTTTGATGCCGCGTCCACCAGCGGTGTTGGTTCGACGCTTCGTGCAACGCGATCCGGTAGATCCAGGTGCGCAACGACGACTGCCCGTGAAAGCCGCCTATCCCCCGAAAAACCTTGACGAAGACTTCCTGGGTCAGATCTGCGGCATCGGCGCGATTGCGCACGAGGCGCGCCAGCAGGGAGTAGATCGGCTGACGGTAGCGCGCGATCAGCCAGGCAAACGCCTGCTCGGAGCCGGCCCGGAGTTCTTCAACGAGAGCCGCCTCCTCGGATTGGATCGTCAGCGCACCAGCGACATTGCCCATGGTGAGGTCCGCCTGCAATTCCGTGTCCTCCCACGTTACCGCAAACCGGGCATCGCTCGCATGTGCGCGTATCACACCTCGCTACGGTGTCCACAGGCGGCGCCATGCCGGTTGCGGCCCCCTCCGGCGGCGGGTTTGCCGCCAGAAGCGCGTTGCTGATCCACGGCGCGAGGGCATCTGCTAATCGATCGACGGTTCGACGCGCCTACTACCTTAGACACCGGCGGCCGGTGGACTGTTCCCGACCACTTTGTGAGACGGTTTTGGTGATGCTGAAACGAATTTTGATGTGCTG
>JBEKUS010000184.1:0-5292 GCA_049514795.1 Occallatibacter sp.
GCTGCGCGGCATGAATCTGTCACCTTTGACGAAATAGCGCACATTGGGGCGGGTGTGAGCTATCTGCAGAAACTGGACATGCGGATGAACGAGGAACACCCTCCGCTGGCGAAGGTGCTCGCCGCCCTGCCTCTCGTCGTTCGCGGCGTGTACGCTGACTATTCCCAGGTATCTTGGACGTTCAGCGGCAGTGGACTGTTCAAGCAGTTTCTCGGCGAATGGATCTTCGGCCACTGGCTGATTGCCCGCTGGAATGAACCTCTGGCAACAGTCTTCTGGGCGCGGCAATCCATGTTGTTTCTGACACTCGTTACGGGGATTGTTCTCTTTGTATATGGCTCCCGCCTCAGCGATCCTTGGGGCGGACTGCTCTGCCTTTGCACCTATGCCACCATGCCCGCCATGCTCGCGTTCGGGCCTTTGGTCCTGACCGACATGGCAATCACGTTGTTCGTCATGCTGACGTTGTGGACTTTTGCCGGCATGTGGCGATCCCCGTCGCGCGGGACAATCCTGCGATTCGGCCTCGCCCTCGGCGGGGCATTGCTTTCCAAGTTTTCTGCCGGACTTCTGTTCTTCTGTTTTCCTGCATTTATTCTCAGCCTGCGCTGGCGTCCGGTCACGGGGCAGCCGACGGACAAGGCGGAGCTTCGGGCATGGCGTCGTTTCCGATGGTGGAGTCTCACCAAGGGTGTCTTATTCGCGGCCCTAGTCGTTTATGCTGTCTACTTTGTTCTCTCATGGAACGAGCCAACCGATTCGCTGGATTTTCTTGGACACAACGTGGCGGCCCTGTTCGTTCGCAGAATACTCATGCCACCCTGGATCTTCCTGCGTGGCCTGGCGCTGTTCGCCTTCACTGGGAAGCCGCCTGCGTTCATTCTGGGTCACTCGTACCCACACGGCATTTGGTTCTACTTTCCGGTCTTGTTCTTGCTGAAGTCCCCGTTAGCCTTTCTCCTTTTGCTCGCTCTCGCTCTGGCCGTTGGCCTCGTTGCAAAGTTTCGTCCAGTACGCCTCACCGTGATACCTGAAGGGCTGGAGTTGCATTGGCGAGCCGTATGGGTCTCCCTCGCGATCTTCACCGGAGCATGCATCCTGAGCCGATTCCAGTTCAGTATCCGGCACTTCTCTGTTTCCTTAGTGCTGCTGATACTCTTGCTGGCGCCGCTGCCGCGAGCCCTGAATCGACTGCGCAGTTCAGGCTGGCCTGCCGCCCGCGCCGGCATCTGGGTCACGATGGCGCTGGCGCTGGCATCGGTCTCGACGGCAATCCGCGCTTATCCCAACTATCTTCCCTTCTTGAACTCGTTAAGCTTCGGCCGTCCCGGCTACGTCCTGGTAGCCGATTCCAATCTTGACTGGAACCAGGGCCTGCTCGAAGCCGAGAATTTCGTAAGGCAACGCGGTCTGAACCACGTCCTGATGGATGCGTATGGGTTTTCGGATCCCACGGTGTATGTTCCTGAAGCGCAATTCTGGAATTGTCAGGAGGCTGCGCCAGAAGATGGCGGCCAGTGGGCCATTGTCTCCGCCAATCTGATTCAGGAAAGTCACAACTGTGTCTGGCTACTGCAGTTTCCGCATCAATCCCTGGCAGGCGGCAGCATGTATGCCTTTGAACTCCCGCGCGCGGTCCCTCCGGCGGGAACTCCAGGCGGTCCACCGCTGCCTGAGAACTATCGCAAATTCGCAAACATCCCTTTTCCCGGAGACATCCGGCTCATCTGGCTCAACTGCATCCGCGATCCAGAACAGTTGCAGCCCACCTGGGACCGTATGATGAAAATGGGGGCGGAGATGCAGGAACAAGAAAGAAGCTCGAAGGCTAAGAGATAGAAACCGGGATTCGACGTTAGAATCCGTCAAGCTGAAGTTGCGCCATGAAAGCGCCGGTGGGCGGCCATCTCTATGAAATGCCGCCCCAGTTCGCACATGCCGGCAGCGGGACATCGCTTTGAGACCCGAAGAAAAATCCGCAAGCCGGAGCCCCGATCGTTCTGTTCAGTGAGATTCGCGCGAAGCAGCCCGGATCCCTTGTTCCCTCAATCCCTTGTTCCCGGTCTTCAACACACTCCCTCGCCGCGTCTCACGGACGCCTATGCCACTCAAAATTAAGCTCTTTGGGCTGCCTAAGACGCCCATGCAAAATGAGTGCGAAATTACCTGCAAACCTCTCGCTCAATTCGCAACTTTATTTGGTACCCTTCACCCTCGATTCGGCACTTTTCTTGGTCAATGTCTCGAAGAACCGCAACCTCTCAAGCGAACATTCGGGGGGCAGACCGAACCTTTCAAGCGAACATTTGGAGGGGTGTCCGCACCACGAAAGCGAACATTTCGCTTGATTTAGCAACGCTTTGCCCGCCCCGCCGAAATCCGCGGGCGGGAATCCGAATGGGCAGTCATTTCGGCTGAGGCGGGGCGGGTTCGGAAGCGAAGAAGGCTTCAACGTCGGTGATGGTCTGGGTGATGCGGTAGGGCGGCAGGGACTGGAGGAAGATCTGGCCGTAGCGCTGCGTGCGCACGCGCGGGTCGAGCAGGACCAGGACGCCGCGGTCTTGGAGCGAGCGGATCAGCCGACCGAATCCCTGCTTGAGGGTGAGCACGGCCTCGGGAACCTGGTAGTCGAAGAAGGGCCGCCCGCCGGCCTCTTCGATGGCGCGCATACGGGCCTGCACCACGGGATCGGAGGGCACGGCGAAGGGCAGACGGTCGATGATGACGCAACTGAGCGCTTCGCCCTGCACGTCGACGCCCTGCCAGAAGCTCGACGTGCCGAAGAGGACGGCGTTGGGCGTCGAGCGGAACTCCTCGAGGAGGGCTTTGCGCGGCGCCGTACCGTGGAGAAGGATGGGGAAATCGAGGACGGGGAGCAGGCGCTCGTAGAGGGCGCGCATCTGCGCGTAGCTGGTGAAGAGGCAGAAGGCGCGTCCGCGTGTGATCGAGAGAATGCGCTCGATGGTGCGCGAAGCCTCGTCGACGAAGCCAGCGGCGCGCGGATCGGGCATCTGCGGCGGCAGGTAGAGCAGGGCCTGATGGTCGTAGCGGAAGTGGGACGGGACGACGAGCTCGCGGCAGTCTGTGAGGCCGAGGCGCCGGCGCAAATGCTCGAAACCGCCCTGCACGGTGAGCGTGGCCGAGGTGAGCACGGCGGTGGGAATGCGATCGAAGACGAGCTCGTGAAGAAGCTCGGAGACGTCGATGGGAGTGGCCTGGAGGAATGTGGTGCGCGCGCCGCCGCGCCCGTGGCGGGCGCCACGCGCGGCGGACTCCGGATCGGGTGTGTTGGCGGCGGCGCCGTGACCGCGGCGCTCGATCCAGAAGACCATGTTCGAGGCGGTGGATTCGAGCATGAATTCGAGATCGGTGCGGAGCGTGGCGGCGCGAGCCTGAAGGCCGGGGGCTTCCTCGGCGTCGCTGACGCGGTCGAGCTCGGCTTCGAGGATTTTGAGAGTGGCCGAGACGCCGTGGTAGAGGTCGCCGGAGGACTCGAGGAATTCCTGGCGATCGGTGAAGGGATGGCGGCCGTCTCCTGAGACCGGCAGGGCAGAAAAGAAGAGGCGTGCGCGCTCGCGCAACTGCTGAATGAGTGTGACCAGTTCGAGATAACCGGACTTGCCGCGGAGCAGGACGTCGGCGTCGCGGGCCAGGTCTTCGAAGCGGATGTTGGAGAGCGAGCGGCCGAAGTACTGTGATGCGACTTCTTCGAGCTCGTGGGCTTCGTCGAAAATGACGGCGGCGGACTCGGGGAGGATGCCGGCGTCAGGCGCGGACGCGGCGGCGAGGCGGACGGCGGTGTCGGCGAAGAAGAGGTGGTGATTGACGATGATGAGGTCGGACTCGAGGGCGCGGCGGCGCATCTCGGTGATGAAGCAGCGGCGGTAGTCGGGGCAGGTGGCGCCAAGGCAGGCTTCGGAACGGGCGTCGAGCTTTTGCCAGAGCGGGCTGGTCTCGGGGAGGCCGGAGAGCTCGGCGCGATCGCCGGTCTCGGTAATCTGCTCCCATTCGGCGATCTGCTGGTACTCGTCGATCTCTTCCAATCCCGACAAAACGGGTTGATCGCGGAGGGCGACGAGCTTGCGGCGACAGAGGTAGTTGGCGCGGCCCTTCATGTAGCAGACGCGGAGATCGCCGAGGAGGGTTTCGAGGAAGGGGACGTCGCGGAAATAGAGCTGATCCTGGAGGGCTTTGGTGCCGGTGGAGACGATGATGCGCTGGCCGGTGCGGAGAGCGGGGAGCAAATAGGCGAGCGTTTTGCCGGTGCCGGTGCCGGCTTCGACGATGAGATGGCGGCGCTCGGCGAGGGCGCGCTCGACGGCTTTGGCCATTTCATATTGGCCTGGGCGGTGCTCATAGGGGAGCGGGGAGTTGGCGAGGATGCCTCCGGGCGCGAAGAACTCGTGGAGTGTGGGCAGCGCGCGGAATGAAGAGGCGGAGGAGGGCATGAGGCGATGTTTCCATCATAGGGGGAGAGACCGGTGTAGGGAGCGAGGCAGCAAGGGAGCGAAGGAGTGAGAAGGAAAGTTGGCGACTCGGCAGCAATCCCACCCATTTGGCGAAGAGCGCAAATGGATGGGGCACGGAGGGCAGCCGCAGATGACCTGCAGGTGGACGGAATCGCGCGCAGAACTTAGTGCAAAAATCGTCGCATTCTGAGAGAGGCGAAAATGACGACCTGCAGGTGGGAAAAATGAGCGTTACGTGACTTGCAGGTCGTCACAATTGGCATTTTTCGCCGCATTTTGCCTGCTGAGTGCACTTTCTGGGGCGGTCGCAGAAAGAGGCGTTGCACCGCGGAAATGTGGCGATCGGCTCTCCAGTTTGAGGTGCGGTCAGGCGACGAATTCGGCGGTGGTTGGGTCGATAACCGTTTTCACCTCGGAGATGCGGTTGGCTGGAAAGCCGCCCTGGGTGGCGTGTTCGCGGACCATCTGCTCGTTGGGCGCGATGTAGATGCAGTAGATTTTGTCGCCGGTGACATAGCTATGCACCCACTGAATCGAGGGGCCAAGGTTGCGCAGGACACTGCAGGACTTCTGCGAGATGGCGTGAAGCTGCTCGGGTGAGAGAGAACCGGCTCCTGGGATCTCGCGTTCGATGACGTACTTTGGCATAAGACGACCTCCTCCCGGGGATCGGGGAATTGGCTTAGTTTATACGAGGCGCGGGCAGGGCAAACGCATCATGATTTTCCCTCAGCCAGGAGTTGCCAGAGGAAGGCATCATCCCATGCGGCTTGCAGACGTTTGCCGCGGACGCTTCCTTTGCTGGACTTGTCTTTTCGGATTA
>JBEKUS010000185.1:0-5287 GCA_049514795.1 Occallatibacter sp.
GGCGGGGACCCGGCGGGCAACGGGATGGGCGGACCGGGCTACCAGTTTGAGGACGAGACCAAGGGTTCGCCGCACACTTTCAACAAGCCGGGAAAGCTGGCGATGGCGAACGCAGGGCCGAACACGAACGGAAGCCAGTTCTTCATCACCGTGGCGGGGACGCCGTGGCTCACCGGAAATCACACGATCTTCGGCGTGGTTGTTGAAGGCCAGGAAATCGTGGTGGCGATCTCGAAGGTGCCGCGCAATTCGCAGGATAAGCCGCACAAGCCGGTGGTGCTGGAGTCGGTGACGATCGAGCGCGTGAGCTGAACCGTCGGGCCGCCTGGTCTGCGTTAAAAGTGGAGCCGAGGGGACCGTTTGAGCGTTCGCGAGGAGCCAAAGCGGGTGGGGACGACTGCGCCTGAAGGAAGCCGGCCACGGCGCGCGAGGGGCGGCGCGTCTCACGCTTGGCGGGCGCTGAGGCACCGGAACTTTCGGCTGTTCTTCGGCGGGCAGAGCATTTCGCTGATCGGCACGTGGATGACGCGGATTGCGACGTCGTGGCTGGTGTACCGGCTGACGAAGTCGGCGCTGCTTCTGGGGACAGTGAGCTTCGCGGGGCAGATCCCTTCGTTTCTGTTCGCACCGTTGGCGGGCGTGTGGGTGGACCGCCTGAACCGGCGCCAGGTGCTCCTATGGACGCAGACGTTGGCGATGGTGCAGTCTTTTCTGTTGGCGGCGCTCACCCTCTCGCACCATATTTCGATCGGGCTGATCCTGGCGCTGAGCGTGATGCAGGGGATCATCAACGCCTTCGACATGCCGGGGCGGCAGTCGTTCATGGTGCAAATGGTGGAGGACCGCGCCGACCTGGGCAACGCGATCGCGATCAACTCGTCAATGGTGAACGTGGCGCGGCTGATCGGACCGTCGCTGGCCGGGCTGCTGATTGCCGCGACCAGCGAGGGCTGGTGCTTCCTGATCGATGGCATCAGCTACATCGCGGTGATCGCTTCCCTGCTGATGATGCGGCTGCATGTATCCGCGGCGCGCCGGGCGGCGACTTCGATCTTTCATGAACTGAAGGAGGGCTGGAGCTATGTTTCGGGATTCCTGCCCATCCGCACGATCCTGACTCTGTTCGCGGTGGTCAGCCTTATGGGGATGCCGTTCGTGGTGCTGATGCCGGTGTTCGCGGCCGGCGTGCTGCGTGGCGGGCCGCACACGCTTGGGTTCCTGATGGGCGCGATGGGGGTGGGCGCGCTGATCTCCGCGCTCTCGCTGGCGGTGCGCAAGAGCGTACGCGGGCTGGTCCGCATCATTCCGATCGCCGCAGGGGTGTTCGGGCTGGGGCTGATCGGCTTCGGGCTTTCGCACACGTTCTGGCTATCGATGGCGATGGTGCTGGTGGCGGGCATGGGCATGATGCAGGGCATGGCGGCTAGCAACACGATCATCCAGACACTGGTGGATGAAGACAAACGCGGGCGGGTGATGAGCTACTACACGATGGCGTTCATGGGGATGGCTCCGTTCGGCAGCCTGCTGGCCGGGAGCATGGCGCACGCGATTCCGCCGACGCCGCTCTGGATTGTGGCCGGGCCGGTACTGGCCGCCGCGCAGTGGACGGTGATCATCAACGGGCTGGTGGTGGTGATCGGCGCGGCGTGGTTCTTCGGGCGGCTGCCGGCGTTGCGGCGCGTGGTGCGGCCGATCTACCAGGAAATGGGCATCATTCCGGCGGCAAGAGAGGTTGCGGCGGCGATGACGGCGGAAGAGATGCGGCAGTGATACCAGGGAATAGGGACTGGCTCGTTTATTGCGTCACGCCACAGAGGTGGACGGGTACGCCGAGCTCGGCGAGCATGGCGGCCTTGGCGGCGAGCGCCTGGTCGGCCAATTCGGCCGAGGGCGCATAGGCGACATTGATGTGGTTGGCGCGATGGCGGGCCATGAACTGATTCTGGCTGACGCCGTGCAGGATGGCGTTGACGATGGGCCACTGAATCGTGGTCTCGCGCCAACGGCGTTCGGTTTCGGCGGCAGGCAGCTCGACGACCGTGCCGCGGCCAAGATCGAAGTGCAGCGCGCCGCCCTCGACGAAGGCACGGCTCCAGACGATCTCGCCCGGCTTGCCGACGCCCTTGAGCGATCCGCCGCCGAGCGGGAAGTACATGGCGGGCTGACGTTCGCTGATCGCGCCCGCATAGCCGTCGATGAAATGACTGGCCGGGGCAGCGCCGGAGATCTGCAGGAGCCATACAAAGTCGTCGATTTCGCCGGAGCCGTTGCCTCCATGCCCCTTGTAGTGCTCGCCCCAGCGGACATCGTGAAGAGTGGTTGAGGGATCGAGGCCGAGCGCCTTCCAGCAACGGTTGGTGATCAGCGCATCGACGCCGGCGCACTCGTCGACTTCATTGAAGTGCGGGAGCGGTGCACCGGGATACAGCTCCTTGCTGCTTCCCTCGGCGAAGACCGGCGGCCGATCGGCGTTGTTCAACAGGCCTTCGGCAAGATCGGACGCGGGCGCCATGTCTTTGAGTCCCTGCTGATACTGGATGCCGATGAGGTCGCAGCCGAACTCGCAGGCGATGCGAACCGCCGCGATGTACATCTTGCACTGCTCGAGGACCTGATCGAGCGTGAGCTCGGTGGCGGGGTCTTTGCCGAAATCGAATGTGACGCCTTTGGTCACGAGCCACTCGTAGACGTCCCGCGCGTCGGCGCCGCTCACGGTGCGCATCTTGGCGACAAGCGCCGACTGGCTCAACCGCTCCTTGAAGACTCCGATGGGATTGAGCAGTTCATCGTCGATGATGGCGTTGTACATGCCCATACAGCCTTCATCGAAGATACCCATGATCGCCTTGCGGTGCTTGAGGGCGGCGGCGAGCTGGGCGCCCAACTGCGTGCTCGCGGCGGGCAGCTTGCCGCGGTCGAGCACGTGGACGTGAGAGAGGTCGTGAGTGATTCGGCCGTCGCGCAGCCACTCGTCGAGCGCTTTGAGAAAGTAGGCGTCGGTGAAGTCCTTGCTCCAGATGGACGCGAAGGGCCTGCCAGCCTTGATGAGGGAGCCGTTGAGGTTGAGCAGGCCGACGAGACCCGGCCACTGGCCGGACCAGTTGGCGACAGTGAGGATCGGGCCCTTGTGGCTGCGCAAGCCGGGCAGAACGTGATGTGAGTACTGCCAGGCCGCGGTGGCAAAAACGAGCTTGGCCTGGGGATGGATGTTCATGAAGACATCCATGCCCTTGCGCTGCGACGAGATGAATCCGTGCTTTTCCTTCTCGTTGTAGGCGTGGGCGCGGACGAGCGTGTAGCCTTTGCGGGCGAACGCCGCGGTGAGCTTTTCTTCCATGTCGCGTTGCGCGGGCCAGCACTCCTGGTTGGCCGAGAGGCGCAGGTCGCCGCTCGTGATCAGCAGCACTTCGTTCGCTGCCGGCTTCTTCACATCGAAACTCGCTGTAGCCATGATGATTCGTTCCTTGGAGTTGAAACTGTCTTTGCCAAGGAGAACTATACACCGGATTGCGGGGAGAAGCGGACGGCGGTCGCGGTTCGGAGGGAGTTGGTTCCGGTCTTTGGATCGAATCGCGGGGAGCGATCAATCCTCAGCGGACGATGTCGCGGTGGAGCGCCTTCACGCGGTAGCCGGCCTTTTCGAGGCGCTTGCCGATTTCTTCGGCCATCATGACGCTGCGGTGCTGGCCGCCGGTGCAGCCGAAGGCGACGGTGAGGTAGCTCTTGCCTTCTTCGACGTAGTGCGGAAGGAGGTAAAGCATGAGCTTGGTGACGCGATCGAGGAATTCGTTGGTCTGCGGGAACTTGCGCACGTAGGCGGCGACCTCGGGATCGAGGCCGGTCTTCTTGCGGAACTCGGGGACAAAGTGCGGGTTGGGCAGGAAGCGCACGTCGAAAACTATGTCGGCGTCGAGGGGCACGCCGTTCTTGAAGCCAAAGCTGAGGCAGGAGATGAGTAAGCGCTTGGCTTCGTCTTCGCGGCCGAAGCGGGCGAGGATGTCGGCGCGCAACTCGTGGACGTTGAAGTTGGAGGTGTCGATGAGCGTGTCGGCGACGTTGCGGATGGGATCGAGGAGCTGGCGCTCTTCGACGATGGAGCGCGAGACGGTTTCGCTGCGGCTGAGCGGGTGCGGACGGCGTGTCTCGGAGTAGCGGCGGACGAGTACGAAGTCCCGGGCGTCGAGAAAGACCACACGCGTGCGCAGCAGCGATCTGATGTTCTTCAGAATGGCGGGAAGGCGCTCGAGTGTGGCGCCTTCGCGGACGTCGACAACGATTGCTGCACGTTCAACTTCGGCGGATTTGCTGACAAGGCCGGCGAAGTGGGGCAGCAGTTCGAGGGGCAGGTTGTCGACGCAGTGATACCCCAGGTCTTCGAATGCCTTGAGCGCCGAGGCCTTGCCCGCGCCGGAGATTCCGGTGACAATGACCAGTTCCTTGGCCGGGCTTGCGGCCGGCTTCGTCTTGGCGGACGATGCTTGCGGCTTGTTCGGTTTGCGCCGGGATCTTCGGGGCGTCATCGCTTTCATGCTACACCGAGGGCCGTGGCGGCGATGTAAAGATGCGAAAGAGAGCGCCGCGGCGGGCACTCTCTACGTCCTTTGCGCGAGCTCCCAGTGGCCCGCACGCGCCAACTCCAGCGCGGCATCCGGATCGAGGGCGGAGGAGAAGAGGGGCCCCTGGCCCAGCGGGCAGCCCATGCGCGAGAGGGCCGCGAGCTGTTCGGGGGTCTGGATTCCCTGAGCGGCGATGGCCACGCCGAGCTTGTTGCCGAGGTCGAGGAGAGCCTCGAGGACGGCGAGTTGGCGTCCGGGAGAGAGCGCCGCCGCGGTCAATTTGGACGCGAGCTTGATCATGCCGATGGGAAGATGCAGCAGATGATGCAGGGGCGCCAAGCAGCTTCCGAAATCGTCGACGGCGACGCGCACACCCCAATCGGCAAGGCGCTGCAGGACGGCGACCGCCGCGTCAGGGTCCTCGTTGAAGGCGCTCTCCGGTACTTCGAACCAGAGCCGCGAAGGATCGGCGCCGCTGGTGGCAAGAGCCTTCATCAAATGGGCGATGAGGGCGGGGTGAAAGAGCTGGCGGCGGGAGATGTTGACGGTCACCATCGGGGTGTGGCCCGGCAGGGAATTGCTCCAACTGTGCAACTGCGCGCAGGCCGCGTTGAGCGTCTCGCGCTCGAGCAGGAGGGCGTGGCCGGTCTCATCGGCTGCCGCCAGAACGTCGCTGAAACTGTCGACCGAGCCGTCGGCGCGGCGGATGCGGAGGAAAGACTCTAGGC
>JBEKUS010000186.1:0-5212 GCA_049514795.1 Occallatibacter sp.
TCAGCCATGGTGTTTGTCCCCCATCGTGGATTATTTCAGTTATTCATCGGCGCAGACGGCGACCTTGCCGCACTTTCCAGAGGCCATGAGCACGTAGGCTTCGCCGACCCGCTCAAGCGGGAAGCGGTGGGTGATGATATCGGCCGGGTGCAGGTTCCATCGGACGAGGCGCTCGACGAGCTCCTCCATGAGCCAGGTGGACGTGACCCAGGAGCCGTAGATCGTCTTCTGGTCGTGAATGATGTCGGGCGAGGGGTTGAACTCGACGCGTCCGCCTTCGCCGAGAAAGACGATCCGGCCCCACTTGCGCGTGGCGCGGATGGCGGTGGCGCGCGCCTGGTCGTTGGCCGAACAGTCCACGGCGCGTTCGACGCCCGCGCCCGCGGTGAGTTGCTTGACCTCGGCGACGTTGTTGGGGCCGGAGGCGAGGACGACGTCGCAGAGGTCGAGATCGAGGGCGATCTTCATGCGCTCGGGCACCACGTCGATGCCGATGATCTTCTGCGCGCCGAGCTTGCGGCACAGCGCGCCGGTGGCCAGACCGACGGGGCCGAGGCCGGTGATGAGCACGGCGTGATTGCCGTCGACGCCGATCTTCGCCAGGCCCTCGTACACGGTGCCGAATCCGCAGGCGACCTGCGCGCCGTCGGCATAAGAGAGTTCGTCGGGCAGGGCGATGAGGTCCTTCTCTTCGGCGATCATGAACTCGGCCATACCGCCGTCGCGCTGCCAGCCGTAGGCGCGTCGGTACTCAGGGCTGGTGCAGGAGATCATGTAGCCGCGGCGGCAGTCGTTGCAGACGCCGCAGCCGGAGATGTGGTAGACGATGACGCGATCGCCCACCTTGAAGCGGCGGCAGCCGGGGCCGGCGTCGACGATCTGGCCGCAGGGCTCGTGACCGGCGATGACGCCCTGGTAGCCTTCGGGGCCTTTGCCCAAATGCTCGTGATAGATGCAGCGGATGTCGGAGCCGCAGATGGTGGAGGCCTTCATGCGGAGCAGCACTTCGCCGTGCGCCGGAGAGGGCACGGGCACGGTGCGCATGTCGACGGTGGAGTTGCCGGGCAGATAGGCGGCGGTCATGGTGGAATTCATGGATTCGTTCTCCAGCGTTGGTGCTGAGCTTTTAGCTCTTAACTGTTAGCCATAAGCTCGAACTTGCAAGTGCCAACTCTCGTTGCGGCGAATAGAGAGGGTTTGAATTGAAAGCCACAAGCTAAAAGCTAATAGCTAATAGCTGACAACTAGCTTTCTACGGCGGGGTGATTTCTCCGTTCAGGTCCCAGAGATCCTCCCAGCTTTGGCCTTCCTTCCAGAGAAAGACCTGGCCCTTGATCAAACGGCAGTTGCGGTCGATGGCGGCGATGGAGCGCATCTCCTCGTCGGTGAGGGGATCGGCAACCACGCCGGCAAGATTGGCCCGGTAATTGTGAACGGAAAAGGGAATCGGGATTTGGCCGCGCTGCACGGCCCACTTGATGCAGACGACCGCGGGATGAAGGCCGTGGCGCCGGGCGATGTTGACGATGACGGGGTCTTCGGTGGGCGATGTGTCTTCGGGCGTGCGGTCGCGTTCGGGGCGGCCAGGCGAGCCGATGGGGCAATAGCCGACGGGCTGTATGCCGTTGGCGAGTACGAATTCGAAAAGCTCCGGCTGCTGGAAGTGAGGGTGAAGCTCCATCTCGTTGACGGCGGGTTTGATGCGGGCGTCGCGAAGGAGAAGCTTGAGCTTTGGGATGGTCATGTTCGATGCGCCGATGTGGCGCACCAGGCCCATGTCGACGAGCTGCTCCATTTTGCGCCAGGTCTTCATGTAGCTCTCGTGGATGTAGGGCTTGGCGTCGGGGGAGCGCGAACCAACGTCGCAACCCGGCGGATGGAAGTTGGGGAACGGCCAGTGGACGAGGTAGAGGTCGAGATATTCGAGGCGGAGGTCGACGAGCGACTTGCGGCAGGAGGCGACGACGTCATCCTCGCCGTGCTTGTCGTTCCACAGTTTGGAAGTGATCCAGAGGTCCTGGCGCCGGACGCCACTGCGGAGGATCTCCTCGAACGAAGCGCCGATCTCGGCCTCGTTGCCGTAGACCGAGGCGCAGTCGAAGTGACGGTAGCCGGCGGCGGCAGCGCCTTTGACGGCGGCGGCGACTTCGGCGGCGGAGACATGATCGGAGCCGAATGTGCCCAAGCCGATAGCGGGCATCGTGGCGCCGGTGGATAGCACCCGGCGTGGAACGGCTGCGGGATCGACGGGAGCAACGGCGGCGGAATTCGACATGCGCGATCTTCCTTGCAGCGGGGTTGGTGAACGCTGAATTCAGCGAACCATCCATTTTGCCACGCGGGGCGCCGGTCCAGCGGAACGATTCGGTGGAATCCGGGAAACCGCTCTATGAGGCAGCGCGGACGAGGAGGCAGGTGATGTTGTCGTGCCCGCCGGCCTGGTTGGCGGCGGCCACGAGGCGGGCGCAGAGATCGTCGAGGGGAAGGTCGCAGGAGAGGAGGGATTCGAGGAGGGGATCGGAGAGCTCGCGGGTGAGGCCGTCGGAACAGAGCAGGAAGAGGTCGCCGGACTCGACTTCGAGCTCGAAGACGTCGGCGGTGACCGTTGATTGGGTGCCCAGGGCGCGGGTGATGACGTTCTTGAGAGGAGAGCGCAAGGCTTCGGCGCGGTTCATGTGGCCGAGGCGGATCTGCTCTTCGACAAGGGAGTGATCGATGGTGATTTGTTCGAATCGCGAGCCGGCGGCGGAGGAGTAGCGGAGGCGGTAGCCGCGGCTGTCGCCGACGTTGAGCATCCACGCCTGGCGGTCGTCGACGAGGAGAGAGACGAGCGTGGTGCCCATCCCGTTGAGCTTCTGGCTGCGCTGGGCGCGGGAGAAGATGGCCTGGTTAGCGGCGTCGATGGCGCGTTCGGCGTCGGTGGGCAGTGGATTGGCTCCGTCGCGGTTGGTGAGGAGACGCATCACTTCGGAGACCGCGAGGGAGCTGGCGATTTCTCCGGCGGCGGCGCCGCCCATGCCGTCGCAGACCACGTAAACGCCGTGCTCAACGGAAAATCCGAATGCATCTTCGTTGGACAGGCGCTTGCGGCCGCGGTCGGTGAGCGCCGCGGCCGTGTAGTGGACGACAGCCGTTGCCAAGAAAGAACCCCCGACGGACAGTGTATCGGAAAAACAGGGAATAGGGAGTAGGGAGTAGGGGGTAGGGAACAGAAGGCAGCGGAGTGAGCGAGGCTGGCGGAGTCAGGGACGGTGGCGAGGCTCCCACCCATTTGGCGAAGAACGCCAAATGGATGGGGCACGGTTGAGGTGGCGAGTCAGCGGGTCAGCGGCTCAGGGAGTCGGCGGGGAGATGGGGGCGGAGTCGGCGGCAGTTGGCAGAGGTGCGGGCGGGGGCAGGTCGAAGATCTGGATGGCGCCGGCGTTGAGCAGTGCGACGCGGCGGCCGGAGGGGGAGATGGCGACATTGCCGCCGGCATCGAGGATGGGACTGACGGGCGAGACGAGAGCGATGTCGCCGGTGGCGGCGTCGAGGATGGTGACCGATTGCCCCTTGATGTCGCCACCCTGGATGGGTTCGAGGGAGTCGACTGGGTGGCTGGTGTCGAGGGTCTCCCAGGCGAGGCGCGAGCCGTTGGCGGCGATGGTGTGGAGCGGCCAGACCTCGGTGAGGGGCGCGCGCGTGATCCAGAGAGTCTGGCCGGCGGTGGTGAGGGCGACGAGCGTGCTCTCGCCGGTGGGGCCGCAGGCGGAGGCGAGGATCACATTCTCGGTGAGAAAGTCGTCAACGGGCTCGCAGGTGGACTGGACGTGGCCGAGGAGCCTGGAGCCGCCGGTGAAGTAGCCCAGGTTAAGCAGCCAATTCGGTCCGTCGACGCGGAGGTTCTCGACATAGCCCTGCGAGTTGATGGGGAGATGGACGGCGGCGCGGACGCGGCTGACGAGCATGACCTGGCCGGTGTCGCGGCGGAGGATGCGGACGACGAGATCGGGAGGCACGTCGGGCGCGGTGGAGTCCTGATCGGTGGTGACGCTGGCCGCAGCGGTGGAGGGGTTGAGGGCCTGAGGGGCTCCGGATGCCGCGGATTTCGCCACCGGCTCGCGGGAGTTGGTGACGAGGAACTTCTGCGCAGGGTCGAACTCAATCCACAGCAGAGAGCCGGGGAAGTCGAGAAGCGGCTTGAGCTTGAGCGAAGCGTCGCCTTCGAAGAGATTGTTGCGGTCGCGCAGGAGGAAACGGCCGTTATTGAGCGCCCAGAGATAGCGGGTGCGGTCGTGGACGGTCCAGGCGGCTTCGGCCTCGATGGCGCCCTGGGGAAGCGAGAGGACCAGAGCGCGAATCCGGCGCTCGTCGCTGTCTTCGCCGTTGAGGAGGTCGCGGTGAAGCAGACCCGGGACGCGGAAGGTGAAGAGAAGGCGGTCCTCGCCGAGGAAGTCGAGCGAGGCGAGGGAGTTTCTGGAGCCGAGGAAGTAGGCGCCGGGCGCAACGAAGCCGAGGGGATCGACGGGGATCGTGATGGCGGGAGGCCGCGAGGGCCTCTCGGGGAAGCGATCGGAGAGGGTGCGCGCCTTGGGGGGCGGTGGGGTTGAGGCCGCGGGGGCGGGGATATGTTGCGCAGGGGCGGCGATGGAGAATGCGGCGGCGAGAGACAGAAATCTCAGGAGGGTCTTCAGAGAACGATTTGACCGCACGAATCCGAGCCCGTTCGCCATCGAAGAGTATTCTCGCCGATGCGGGGTTGGGGGTGGAAGTTGAACCCATTCTAGACGCGAGGTGTGCGTCCAGGATGGGCGCCCACTGCCGCTGCGCAAAGAGACGAAGATGCCGCGGTGTGTGCGACAGTAAAGAAGGGATGGGAGAGAGCGCGACAAACGGAGAGAATCCGCCGCCGGAGAGAAACGGCAGAAGCCTGAGGTTTCTTGGGTACGGCGCATGCGCCGCGGCCGGATTGTTGTGGGGCACGGGATTCTACTGGGGCAGGCTGGCGCTGGACGAGATGAACGTGGAGCACATGGTGCTCTACCGGTTCCTGTTTGCGTGCCTGGGCATGGCGCCGGTGATGGCGACGCAGCGCGTGCGGCTGACATCCGGCGAGATGCGGACGATGCTGCTGACCGCTTTCTTCGGCATTCCGCTGCAATTCCTGCTGCAGTTTCACGGGCTGGCGCTAACCACGGTGAGCCACGCATCGCTGATGGTGGGGGCGCTGCCC
>JBEKUS010000187.1:0-5039 GCA_049514795.1 Occallatibacter sp.
CTCAGCAATACGTATATCCGTCCGCGCGTGGCGACGGGCCTGACGGCCCCGGTCAGCTTTAAGCGGAACCAGGACCTGAACTTCTGGCTGCAGTTCTACAATCTCGGGATCGATGAGGCCACCAAGAGTAACTCTGCGACAGTTACCTACGAGATTACCAATTCAGATGGGGCGGTAATGTTGGAGAAGCAACTGGATTCGAAGGACTTAGGTCCACACAGCGACCAGTTGACCGTACAGAGAACATTGCCTATTGCAGGATTGGAACCGGGCAAGTATAAGGTGACAGTAAAGGTCGATGACGCAATCACAAAACAAGAGATTGCGCAGTCGGCTCCTTTTGTCGTGGAATAGGGATCAATCCGTGCGGAGCCAACCGAACCGGAGAATTCGGTAGCCTGTGCGGAGAGCGTTTCAGGATGGGCACAGAGACGCGGCGAGGACTCAGATCTGTCAATGAAGGGGAACACCCATCTCGCCCGTTTGGCCGTGTTGTTCGTTGTCGCGGCGACGCCAGCCTTGGGAGCGCCGCCCGCGTCGGTGACGGGCCAGGTTCGCGACTCTGCCGGTGTGCCGCAGATCGGCGCCGAGGTGCAGTTGCTGCGCCCCGACATGAGTGTCATCGCCACCGTCTACACCGACAGCAAAGGCAAATTCCGCATCCCCTCGCTTGAGCCGGGGGGATATTCCTTGAAGGCGATGGGGCCCTACTTCCTGCCCACGCTGCGAGAGAACGTCAGAGTTCGCGGCGTTGTCGTCGTCAACCTGACGCTGAACACTCTCTACGAAGTCATCCAGTGGCTGCCCGCACAGCCGCGCGTTGGCGATTCGCAAAAGGACGACTGGGCATGGACGTTGCGCTCGGCGGCGAATCGGCCGCTGTTGCGCTGGCTTGAAGACGGGCCGCTGGTGGTGGTTTCCGACGGCCCCGGAACCAGGCCAAAGCTCAAGGCCCGCTTGATGGCGACCGGCCAGGCGGGAACCTTCGGAGAGAGCGGCCAGCGCTTCTCGACCACGGTGGAGGATACGCCGGCCGACAGCCGCGCGCTGTTGGCGCGGGTGGATTTCGCGCCCGGCAGCGATGCCGGCATGGAGTCGATGCTGGGCTTCCGGCAGGACCTGGGGATGGCCGGATCGGTGCAGTCGGTGGCCGCGATCTCGGTTGAGCCCGTGATGGAAGGGCCGGAGGACCAAGGCCTGGATGAAGCTGCCGTGCGAACCTCGGAGACCATACAGTTCGGCCCGAACCTCGAGGCCGAAGTGGGTTCAACAGCGGTGGTGGGGCGGATCGGGGGACCGACTCTCAGCATGGCGATGGCCATGCTGCCCTTCGCCAGCATTGAATGGCATGGCGGCACCTCGACGGTGCGTTACCGCATGACCACCATGGCGACCAATCCCGCGAACGGGAACGATGAATCCGGATCGGCGCTGTGGCTGCCCGCCATAGCGGTACGCAACGGACGCCTGGTGATCGAGCACGGCATTCATCACGAGATCGGATGGGAGCGGGAAACGGAGAAGTCGGGAGCCGCCGTTGCGTTCTATACAGACAGCATCGCCAATCCCGTGCTCGAGGCGATGGATCACTATCCCGGCGGCGGTTCCGCGGCGCCGGCCTCAATGCTGTTCGACCCTGCAAGCCATCTGCTTCGCGCGGCCGGACCCGGATTCTCTTCGCGGGGCATGCAAGCCAGCTACGAACACCGGCTGGGCAGCGACAGCCGTATTCGCCTGAGCTACGCGAGCGGCGGTGCGCTGGCGATGCCCAAGCTGCCGACCCCTGCGCCCATCAGCGATGTGCTCGCCAAAGCCCATCCCCGGCATGTGCAGAGCTACGCGATCGCGCTTTCCGGCACCCTGGACGGCACCCGGACGCGCTGGCGCGCCAGCTACCGCTGGCAGCCTGAGGACACCGTCACCGAGGTTGCTCCGTTCGCGAAGGACGCGGACGATCCCTTCTTGAACGTTCGGCTGACCCAGCCGATCCACGTCACCCGCGACGGATCGGGCGGCGTGGAGGCGATGCTGGAAGTGAGGAATCTGCTTGCCGAGGGCTATCGTCCCTACATCCTCAGCGACGGTTCGCTGCTGCTTTTTGCGACTGATCAGCGCAGCGTGCGAGCCGGCCTCGCATTCACCTTCTAGTTGAGACCTCCTCAAGAGACGCCGCGAACCCGAATCAGCGAGGACACCGATGAATCATGCCAGACTGACGCGGCGCGCCGCGCTGAAGACCGGCTTCGGGGCTACGGCGTTGGCCACGTTGCGCGAATTGGCGAGCAGCGAAGAAGCCGCGCCGGTTCGCAGGAATCGGATTCGCCAATCGGTTTGCCGGTGGTGCTATAAGGACATCCCGCTGGAGCAGCTTTGCGCGTACGGAGCTCGGATCGGCTTGCAGGGAATCGATCTGCTGCAGCCGGAAGAGTACGAGGTGCCGCGCCGCTACGGATCGATTTGCACCATGGGATATGCGGGGGGAGGCACGATTCCCGAGGCCCTCAACCGGCCGGAGAATCAGGCCGCCATCGAGGCGGCCTTCCGCGTCAACATTCCCCTGGCGGCAAAGGCCGGCGTGCCGAATGTGATCACATTTTCGGGAAACCGCCGCGGGATGCCGGATGACGAAGGCGCGCGCAACACCATCGCGGGGCTCAACCGGGTGAAGAAGATTGCCGAGGACAACGGCGTGACGATTTGCCTCGAGCTGCTAAACAGCAAGGTGGACCATCCGGACTACATGTGCGATCACACCGCGTGGGGTGTACGCGTGGTCCAGGAAGTGAATTCGCCCAATGTGAAGCTGCTTTACGACATCTACCATATGCAGATTATGGAGGGCGACTTGATCGCGACCATCCGCACGAACCTGCAATGGATCGCCCATTTTCACACCGGCGGAGTGCCCGGGCGCCACGAGCTCGACGGCACGCAGGAAGTACAATGGGACGGGGTTATGCGAGCGATCGCAGACGCAGGCTTCAAGGGGTATGTAGCGCACGAGTTTGTTCCGGCACGCGAACCGCTCACGAGTCTCCGCGCGGCGACGGATCTTTGCGACGTGTAGGGGACCCGATCTTCAACAAAGCAACGAGCGACAAGAGTCCGAGCAGCGGCAAGGCGCTCTTACCGGTCCGTCGTGGGTTTCAGGCCGAGGCGACATCGATGCGGCTGAAGACGGTGCGAGGTGATTGCGTCCATGCAAGGGACATCCCTGCCGGAATCATGCAAGAGACCGGCGCTCAGCCGCGCTGGATTGGTGCGCCTTCAGTCTCGTAGAGCGAAAACCGCACGATGAGGTCTCATGATACGCTTCTCTTCCCATCGAATCTCTGCTCTTTTGTTTGCATGCATCGCAAGTTGCCCGCTCCTGGCGCAAAGTCCTGGCGTTCTGCGGGAAAGCGTCCAGTCTAAGCCGGACGCACTGCTCGGCGGATTCGAGAATCCCCCGAACGGGGCGCGTCCGCGGGTGTGGTGGCATTGGATGAACGGCAACATCAGCGAGGAGGGGATCAAGCTCGACCTTGAGTGGATGCATCGCGCCGGGCTGGGCGGCGTAACGATCTTCGAAGGCGCGATCAACACGCCGCAGGTGGTTCCCGAGCGGCTGGTCTACATGTCGCCGGAGTGGAAGCATGCGTTCGACTTCGCCGTGACCACGGCGCACGGCATGGGCATGGAAGTGGCCATCGCCAGTTCGCCGGGATGGAGCGAAACCGGCGGGCCGTGGGTGCCGGCGGCGCAAGGCATGAAGAAGATGGTGTGGTCGGCGACGCGCGTCGAGGGCGGCAGGCCGTTCAGCGGGACGCTGGCGCACCCGCCCGAAGTGAGTGGGACCTTTCAGAACTTGAGCGTGCCCGGCCGCAATACGCCGGACGGCAAGATCGTGACGCCGCCGGAGCTGTATGCCGATGCGGCGGTTATCGCGTACAAGATTCCCGAGGGCGACAAGATACAGGCGGAACTGAACCCGCAGGTGACCGCGAGCGGCGGCGCCGTAAACGCGGCCGCGCTGGCCGACGGCGACGTGAGCGCAATCGCTCTGGACCTGCCCGCGAGCGCCCCGGGCAACGAGGCGTGGGTGCAGTTCGACTACGGCCATCCGCAGACGATCCTGGCGGTGACGTTGGCCAGCTTGAACGATGCGATCAGCGTCTTCGATCACGACAGCAATGCGATTCCGCCGCGCATCGAGGCCAGCGACGACGGCGTGACCTTCAAGAGAGTCGCCGACATCCCGTTCAGCAGCCTGGTGCAGCGGACGGTCGCGTTCGACGCTGTGACGGCGCGGTACTTTCGAGTGGTCTTTCCGGCGCAGCCGGCCGGCGTTCCGGAGCACGGGCACGCGATCACCGAGCTGGTGCTGGCGAGCGGCGCGCGGATGAACGAGTGGGAGAAGCGGGCAGCCTACGCCAATTCGCGGGACTTCTTCGCGATTCACGATCCGCAGGCCGCGCCGCAGTTCGTCGTGCCGCAAGCGGATGTGATCGACCTGACAGGCAAGATGACCGCCGACGGGGCGCTCGACTGGACGCCGCCCGCGGGCGAGTGGATGATCCTGCGCATCGGATACTCGCTGACCGGGCACGAAAACGGCCCGGCTCCGGCGGAGGCGACGGGGCTGGAAGTGGATAAACTGAACCGCGATTATGTGAAGAACTATATCGACGGCTATCTCAAGATGTACTCGGACGCGATCGGTCTCGACAAATTAGGAGCCGATGGCGTTTCTTATCTGCTTACCGATAGCATCGAGGTCGGCCCGCAGAACTGGACGGATAACATCCTGAAGGAGTTTGAGCAGAGGCGCGGATACGATCCGCATTCGTGGCTTCCCGCGCTTACGGGCGTGGTGATTAAGAGCACGGCGGACACAGACCGCTTTCTCTGGGACTTCCGGCGGACGATCGGCCAACTCCTCGCGGAGAATCACTACGGTGCGATCGCCGAAGATCTGCACACGCACGGGCTGAGTTACTACGGCGAGGCGCTGGAGTATCACCGGCCCTCTCTGGGCGACGACATGGAGATGCGCAGCA
>JBEKUS010000188.1:0-4946 GCA_049514795.1 Occallatibacter sp.
CGCCCGCTCCACTGCGGCCCTCGGATAGCTCTCCACGCTCAATCGCATGGAACCATCCTCGCCGCCCGCTAAGCGGACACTTCACTCGCTACAACCACCGGACATATCATGTGCTACTGACATCCGGCAACGTCCCGCTTGACTTCCGGCGCACATGCGGGTAACGTGAGCGCATCCCCAGGTCTGCACCGCTCTTTCCCTAGACGAAAGCCGGAAGGCACAAATCTTGGACACTGTACCGATTTCGGACACCGGTGTAGCTACCCTGCCGCCGCCGCCAGGCGCGGCTCCTGCGCCGCCGCTCGACGAAAACCGCCTCGCGTGGCTGGCTCTGGCGCTCGCACCCGGCCTCGGCCCCAAGCGGATTCTGGACGCAGTCGAGCAGCTCGAATCGGCGAGCCAGATCTTCGCCATGTCGCTCACTGCGCTCGAAGGGCTCCGCTTTCCCGCCCAGGCGGCGCAATTCCTCTTTGACGGAAAGGGCCGCCGCGCCGCGGAGGAAGAGTGGGCGCGCGTCTCGGCGCAAGGCGCCACGCTGATCAGCTATTCCTGCCCCGCATATCCGGAACGGCTGCGCGAAATCTACGACCCGCCGCCGGTGCTTTGGGTGCGCGGCGACATCAAGCTTCTAAGCCGCCCGGCGATCGCCATCGTCGGGACACGCCACCCCACCCCCTACGGAACCGGCGTCACGGAGATGCTGGCCCGCGACCTGGCCGCGCGCCGGCTGCTCGTCGTCAGCGGCATGGCGCGTGGCATCGACTCCTGCGCGCACAAGGGCGCGCTGGCGGCCCGTATGCCTACTCTGGCCGTCTGGGGAACCGGGATCGACGTCGTCTATCCCAAAGAGAACAGGAAGCTCGCCGAGGAGATCCTGGCCGCTGGCGGGACCATCGTGAGTGAGATGCCAATGGGGACCTTCCCGGCGCCGCAGAACTTTCCCCGGCGGAACCGTATCCTGAGCGGGCTTTGCGTCGCCGTGCTGGTGGTCGAGGCGGGCGAAAACTCGGGCACCCGTGTCACCGCCCGCTGCGCCGCCGAGCAGAACCGCGATCTTTTCGCCGTCCCGGGCAACGTGACCAACAAGGGCTCCTGGACCCCGAACACATTGATAAAACAGGGGGCTAAGCTCGTCGCAACCTGGGAGGATGTCTGGGAGGATCTGCCATCCCAAGTGCGAATGGAACTGGAGGCCGAGGCCCCGCCTGCATCCAAACCCCATGCCGGAGCATCTCTATTGCCTGATCCGGCACTGCGGCCCCAGGAGGCCATGGTGCTTGAGGTCCTCCGCACCGACGAAAGCCTCCAGATCGACGAGATCCTTGACCTGCTGGAGACGCAACTTACGTCATCTGAGGTGTTCACTGCCCTTTTCGAACTGGAGATGGCGGGCCGTGTGCGCCAACTGCCGGGGAAAAACTATGTGCGGACCCTGTAGGATCTGGCCTGGCAACCGCGAACTCCGGCCGGCCGGTTCGGTTCCACCGCAGATGGGAAAGGACACGCCTCGAGTGGCCACGCTGCTGCTGCCGGGGGGTTGGAGCCCCGCAACCGTTCTTTTCGGCGTGGAATACCGCCAAGATTTTTTCCGCTCTCAAAGTACGATAGTAACTCCGGGGGTACATTTCTATATATCGATGCAAAGGAATGGCTTTTCCGCCCTTCCCACGCGGGTAAGCTGCTCTCCTGCACGCAGAAATGGGAATGCAGACCCGGAAAAATCGGAGCACGCCGGTGGAATCCGGGGGGTGTTCCATGTTAGGGTCCATCATTTACAGATGATTTTTCGCGGCATGGGGTCGGGTAGGGTCGCCGGCGCAGTCAGCGCCACGCCATCGCTTCGCGGGGACAAGACGCCTGTTCGCGAGTCCAACAGGCCGGAAAGTCGAAGAGGGAATCGGGTCCGGGAATGGCAACAAGCAAATCATTGGTGATCGTCGAGTCGCCGGCCAAGGCCAAGACGATCGAGAAGTATCTGGGCAAGGGCTTTGAGGTGCGCGCCTCGGTCGGTCACATCATGGACCTGCCCAAGAACGAACTGGGGGTCGAGCTGAAGAAGCGGACCTTCGAGCCGGAGCTGATCGTGTCTCCGGGTAAAGAGAAGGTCGTCGAGCAGCTCAAAAAGGCGGCCGCGAAGGCCGACGAAGTCTACCTCGCGCCCGACCCGGACCGCGAGGGCGAGGCGATTGCCTACCACCTCGCACTGCAATTGGGCGCCAGCGCCAAGGACAAGAAGAAGATTCGCCGCGTGACCTTCAACGAGATCACGAAGAAGGCCGTGCAGGAGGCCTTTGCGCACGCTCGGGACATCGATCAGAATCTGGTCGACGCGCAGCAGAACCGCCGCGTTCTCGACCGCCTGGTCGGCTACCAGATCTCGCCGCTGCTCTGGGACAAGGTGCGCCGCGGCCTTTCGGCAGGGCGCGTGCAAACCGTGGCCCTGCGCCTGATCGTCGAGCGCGAGCGCGAAATCCGCGCCTTCCAGCCCCTCGAATACTGGACGCTTGAAGCTCTGCTCCATCCCGAGCTCCAGATCGATCAGAAGTTCAAGGCCAGGTTCGTCGGCATCGGCGGCGAGCCGGTCCGCGTGGCCAACGGCACGGACAAGGACGGCAAGGAGCTGTTCATCTCCAGCGCGCTGCCCGACAAGAAGTCGATGGACGAGGTCCTCGCCGCGCTCGAAAAGGCCGATTGGACCATCACTTCGGTTCAATCGCGCGAGCAGCAGCGCCGCCCGCTGCCGCCCTTCATCACCAGCCAACTGCAGCGCGACGCTGCCAACAAGCTCGGCTTCAACGTCCGCCGCACCATGGGCGTGGCGCAGCGGCTCTACGAAGGCGTCGCCGTGGGCGAAGAGGGCGCAACCGGCCTCATCACCTATATGCGTACCGACTCGCCGCGCGTGGCGCCCGAGGCAAAAGCCGGAGCGCGCGAGTGGATCGCAAAGGAGCTTGGCAAAGAGTATCTGCCCGACTCGCCCAACGTCTATAAGGGCAAGAAGGACGCACAGGATGCGCACGAGGCCATCCGGCCCACCGACGTATCGCGCACGCCGGAATCGATGGCGCGCTACCTGACCGACGAACAGCTCAAGCTCTACACGCTCATCTGGAGGCGCTTCGTCGCCTCCCAGATGGTTCCCGCGGTTTACGACGTCACCACGGCGAACATCGCCGCGGTTTCGGCCGCCACCCGCAGGACCTACGACTTCCGCGCCAGCGGCTCCGTGCTGCGCTTCGACGGGTTCCTGAAGGTCTACGAAGTCTCCGACGAAAAAAAGGATGACGACGACGAGACCGCGAACCGCCTGCCCAGCCTGGACGGCGTAAAGAAGCTCGAGAAGGACGAGCTGCTGCCCGAGAATCACTTCACCCAGCCGCTGCCGCGCTACAACGAAGCTTCGCTGGTCAAGGAGCTGGAAGAGCGCGGCATCGGCCGCCCGTCCACCTACGCGTCGATCATCAACACCATCCAGGACCGCGAGTACGTGGTCAAGCACGGCGGATCGCGCGGCCGCTTCTATCCCACCGAGATCGGCGTCGTCGTCTGCGACCTGCTGGTCGAGAACTTCCCGTATATCTTCGACACCGCCTACACGGCCAAACTCGAGACCGAGCTCGACGACATCGAGGATGGCACGGAGAAGTGGACCGATCTGCTCAACGGGTTCTACGGCTACTTCGAACAGGAACTGAAGGACGCCGGCAAGCACATGCGCAACATCAAGCGCATGGAGCAGGTGACCGACGAGAAATGCGACCTGTGCGGCTCGCCTCTTGTCCTGAAGTGGGGCAAGTTCGGAACTTTCTTCGCCTGTTCGGCCTACAACAAGAAGGACCCCACGAGCTGCACATTCACCAAGGAAAACATCGCCGCCAAGCCGGATCTGAACACGCCTGAGGCCCAGGAGGCCGGCGACACCGAGGAGTACTGTGAGAACTGCGGCAAGGTGATGGTGCTGCGACGCGGCATCTTCGGGCCGTTCATGGCCTGCCCGGACTACAACGCCGATCCTCCGTGCAAGACCTTCCGCAAGCTCAGCCAGAAGCAGCAGCAGAAGCCCCCCGAGCCCACCGGCGAGGATTGCCCGGAGTGCGGTAGGCCTCTCGTTGTGCGCCAGGGCGCCTACGGCGAGTTTGTCTCCTGCTCCGGCTACCCCAAGTGCAAATACGTCAAGCAGAACCTCATCGAGGGCATGAAGTGTCCCAAGTGCGGCGAGGGCGATCTGGCCGAGCGCCGCGCGCGTAAGGGCAATGTTTTCTGGGGTTGCACCAATTACCCCAAGTGCGACTTCACCTCAAATCTGAAGCCCGTCGCCAAGAAATGCCCGCAGTGCGGCAGCCCGTACCTCGTCGAGAAGACGCTTCGCTCGGGTATTTATCTCGAGTGTCCCAACAAGAAGAAGTCCGTCGAGGAGGACGCCGCGGCGAAGAAGCGCGGCAGGAAGGCCGCGCCCGCCGCGGGCCCAAAGGCGGCTGGAGCGAAAACGGCTGCCTGCACTTATTCCAAGCGCATCGGCGACGCTCCGCCTCCGCCCACCGCCGAAACCCACGGCCCCGTCGTCGACAAGAACGGGAAGAAGCGCGAGCTGCAGCCGGCGTAAGAGCTCGAAAAGCGAGATGACATCGAGTGAATGGCACGAGGCAGTCCGCAAGGGACTAGCCAAGGTCGATCGCCGTCTCGCCACCGGCGAGCTCGACGGCTCTGGCCGCTTCCACACCGACGAAGAACTGGCTGCCGGCGCGGCGACGGGGCGCGTCAGAAAACCGAAACCAAGGGCCGAAGCCCCAGCAGCCTGACGCAGCCTCTCATCCTGCAATAGACGGCAGGGCAAACGCATCATGATTTTCCCTCAGCCAGGAGTTGCCAGAGGAAGGCATCATCCCATGCGGCTTGCAGACGTTTGCCGCGGACGCTTCCTTTGCTGGACTTGTCTTTTCGGATTA
>JBEKUS010000189.1:0-8518 GCA_049514795.1 Occallatibacter sp.
GGATGCGGATCGAACCATCGCGAGGGTGCTTTCGCCGTGCTGTTTTTTCTCGCCATTTGCGGGCTGCCGCTGCGCGCGGAGACTGGGATTCCCCAGAAGATCGAACTGGCGGCGGATTGGAAGCTCGCATCCGCCGTGGAAGCGCCCAGTGGAGGTGCAGAGATTTCGGTTGCCGGATACGTCGATGCAACGTGGCATCCCATCCGCAGAATGCCCGCCACGGTTCTCGAAATCTTGCAGGAGGATGGCGTCTACACCAATCTGTATCTGGGAAAGAACTTGCTGGAGAAGGTTCCGCAGGATCTTTTTCTCAAGGACTGGTGGTATCGCACGGCCTTTATCGCGCCCGCCGGGTATTCCGCCTATACGCTCGACTTTCCCGGAATCAACTATCGAGCCGAGATCTGGCTGAACGGGCAAAAGATCGCTGACAGTTCGCAGGTTGCCGGCATGTACGCCGCGCACCAATTCGACGCGACCCCATGGATCAAGCCGGGGCAGCGCAATGTTCTGGCCGTCAAGGTAACTCCCGAGCGGTTGATTCAGGACGTCAATGGAGTGGAACTCGCGGACAGTTGGTTCGACTGGGTGAATTGGAAGTACCTTGGTTACAAAGGTGAGAGGAAGCAACCGGGATGGGGTATCTCCTTTGTGCCGGATCGGAACGCCGGTATCTGGAAGCCCGTGTATTTGCGGCTTACGGGCAGCGTCTCGATCGACAAACCGCTCGTGAACTCGGAGCTTCTTCTGACCGAGTCGACCGCCCGTCTTACGGTGTACGCCACTGTGCGCAACCTCTCGGCGCGGCAGGCCACTGGCACGCTGAAAGCTACGATTTCCCGGCCGGGAAAACCAACCGTCCAGGTGGAGCAAACCGTCGATCTCGCTCCCGGCGAGGAGCGCGAGATTTCTTTCACGCCGGACAAGTTTCCCAACATGACCGTGACACATCCCGACCTCTGGTGGCCGTACACCATGGGCGAGCCGGCACTCTACAATCTTCGTCTGGAGTTTATCGAAAATGGCCGGCTCTCCGACCGCAGCGATACTCGCTTCGGCATCCGGAGTATCACGCAGCATCGCGATGAGGACGAGCAGTTCCCGGATGTGGGCAAAGGCGGCAACTTCTACCTTCAGGTAAACGGGCGGAATTTCCGGGTGCGCGGGGCCGACTACACACCCGACCTGCTCTATCGCTACGATCCTGAACGCGAAGCGAACATCCTGCGCTACGTGAAGGATCTCGGCATCAATATGCTGCGCTGGGAGTCGAAGATCTCCAGCGAGCATATCGTCGAGCTTGCCGACGAACAGGGCATTCCTCTAATGCTCGGTTGGATGTGCTGCAATCAGTGGGAGAAGTGGGATCAGTGGAGCGAAGAAGACCACCGTGTCGCTTCAGAGAGCCTGCGTTCACAGATCCAGATGCTCCGTCCGCATGCGTCCGTATTCATCTGGGCCAACGGAAGCGACGGACGCGCTCCGGAGCCGGTTCGGCTGGAATACCGGCGGATTGAATCCGAATTGCACTGGCAGAATGCTCTGGTGGATACCGTCTCCTCGTTCGCTAAGAACGCGAACGGCGAGCACCTGTGGGATGGCATTCACATGGAAGGGCCCTACAGTTGGCGGCCTCCCACGTACTGGTTCAGCGGAAAATACCCACCTACTCGCGGGGCTTGCGCCGAGCAGGGAGACAACGAGCACATTCCGACCCTCGAGAGCCTCAAGAAATTCATCCCCGCGAATCACCTCTGGCCGATCGACGATACATGGCTCATGCATGCCGGAGCCATAGATAAGACATCCTTCCTTGCCAATGTTCAGCTGGCGCTGGAACGCCGCTATGGTCCGTCTGCTAGCGTGGAGGACTTTGTACGGAAGGCGCAACTTGCCCATTACGAGAATACGCGCGCTCAGTTCGAGGCTTTCGCCGCAGGCGACTGGGCCAACCACAAGATGACCCTCTACTGGATGCTGAACAGCCATTGGCCGTCCTTCTATGGCAATATCATCGACTACTATCTAAGCCCGGGCGGAACTTACTTTGGAGCAAAGAAGGGACTGCGCCCGCTCTCGGTGGTCTTTGACTCCTATGCAACCGGCGACCACAGTCAAGCCAGGATTGTTGTTTTCAATCAGACTCCCGGCGAGGTACAGGGCCTGCGCGTGCGCATTCGCGTTTACGACCTGGATGGCAAGGTCCGCGACGACCGTTCACTGGATGGAATTGCCGTGCCTTACAACAGCGCAAAACAGGTGACCGTGCTGCCCCGCTATCCCGCTTCCACGCCGGTCTTCTTCGTCCGCTGCCAGCTCTTCGATGCCAATGGAAAGCTGCTGGTCGAGAACACCTACTGGCAGTCGCAAAAGGATGACGATCTGGGGGCGCGAAAAAACGACATGGCCATGGATCTCCGGCAGGAGAGTTGGGCCGACATGACCGCGCTGAACGCCATGCCTCCGGCGAAATTGGAGGTGCGGGCAGTAGAGAGGAAAACTGCAAGAGAAAGTGACATCGCCATCCGCTTGCACAATCTTTCTCAGCACATTGCATTTTTCGAGAGGGCCACAATCTCCGCCGCACCAGAGAGTGACGAAATCCTCCCCATCGAGTATGACGACAACTACATCACCGTCTTTCCCGGCGAAACAGCCGAAATCCACGGCGTACTTCCGCAGGGTGCAAAAGTCGGCTGGGTGAAACTCGAAGGATATAACACCCACGTCATTGTCGCGCCAGTCAAAGAGTGAGTTGGCGGACGCTGGGAAATGCTCTTCGTCCCGCCAGTAGAGACCTGCCCGCTTGTGTCGTGGCTGTTTCGCGGGAAAGAGCAAAATGCGGCTGCATTGGGAAAACGATTTACTTTTAGAGTTTCGGTCTTGCCTTTGTGAGGAAACATGGATGAACCCCGATTCAAGAGACCTGACCACCTTGATTCTGTCCATTTTGGAATTCGATTTGGACGATAGAAAGGAGAACGGCCATGGTCCGAACGATTTTCGAAAGGTGTAGTCGAATTTGTAGCGGCCAAAGCACTCTGGAACCACACAGAACCATAGCTTTCAATAGCATGTCCGCAATGCATTCAATCAAAAGCCGTTATTCCCACTCGATTTCAACAGACTTCAACAAGGGTACGGACCGTGGACATTCCTGACAGATTGAACCGGGAACTAACATCCAACATGGCTCAAGAATGCCGGGACCCATCGGGCCGGTGAGCGGTAAGCTATTCTTGAAGTCCGCGTCGCGTCAAAAGCTGCTGACTCACTGGTTTGCCGACTCGCTACGCCTCATCCCAGCGCCTCGCCCACTTTCGCCTCGGCGAACAGCCAAGCATACAAAGCGACACCGATATAACAGACCACCGGAACAAGGTAGGCAGACTGCAGTGGAAGCATCCCCATCAACTTCGTCAGCGCCGCGCCGCCCAGTATCGCCATCACTAAGAACGATCCGGCGGTCTTGGTCTTCTCGCCCATGCCCTTTAAGCCAAGCGCAAAGATGGTCGGAAACATGATCGACATGAACAGACTCGTCGTAAGCAAACAGCCCACGCCAATCCAGCTGGGATGGACGACAGCAACTAGGCACAAGGCGACATTGGTCACGGAATAGACCACCAGCATCAGCCGCGCGTGGAAGTGCCGCATGAGCCACGCCGAACTGAACCGTCCTACGGCAAACGCCGCCAATGTGCCTGTGAGCATGTAGCCCGCCGCCTTGTCGCCCACGCCCGTGGCCGATTCCACATAGGGAATGAAGTAACTCCATGTACCGACCTGCGCGCCCACGTAAAGAAACTGCGCTAGCACCGCGAAGACAAAGTGCGGCTGCCAGAGTCGTACATGCATACCGCGTGTGGCCGCGCTCTCCGAAACATCCTCGCTCCCCAAATTGGGAAACTTGGTCATCAGGATCAGCAACGCCCAGAAAAACGCGAAGCAGCCCAGCACCACATACGGCGTCACCACACGCAGCGTCTCGGAATGCAGATACGCCTGGTAGGTTCCAGCCGCTTGCATGGCTGCCACTTGCGTGTCGCTCAGCTTCACGCCGGAAAAGATAAACACCGTCCCGATCAGGCCTGCGCTGATCGACCCCAACGGATTGAACGCCTGCGAAAGATTCAGCCTGCGTTCGCTCGACCCCGCCGGCCCCAGTTGCGCAATGAACGAATTCGACCCCGTCTCAAGAAACGACAATCCGCTGGCGATGACAAACTGTGCCGCAAGGAAGAACACGTACAGCCCCGCCTGCGCCGCCGGATAAAACAAGAGGCAACCGCTGCCCAGCAGGCAAAGCCCGGTCACAATGCCCATCTTGTAACCGAACCGTCGCATCAACTGCCCCGCCGGAATGGCCAGCAAAAAATAGCCCAGGTAGAACCAGATCTGCACTCCCGCCGCGCTCGACCGGTTGATATCGAACGACTTCATGAATTGCCGGATCAGTATGTCGTTCAGATTGTTCGGAATCGCCCACAGAAAGAACAGCACCGTGACCACTAGAAACGGCAACAGCCGCCCCGCGGGAATCAACTGGGCTTCAATGTCTTCGTTGTTGTTCAGCGAGGGCGACTTGCCTTGCCCAACCGGCCTGACGGAGATGCTCAAGGTGAATTCTCCCTTCTGGAGCATGAGGCGCAATGAGACGTCACGGCCTCAGAAAATACGGTTTGATTTGTTCCACGCGCGGCAGCGCCCACCAAAACGCCGGCGAATGAGAAACCGGCGGCGAAAAAGCCGTCTGCGCCGCTCGCGCCAGAACCAAGTCAAAGTGGTGCTGCAACGCCTCCTACGCCAGCTCAACTTTCAGCGTGATGGCGATGTCGGAGATCTTTTCGGCGGGCATTTCGACCTTGAGCCCGTCCTGATCCTGTTTCCATTTGAGCGAACCCGAGTGGCCGAGCAGCTTGACGTGATGAATCTTGCCGGGATTCGCGGACGACGGCCTCCTTTTCAGGCCAGCCCATCACGAAGGCGTAGAGCGTGGCGCCTTTCACGGTGAAGCGGACGTCGCCGGCGGTAAAGTCGGGACGCCTGTTCTCGTTGAAGGCGCCGGACTTGATGGCCACCTGCGTCGAGGGGCCCTCGCCGTAGATCTTCCACGGGCGCGTCGCGTAGATGCCCTCGCTGTTGACGGCCATCCACGCGGTGATGCCTTCCAGGACCTTCATCTCCTCGGGATCGAGCTCGCCGGAGTTGGGCAGCGGGAAGTTGAGCAGGAGATTGCCGTTCTTGCTCACGATGTCGGCGAGCAGGTCGATGACTTTCTTCGCGGTCTTGTATTTCGCACCGCGCCTGTAGTGCCATTCGCCGATGCAGGTGTCGGTCTGCCAGGGATTCTCGGAGATGGAATCCTGCACGCCGCGCTCGCGGTCGAGCAGGCATGAACCGACCGCGCAGTCCGACGCCTCCTTGCTGGTATAGACGGACTCGACCTGGCCGCCGTGGAGTTGCGCGCTGACGTTGTAGAGATGCGAGACCATCTTGAGGCCGTACTCCCCGAAGGGCAGGTGGCCGTCGGTGTAGAGAAGATCGGGGTGGTACTTGTCGATGAGGTCGGTCATGCGGTTGAGATAGTGCTGACGCCAGGAATCGGGAATGCCGTCATCGCTCCAGTCGAGCTTGTCGACGAAGGGTTCGCAGCCGGCGTCGTGATAGAGGTCGGCGTACTGCGGGTCGATGCCGTCGTAGCGAACGCCGGCGAGGGGGCCGGTCTTGTCGGCGCCGTGGCTGACGGCGAACCACTTGTAGCTGATCCAGAGATGCTCGCTAACGCCGAAGCGCAGGCCGTGCTTGCGGGCGAGGTTGCACCAGGCGCCGACGACATCGCGTTTCGGACCGACTTTGACCGCGTTCCAGCGCGTGTACTTCGAGTCCCAGAGGTCGAAGTTGTCGTGGTGGACGCCCATCGAGACGAAATACTTCGCGCCGGCCTTTTTGTAGAGTCCCATCAGATACTCGGGGTCCCACTTCTCGGCCTTCCAGAGGCCGACGAGGTCCTTGTAACCGACCTTGGTGGGATGGCCGTAGGTCTTCAGTTGGTACTCGTATTGCGGCTGGCCCTGGATGTACATGTTGCGCGCGTACCAGTCGCCGTCTTCGATGGCCGACTGCGGGCCCCAGTGGGCCCAGATGCCGAACTTGGCATCGCGGAACCAATCGGGAATGCGGTAGGCGCGGAGAGAATCGCGAGTGGGAGCAAAGGGAGCGGTCTGCGCCGCGGCAGGCCGGAGTTTCGACAGCGCCAGAGCGGAACATGCGCCGCCCATCCATTGGAGCATCTTGCGACGGTTCATTGTCATGAGATCTGTTTCCTTTCTTGCATCGCCCGGATCAATCGCACGGGGTGAAGGCTGCCGGTCACGGCTGCGGCGTCGGCGGAATCAGTCCTCGGCCTTGTCCGCGATGGCGCGGCGGAGCCGGCGTTCCGCGTCGGTGCTCCAGTAGCCGCAACCGAGCTCAAAAAAGACGGAGGTGTACGGGATCCTCAGATCGGTTTTGATGATGAGGACGCGAAAGATCTGCGCGGTCTGGTCGAGCTTGTCGATGATCTGCTCGTGGGGCATGGTGGTTAGCTTTACGGACTTGAGCAGGGCGGCGAGCTGATCCCGGCATCGTGAAACGCCGGGCGCCTCGGACTCCGCGACGAATTCGAGTTCGTGGTCGAGATAGATTTTGGGACGAAGGTGCTTGGAGGCTGCGATCGAGTCGAGGACCTTTTGAGCGACCTCAATGTGGCCGGCGCCGGAGACAACGGTTTCGATGCCGGGCTTGGACTGGGCCGGGTAGGCCGAGTCGGCGACAACAATCCAATTGCGATGGCCAAAGAGCGGCAGCAGGGCATTCAGCCGCAGTTCCCAATCCGGTGTCGATGTTCTCAACGCATCAGCCATGGTATTTGTCCCCCATCGTGGATTATTTCAGTTCTTCATCGGCGCAGACGGCGACCTTGCCGCACTTTCCAGAGGCCATGAGCGCGTAGGCTTCGCTGACCCGCTCAAGCGGGAAGCGGTGGGTGATGATATCGGCCGGGTGCAGGTTCCATCGAACAAGGCGCTCGACGAGCTCTTCCATGAGCCAGGTGGACGTGACCCAGGAGCCGTAGATCGTCTTCTGGTCGTGAATGATATCGGGCGAGGGATTGAATTCGACGCGTCCGCCTTCGCCGAGAAAGACGATCCGGCCCCACTTGCGCGTGGCGCGGATGGCGGTGGCGCGCGCCTGGTCGTTGGCCGAACAGTCCACGGCGCGCTCGACGCCCACGCCCGCGGTGAGCTGCTTGACCTCGGCGACGTTGTTGGGGCCGGAGGCGAGAACGACGTCGCAGAGGCCAAGATCGAGGGCGATCTTCATGCGCTCAGGCACCACGTCGATGCCGATGATCTTCTGCGCGCCAAGCTTGCGGCAGAGCGCGCCGCTGGCCAGGCCGACGGGGCCGAGGCCGGTGACGAGCACGGCGTGATTGCCGTCGATGCCGATCTTCTCCAGGCCCTCGTATACGGTGCCGAATCCGCAGGCGACCTGCGCGCCGTCGGCGTATGAGAGTTCGTCGGGCAGGGCGATGAGGTCCTTCTCTTCGGCGATCATGAACTCGGCCATGCCGCCGTCGCGCTGCCAGCCGTAGGCGCGGCGGTACTCAGGGCTGGTGCAGGAGATCATGTAGCCGCGGCGGCAGTCGTTGCAGACGCCGCAGCCGGAGATGTGGTAGACGATGACGCGATCGCGCACCTTGAAGCGGCGGCAGCCGGGGCCGGCGGCGACGATCTGGCCGCAGGGCTCGTGACCGGCGATGACGCCCTGGTAGCCTTCGGGGCCTTTGCCCAGATGCTCGTGGTAGATGCAGCGAATGTCGGAGCCGCAGATGGTGGAGGCCTTCATGCGGAGCAGCACTTCACCGTGCGCCGGCGAGGGCACGGGCACGGTGCGCATCTCGACGGTGGAGTTGCCGGGCAGGTAGGCGGCGGTCATGGTGGTGTTCATGTCTTCGTTCTCCAGCGTTGGTGCTGAGCTTTTAGCTGTTAGCCATCAGCTCGAACTTGCAAGTGCCAACCTTCGTTGCGGCGAATAGAGAGTTTGAATTGTAAGCCACAAGCCGAAAGCTAATCGCTAATAGCTTGTTTTTACGGCGGGGTGATCTCTCCGTTCAGGTCCCAGAGATCCTCCCAGCTTTGGCCTTCCTTCCAGAGAAAGACCTGGCCCTTGATCAAACGGCAGTTGCGGTCGATGGCGGCGATGGAGCGCATCTCTTCGTGCATGAGCGGATCGCCCACGACGCCGCCAAGATTGGCGCGGTAATTGTGGATAGAGAAGGGGATCGGGATTTGGCCGCGCTGCACGGCCCACTTGATGCAGACCACGGCGGGATGAAGGCCGTGGCGCCGGGCGATGTTGACGATGACGGGGTCTTCGGTGGGCGATGTGTCTTCGGGCGTGCGGTCGCGTTCGGGGCGGCCAGGCGAGCCGCTGGGGCAATAGCCGATGGGCTGTATGCCGTTGGCGAGTACGA
>JBEKUS010000190.1:0-4771 GCA_049514795.1 Occallatibacter sp.
GTGACGGGCACGATCTCGACGCCGGCCTCGTGAAGATTGTTGATGGCCTGGAGCTTGACGTCGAACAGGTTGCCGACCTTGCGGTGGGAGTTGGCGGCGTTGCCGATGCCGTCGAACTGGAGATAGACGTAACGGAGGCCGGCTTCGGCGGCGGCGCGGCAGAGCTCCTTGGACTTGGCGAATTCGATGCCGTTGGAGGCGGCCTGGACGGAGTTGAAGCCGACCTTGCGCGAGTAGGCGACGGCGTCGAGGAAGTAGGGCGAAAGGGTAGGCTCGCCGCCGGAGAACTGGACGCTCATTTGCCGCTTGGGCTTCATGGTGATGGCGTTGTCGAGCATCTGCTTGATCTCGTCCCAGGTAAGCTCGTGGACGAAGCCGACCTGGTTGGCGTCCATGAAGCAGGGATCGCACATCATGTTGCAGCGGTTGGTGAGGTCGATGGTGAGCACCGAGCCGCGGCCGTGGGTGACGGTGGAGGTGCCGTGGTGATGAAGGTTCTTGTCGCCGTCGCCGTGGGCGCGGACGTCACGGCCGGGGAAGGCCTCTTCCAGATGCTTGAAAAAGGCCGGGTCCATCGACATCACGTCTTCGAAGTGGCCATGCTTGGGGCAGTCCTTGACCATGAGGATCTGGCCGTCGCGCTCGATGATCTGGGCCTTGATTTCGCCGACTTTTTCGTTGAGAAGGATTTCGTGGGGCAGCTTGCCGTCGATGATCTGCTTGCGGATCTCGGGGACGCACTTGGGACAGAGCGAGTCGGTGGTGCGCGGCCAGCCGAGAGGCGGCTTCTCCTTCTCCCAGCTCTTCTGGAGGGGCTTGTCGCTCCACTTGGGCGTGAAGGAGGGATTGGGGCTGATGCGGTTCAGGCGCTCAAAAACGACCCACGCTCCCTTGGCGGCGTAAGCGGCGGCCTTCTCGGCATACTTTACAGCTTTGGACATGATCGCAAGCTCCTCGGTTGGATGAAGTTGAGGGCCGGTGTCGATAGTTGGTCCGGCTCAGGCCCGGCGGCTCCTCGGGGGGAGCGGGGAGGGCTGAAAGGTCATTCCAAGGGTAATCACTGGGGCGGGTCAGCCCAAGAGGAGAACAGCGAACGGCGGAATGGGGGTCTGAATGGGGATTTGGGGGCGGCGAACGGGGGTGTTTCGGGAGGGGTGCGGCGCCTGGGGCAAGTGGTTGGCGAGGAGGGGGTTAACTGGAGAGACTCGGCGGGATGAGGGCGGCAGGCGGTGGAGGGCGAGGGGTGCTGCCGGTTGCAGGGGACGGCGTTGACCTTCGCGGTTCCCGAGTGGAGGTGGAAGCGTTGACGGGGCGGAGCGCGTCCCGCAGACTTTGGACAGGCTATCTGTTTCAAGGCTGGGGGAGGGAATCGATTATGAGTACTCCGAATGCGCCGGGATGGGGCGGGCCGCCGACAGTGGGGCAACGGATTGACGAAGCGCTGGAGCTGATCCAGATGGAGCTTCGGCACGCGATCACGTACGTGAACGACGCGGTGATTCCGCAGGTGCGCAAGGAGTCGATCGGCGCCATGCGCACGGCCGCGGAGACGCTGCGCAACTTGGCCGACCGGATCGAGCAGCGGACGAGCGCTCCGGCGGGCCAGCCGGATGGGGCGCCGCCCAATCCGCCGAAGAGCGAAAGCGGAGAGCCGCGGCCTTGAGCATCCGGGAGCGGCGAGGCGGGCTGGGCAGGGCGGGCAGGACTGCGCGGACTCGCGCGGTTGTGCGGGAGCACGCGGGCTGGCGCGTTGCCATGTGCGCGGCGGGATTGGCGGCGATGCTCGCGGGCGCGAGCGGGTGCGGGCATAAGAAGGAAAATGCAGCCCGTGTGACTCCGCCAGCGGCCATGGCGCCGGAAGAGCGACCGGCTCCGGTTGCGGCGCCGGCGGCGGGAACAAGCTCGGGAATTGCGCGGATTCCGATGACGTCCGTGCCGCCGGGAGGAGTGAGCCAGGACGATCTGGACTACGTGGCGGCGCACCGGCCGATCCTGAGCGAAGTGGGATACGCGACGTGGTACACCGCGCCATACAAGGGAAGGCGCGCGGCCAACGGGCAGGTGTTCGACGACCTGGCGATGACGGCCGCGCATCGCACGCTGCCCATGGGGTCGCTGGTGGTGGTGACCAACGTGAAGACGGGCCAGTCGAGCGCCATGCGCATCACCGACCGCGGACCGTTCGTGGAAGACCGGATGCTCGATCTGACGATCGCCTCGGCCAGAGCGGTTGGAGTGTACCGGACGGGGATGGCGCTGGTGCGCATGGACGTGTACGAGACGCCGAAGCCCATCGAAAGCGGCGGGCGGTGGTGCGTGCAGATCGGCGCGTTCCACGACGAGGATGAGGCGCTGGAACTGAAGCAGCAGTTGCTGCAGCGCTATCCGGGATCGAACGTGATCGAGTTCCCCGGGGAGAAGAGCTACTGGGTGCGCATCCGGCCGCAGGGCGACGACCGCGCGATGGCGGAGTATATTGCACGCCACCTTCAGCCGGTGGAAGGCGATGCGTATCTGACGCGGCTGGATTAAAGAAGCGAGTCAGCAAGTCAGGGGCAGTGGTTCCCAGGTCCCAGAAACGGGACATGGGGCACCCATTGTGGCAGCGAGCTAGCGAGTTAGCAAAAAGCGCTGAACAACTGCAGGGCCGACTTGCTACCGAAGCAGCGCGGAGGCGGCCCAGAGCGCGGGCTCCTGGCCGTGGTAGTCGCCGGTCTTGCGGTGGCGCTGCAGGTAGTAGTCCAGGCTGTTGAACTTATTCGTGCCTTCGCAGACCTGAGTCATGTCGCTGTTCTGATCGATGAAGCCGGTGACGGCGATCCATCCCTTGCGCGCGGCGGGACCATACTTTGGCGCGCTGAGCCAGCCGTTCTTGACGCCGGTGATCAGGGCGAAGGTGAACATGCCGGAGCTCGAGGACTCTTCCCACGCCTCTTTGTGATCGATCAACTGATGCCACATGCCGTCCGCGCCCTGGTACTTGAGCAGGGCGGCCATCATGCGCCTGTAGCCGGCAAGGATGCGCGCGCGTTTGGGATGATCGGCGGGCAGGTCGCGGAGCATCTCGGTCATGCCGGCGGCGACCCAGCCATCGCCGCGGCCCCAGAAGAAGGGCACGTCGGGCGCGTGATAAAAGAGGCCGTTGGGCTGCTGCAGCTTGTCGAGGTAGGCCACCATCTCGTTGGCGGCGCGGTCGAGGTACTTCTTATCGCCGGTAGCGCGGAAGGCCTCAAGCTGCAGGATGGTGAGCATGTACATGTCGTCGATCCAGAAGCGCGTCTGGTGTGAGAGACCGTCGGGCTGGGGGTTCTCCCACTGGCGGTCGGCGAACTGGAGCCCGTAGTCGAGATGTTTCTTATCCTTGGTCTGGATGGCGATCTCGAGGGGAACGATGCCGAAGATCGCATCGTCCACGTGGTCGCGCACGGGGATGAGAGAAGCCTCGGCGCCGCCGGGCATCAGAGGATCGAAGCGCTTGATGAGCCGGTCGCGTAGATCGGTGTCGTGGGTGAGGGCGGCAAAGGTCAATGCGCCGTACCACGCGCCCACCTCGCTGTAGACGATGGTGTGGTTGGGATAGTGCGGCGTGGCGATGAAGTGTTCGGCGAGGGCCTTGCCGACCTCCTGCGGAGTGCGCCCCGGCGGCAGGTTGGCGAAATTGTCCTGCTGCGCGGAAAGGGCGGCGGCGGACAGGAACAGAATCCAAGCGGAGATCTTCAAGACGGAATTCATGTACGATCCCTCCGGGCTGCGAAAGCGAATGCGAAACAATTTTATATGCGGACGGCGATTGCTGCTCAAGGGATCGCGCTGACCCAGGCCGGATCGATGGCTTGGCGCGCGGCGGCGGAGAATCCGTCCCAGGTGCAGGAGAGGTCCGCGCGGCTGCATCCGGGGACGAAGATGGGCGCCTCGGCAGGCGGATTGGCGGGCGTGAGGGGCTGCGTTTTGCGCATCTGCTCGAGGGTCTGGGCGGTGTAGGCGAGGCGCACGAAGGGCTCACCGCCCGAGCGCGGACGCCAGAGCTCGAAGACGAGAGCGCCGCCGGGAGGCGTATCGTCGATGCGGCCGTCGAGGGCCCAATCGACGTCGAGCGCCCCGGCGATTGCGACGATGTTGGTGTCGTGGCCGACGAGAATCACGAGGCGATCGCCGGGCTTGCCCAGCGCGCCGGCGACGGGCTTGCCGGTCGCGCCCTGCTCCAGAGTCCTGCGAATCCGCTCAAGGAGGTTGGACCCAAACATGCGCGCAATGGCGGGTGTGCGGACGCCGTACTCCCACTGCGCGATGTTGACTTGCATGATGAAGCGCAGGGTGTCGCCGTCCAGGCAGCCCCAGCCGGTATCCGCGTCGCTCATGCCCTGGGTGTACTCGAGGAGCAGATTCTCCGCCAGCGTTGAGGCGGTGACGACCGGTCCGCGCGCCGAGTAGGGAGCATCGCCGGAGCCGGGCTTGAGGCTGGAGGGAATGTCGAGGATCGAGGTGCGATGCGGGTTGGCAGGCACGCGGCCGCAGCCGGCCAGCACGCGGTCGAGTGCGGCGAGCTGGGGGCGGTATGCCTGGGTGAGGTTGTCGACATCGCCTCCGATACGGCCGGCGACCGCGGCGGCGGCGAGCGCAGGATCAAGATGACCGGCGCCGGCATGGAGAGGACTGAAGAGCGGGTCGACTTTCCCGTCAGGTTGCGATTGGACCGCGATGACGCAGCCGGAGAACATGCCCTCGTCGAGAGCCCTGCCGGTTGCGCGCGTGCGCTGGTCGGTGTCAGCAA
>JBEKUS010000191.1:0-4764 GCA_049514795.1 Occallatibacter sp.
GTGGGCGAGGTCACGATTCCCACCGTGCGTGGAAACAGCGGCAGCGGCTTCTTGCGCTCGGCGTCGAACAGCCCCTCAGCCTTCAGCCGCTCTTTCAATTGCTCGAATGCAAGCTGCAGCGATCCGGCGCCCACCGGCTCCATGGTCTCGGCCACCAGTTGCATCTGCCCGCGCTGCTCGTACACGCTTACTCGCCCGCGAACCAGCACGTGCAGCCCGTCCTCGGGCCGGAAGCGCAGCAGCATCGCCTGCCGCCGGAAAAGAACGATCGGAAGCTGCGCGTCGGCATCCTTCAGCGTGAAATAGACGTGGCCCGAAGGCGCCGGCCGGTAGTTCGAGATCTCTCCCTCCACCCACACGTCGCCGTACTCCTGCTCGATCAGCTCGCGCACCTCCGCCACCAGGTCGCGAACGGCCCAGATACGGCGCGCCGGGCTCGTCTCCTCGAATCGCAGCCCCAGTTGAGGCGAGTCTTCGCCGGGAAACGGAAATGGATCGCGGGGATTCACTCCAGATGAGTTTAATTGCTCAGCCGTCAGGCCGACGGCGCACGGTGCTCAACCAGGTTACGCAATTCCGCGGCCAGTCCGGCGAGGCGCTCGCCGTCAGCGGGGCTTGGCGCCGCTTTGTGAGAGTAGGTCACTTCCAGCTCGCGCGCCAGGTCGGTGCCGCGCGTCAGGCTGAAGGTGCCCAGCACGCCGGCCAGCTTGTGCGCCGCGGCCTTCGCCGCCTCGCGCCCCGCCGCGCTCAGCTTTGTTGCCGCCACTGCCGACGCCGCCGCTTCAAGCACGGTCACGCGCTCGCGGATTTCGGGCAAAAAGCGCACCCACAACTTATCGATCGCCTGCGCAAGTGCGGCTTCGGCAGCAACTCCGGGTTGGCCGGTTGATTCCATGTCAGGGACGGCCTACTTCCAGCCCAGCGCGTGCGCAATCTGCGCCGGGAGCGTCATCGGATCGAAGGGCTTGAAAAGCACGGCCTCCACCCCAAGGTCGGCGAAGCGCCGCTGGTCGCTGCCTTGCACCTTCGCGGTCAGCAGCAGAACGGGAATGCTGGCCGTAGCCGGGTTCTTGCGCAGCTCCCGAAAAGTCGTCGGGCCGTCCATGCCGGGCATCATCACGTCCAACAGGATGGCGTCGGGCTTGTGCTCGGCGGCGCGCGCCACACCCTGCGCGCCCGAGCTGGCCTGAACCACTTCCCAGCCCGCCACGGTTTCCAGGCTCAGCGAAGCCACCTCGCGAATGTCGTCTTCATCGTCGATGATCAGGATCTTGCGCGCCACAAGCGGTGCCCCTCCCCACCCATTGTCGGATGCGCGGGCCGGGTTGTCGATGGTCTCGCAAAGATGCTTCATCGGACCGGTGGCGAATTGAGCAACACTCATTCCCGCTGTGCGCATCCCTCTTAATCGGACGGGCCTTCGGGTGTTTGACGCGAAATTAGCTGGATTGCCCTGCGAATTTCTTTCGGACGCTGCATACCAGGATCGAGCCGTAGGCGTGGGGGTGAAAGTCCACAAAACCCGCCTCGGCCACATAGCGCTCGAGATCGGAAAGTTCGAAGATATGACCGCCACGTTTCTCCGCGCGCTCGCGAAGAGATCCGTATTTGAAGAGGCCATTGCTGCCGGCGGCAAAACACATCACCGCCAACGGCGCTCCGGCTTTCATTGTGCGGTTAATCTCACGCAATGCAAGCACCGTGTCGGAGAAGTGGTTCAGGGACCCTGCGCAGATCGCAGCGTCGAACAAACCGGCGGGGAACGGCAGCGCCTCCACCACGGCACGAGCGAAGTGCATGTTGGGAATGCACCCCCTTTCGACATAATAGGCGCCCCGGCGCAGCATGCTCATCGAGGCATCTATGCCATAAATGGTCTTTGACCTGGAAGCGATGCGGCGCCCGTAGGTTCCCGGCCCGCACGCCACGTCCAGAATGAGACCGTCGTGCGATCCTACGATGTCGGAAACGCCATGTGCCAGTTGTTTCAACGACGTGCTACGCCATCCGCCATACAGGTTGCACACCACCGGATACACGCAGCTTTCGTAGATGGATACCAGGAAGTCAAGCAGTGGGCTGGAGTCCCTCTTTCCGACTATGCGCAGGGCCCGGTTGCGGCTCTCTTCGAGCTTTTCCACGATGAAATCGGGAATCCCATCGAGGACCGGGTAGGTGACAGCACAGACACGGCAAGAAAGCCCGTCGTGTCCCGGCTCCACCTTCCGCTTGCACGTGGGGCACGCGTGGACGCTGAAGGCCTGTCGCGTTTCTTCACTTTCCTTTGGGGAGCGAATGTCCTGACTCTCTATCGATTGGGCCTCCATCTTGCACCCCCGGACGTCGACCGAAAACCAGTAACAGGAATTTCCTCTTTGAACCCGAACACGGCGCCATTGTACGCCGAATCATCAGCCCCACATCACAGGATTGTGAAATGTTCTACGAGTTCGGTACAACCGCCTCCGATGCGGGGGTCTCGCTCACCTGTCGCGACGAGCGCAGCATCGTCAACACCAGCGCTTCCATCTGCTGCGGCTGCACGCGCGTCTTGGCCAGGAAGTATGTTGGCCCCAGCGTGAGCTGGCTGCGCTCTTCCGGCGAAAGCTCGCGGCCGGTGTAGACCACCAGCGGCAGTCCGGCGAAGGTCTCATTTTGGCGCAGCCAATCCACCACATTGAATCCTTCGTCGTCCGGCAAGCCGATGTCGAGCACCATCAGGTGCGGCTGAAAATCCGCGCAGGCCTCGATCGTCTCGTCGAAGCTATGCGCCGTTTTCACGGCGATGCTGTCGCGGGCGAAGACCTCGCTGATCACGCGCGCCAGGTCGCGGTCGTCCTCGACAATCAGAACCCGCGCCTTTTCCCCCGATCCGCACAGCACGCGCGCCAGCTCGGCCAGCAACGCATCTTCGTTCAGCGGCTTCGGTACGGCTCCATCGATGCCTACGGGCAGATCCTTGTAGAGCTTTTCGTCCTCCACGTTCAGCAGGAGCACGGGGATACGCGCCGTTGCATCCGTCCTGCGCAGCAGCGGCAGGATCTCCCACCCATTCATCCCGTCCAGGGCGGCATCTAGAAGAATGGCCTGGGCGTCCCGGGCCGCCGTCAGCGTTTGCTCCACAGTCGTGGCCTGCACCACGGAGTACCCGTGCCGGGCCAACTGCTCCGCGACACGCGAACGCGACTCGCCGTTGCCGTCGGCCAGCACAAGCTCACCGCTGCTGGGCTCGGTCTCGGGCGCGCCAGGCGCAGTCTGAGGCGCGGGCTGATAGGGCAGGAAGATGCGGAAGGTCGATCCGCGGACCGGGTTCCGCTCTGCCCAGATGCGTCCCGAGTGTTGCAGCACAATCGAGCGGCAGATCGCCAGTCCCAGCCCGGTCCCGCCCTTCTGACGCGAGTCGGATGCGTCCACCTGCTGGAATCGCCCGAAGATCGACTCCAGCTTGTCCGCTGGAATCCCACGCCCGTGGTCGATCACCGAAAGCACCACGCCCGTCACGCCGGGCCTCATCATCACGCTCACCGGCGAATTCGCCGGCGAGAACTTTACCGCGTTCGATAGCAGGTTGGTCACCACCTGCAGCAGGCGGTCGGGATCGGCCGTCAGTTCCGCCTTCGTCGAGTCGTGGATCAATTGCACCCCGGCTGCGTCGGCCATCGGCTGCATGTCTTCGATCGCCTGCTTCACAACCTCGTCCAGTTGCACGGAGCGGAACGCCAGCGGCTCGCGCCCGCTCTGGATCCGTTCCAGATCCAGGATGTCGTTGATCAGCCGCACCAGCCGGTCGGAGTTCGTCAGCGCGATGCGCAGCAGATTCGTAGCCTTCTCGCCGGTCTCGCCAAGAATGCCGGAAGTGAGCAGTCCCAGCGCGCCGCGGATCGAGGTCAGCGGCGTGCGCAGCTCGTGGCTGACCGTGGAGATGAATTCGTCCTTCAAGCGATCCAGGGCGAAGCGCTGGCTGATGTCGCGAAAACTCAGCACCGATCCGGCATGTCGCCCTTGGCTGCGGATCGGCGTCAGGGCATACTCGGCGGGGAAGGAACTGCCGTCGGCGCGAAAGATCGTCCCTTCGCCGCCGGTGCTGCTCGCCTCTGCGGCTACTGTGCGCAGCGGGCAATCCGCCCCGCAAGCGCCATCAGCCGGCGCCGCTCCGTGCAGCACATCGTGCACCGGCTTGCCGGTCAGCACGTCTGCCGGCGCCCCCAGCATCCGCGCCGCCGCCGGATTGGCGAAGGTCACGTTACCGTGCCGGTCGAGTCCGCAAATCCCGTCCGCCACCGCGTCCAGCAGGACCTTCTGCTGACGGCTCAACTCGTCAGCCCGCCCGAGTTCCTGGTACCGCGCCAGCATCTGTCCCAGCGATGCCGCCGCCGTCCCGACTGCAGCCATCGCTTCACGGTCTTCGCGCAGACGGAAGCGGCAGTAGAACTCCAGCACCGCCAGCACTTTGCTGCCAGCGTGCACCGGCGCCGCCCAGCCGGTCACCATCTCCTGGGTCAACGCGGCGGTCAGCCGCGGGCTTGCCGGAGCTGCGGCCAGATCCGTCACCCACACCGTGCGTCCGGCGCGCCAAGCCTGTTCCGGCAGCTCGCTTTCTCCCTCCAGCGTCAATCCCATGCTTGCCTGGATCAGCCCTTCCGTCTGTCGCCCCGGCGCTCCCCATGCGGTGCCGAACTCTAGATGCGTTCCGTCGGCGCTGGCCACCCATTCAATGACCACGTCCCATCCCTGCGACTGGCACAGCGCCTCCAGAATGCGCAT
>JBEKUS010000192.1:0-4749 GCA_049514795.1 Occallatibacter sp.
GGCGAAGACGCCCTCACGGCTGCTCATGTAGTTTGTGGTGGCGATGTTGCCGCGGTTGTCGAGAGCGAGACCCAACTGCTCGATCATGCCGTTGCGGACTGGACCGAGGAAGCCCAGGGCCAGTAGCACCAGATCAACATCGACCGAAAAGTCAGAGCCCGGAAGGGCCTCGAACTTGGGCGGAGGGCCGACGCGGACGGCGTGAAGCTGCTTGACGTTGCCCTGGGCGTCGCCGGTGAATTGGACGGTGCCGATCGACCAGTCGCGGATGCCGCCCTCTTCATGGGAGCTTTCGGTGCGGAGCTGGAGGGGCCAGAGCGGCCAGGGGGTGGAGGGCGCGCGATCCTCGGGCGGCTTGGGCATGATCTCGAACTGGTGGACGCTCTTTGCGCCCTGGCGATGGCTGGTGCCGAGGCAGTCGGCGCCGGTGTCGCCGCCGCCGATGATGACGACACGCTTGCCGGTGGCGAGGATGGCGGAGGCGGGGTCAAGGATGTCGCCTTCGTTGCGGCGATTCTGCTGGGGCAGGAACTCCATGGCGAAGTGAATGCCCTTGAGCTCACGGCCGGGAACGGGCAGGTCGCGGGGCGCCTCTGCGCCGCCGCATAGGAGGATGGCGTCGAAGCCGTCTGTGAGCGACTCGACCGAGACGTTGACGCCGACGTGGGCGTTGGTCTGGAAGATGACGCCTTCGGCCTTCATCTGCTCGATGCGGCGATCGATGACGTGCTTTTCGAGCTTGAAGTTGGGAATGCCGTAGCGGAGAAGGCCGCCGATGCGGTCGTTCTTCTCGAAGACAGTGACGGAGTGGCCGGCGCGGCGGAGCTGCTGCGCGGCGGCGAGGCCCGCGGGACCGCTGCCGACGACGGCGATGCGCTTGCCGGTGGCCTGCTCGGGCGGCTCGGGATGAATCCAGCCCTCGTCCCAGGCGCGCTCGACGATGGAGCGCTCGATGAGCTTGATGGAGACGGCCGGCTGATTGATGCCGAGGACGCAGGCGGCTTCGCACGGGGCGGGGCAGATGCGGCCGGTGAACTCGGGGAAGTTGTTGGTGGAGTGGAGGCGGCGAATGGCGGCCTGCCAGCGGCTGTTGTAGACGAGATCGTTCCAGTCGGGGATGAGATTGTTGACCGGGCAGCCGGTGTGGCAGAAGGGCACGCCGCAGTCCATGCAGCGGGCGCCCTGCTCGCGCTGTTTTTCTTCCGGGAACGGCTCGTAGATCTCGAACCAGTCCTTGATGCGTTCCCCGGGCTTGCGGCGCGTGGGCTGTTCGCGTTGGATTTCGAGAAAGCCGGTGACCTTACCCATGTTGCACCTCTGCTGCAACCGTCACCAGAGGCGACGAAACGGTGGGTGGAGAGTAGACGGCATCGACGCGCGCGACCCCCAAGACGCGCTTGTACTCGTGCGGGAAGACCTTGATGAAGAGCGGCTGGGCCTGGGCCCAGTGCTCGAGAACCCAGGCGGCGCGGGGGCTGCCGGTGAGGTCGCGATGGCGCGCGAGGAGGCCGCGGACCTTTTCGACGTCGTCGGCAGCCACAAGCGGCTCGAGATCGACGCTGGCCTTGTTGCAGCGGCGGGAGGAGAAGTCGCCTTTGTCGTCGTAGACGTAGGCGATGCCGCCGCTCATGCCGGCAGCGAAGTTGCGGCCGGCGGAACCGAGGACGACGACCAGGCCGTTGGTCATGTACTCGCAACCGTGGTCGCCGACGCCCTCGACGACGGCGACAGCGCCGGAGTTGCGGACGGCGAAGCGCTCGCCGCCGATGCCGTTAAGGTAAGCTTCGCCGCTGGTGGCGCCGTAGAGGACGACGTTGCCGACAAGGATGCTTTCTTCAGGCAGGAAGCTGGAGGTCTTGGGCGGGTAAGCGACGAGGCAGCCGCCGGAGAGGCCCTTGCCCATGTAGTCGTTGGCGTCGCCTTCGAGCTCGAGGGTGACGCCCTTGGGAACGAAGGCGCCGAAGCTCTGGCCGGCGGAGCCGCGGAACTTGAAGTGGATTGTGCCGTCGGGCAGGCCCTCCGAGCCGTAGCGACGGGCGATTTCGCCGCCGAGCATAGCGCCAACGGTGCGGTGTACGTTGCGGATGTTGAAGGTGGCGGCGACCGGTGTTTTGGCGACGAGCGCGGGACCGGCTTTAGCGATGAGCGCGTGGTCGAGCGCCGGACCGAGGCCGTGGTCCTGGGCGATCGTGCGGCGGCGGGCGACGCGGGAGGGAAGCGGCGGCACGTGGAGGATGGACGAGAGGTCGATGCCCCGGGCCTTCCAGTGCGCGTCGTCGATGTGGACGTCGATCTTTTCGACGCGGCCGATCATCTCATCGACGGTGCGGAAGCCGAGCTTGGCCATGTACTGGCGCATCTGCTCGGCGATGAAGAAGAAGAAGTTGACCACGTGCTCGGGCGTGCCGGTGAAGCGGGCGCGGAGGACGGGGTCCTGGGTGGCGATGCCGACGGCGCAAGTATTCAAGTGACACTTGCGCATCATGATGCAACCCATTGTGACGAGGGGCATTGTGGCAAAGCCGAACTCCTCGGCACCGAGCAGAGCGGCGATGATGACATCGCGGCCGGTCTGGAGCTTGCCGTCGGTCTGGACGCGGATGCGGCTGCGGAGATCGTTGAGCAGCAGAACCTGCTGGGTTTCGGCGAGGCCGAGTTCCCAGGGCAGGCCGGCGTGCTTGATGGAGCTGAGCGGGGATGCGCCGGTGCCGCCCGAGTCGCCGGAGATGAGGACGACATCCGCGTGGGCCTTGGAGACGCCGGCGGCGACGGTGCCGACGCCGACCTCGGAGACGAGCTTGACGGCGATGCGGGCCTTCGGGTTGACGTTTTTGAGGTCGTAGATGAGCTGGGCGAGGTCCTCGATGGAGTAGATGTCGTGGTGCGGCGGGGGCGAGATGAGGCCGACGCCGGGGATGGAGTGGCGAGTCCTGGCGATGACTTCATCGACCTTGTGGCCGGGGAGCTGGCCGCCCTCGCCGGGCTTGGCGCCCTGGGCCATCTTGATCTGGAGCTCGTCGGCATTGACGAGGTAGTTGGTGGTGACGCCGAAGCGTCCGCTGGCGACCTGCTTGACGGCGGAGCGGCGCGAGTCGCCGTTGGGATCGGGCTTGAAGCGCTCCTCGTCCTCGCCGCCCTCGCCGGTGTTGGACATGCCGCCGAGGCGGTTCATGGCGATGGCGAGGGTTTCGTGGGCTTCCTTGCTGATGGAGCCGAAGCTCATGGCGCCGGTAGTGAAACGCTTGACGATCTCCTTGGCCGGCTCGACCTCTTCGATGGGGATGGGTTTGTCGAGGAACTTGAGCTTGAGCAGGCCGCGCAGAGTACACAGATTGCGGTTCTGGTCGTCGATGAGGTCTGTGAACTCCTGGAAGGTGGCGGGGTTGTTGGTGCGGACGGCGTGCTGCACCTTGCTGATGGTGAGCGGATTGAGGAGGTGATACTCGCCGCCCTCGCGGTATTGATACTGGCCGCCGACGACGAGGTCGGTCTCGGAGTCACTAAGCGGCTGGAAAGCGTAGCTGTGCTTCATCCGTGCTTCGTGGGCGAGCACGTCGAGGCCGACGCCCTCGATGCGCGAGGCAGTGCCGGGGAAGTAGTGCTCGATCAGCGAGCGGTTGAGGCCGACGGCCTCAAAGACTTGCGCGCCGCGATAGCTCTGCAGGGTGCTGATGCCCATCTTGGAGAAGGTCTTGAGCAGACCCTTGTCGATGGCCTTGATGAAGTTCTTTTCGGCCTGCTCGGCGGAGATATAGTCAGGCAACATGCCGCGGCGCTTGAGGTCGTGGATGGTCTCGATGGCGAGGTAGGGGTTGATGGCGCTGGCGCCGTAGCCGATGAGCAGGGCGAAGTGCATGACTTCGCGGGGCTCGCCGCTCTCGATGATCAGCGCGACCTGGGTGCGGGTCTTCTCGCGAACCAGGCGGTTGTGGACGGCAGCCATGGCGAGCAGGCTGGGGATTGGCGCATAGGTTGGATCGATGCCGCGATCGGAGAGGATCAGCAGTGTGTAACCGGACTCGACTGCGTGCGAAGCGCGGAGGCTCAGGTCCTCGAGCGCGTGGCGCAGGCCCTTCTCGCCTTCCTCGGCGCGGAAGAGAGCGGGAAGCGTGGTGGCGAGCAGGTCGCCGGAGGAGACGCGGCGGAGTTTCTCGAGCTCGCGATTGCTGAGGATCGGATGGGGTAAACGCAGGGTGTGGCAATTCTCGGGCTTCTCATCGAGGATGTTGCGCTCGGTGCCGATGTAGCTGATGAGCGACATGACGAGCTCTTCGCGGATGGGGTCGATGGGCGGATTGGTGACCTGAGCGAAGAGCTGCTTGAAGTAGTTGAAAAGAGGCTGCGGGCGGTCGGAGAGGCAGGCCAAAGGCACATCGTTGCCCATAGAGCCGACCGGCTCCTGGCCCTGAATGGCCATGGGCGCGAGGAGGATGCGGAGATCTTCTTCCGAGTAACCGCAGGCGCGCTGGCGGCGCAGAAGAGTTTCGGGATTGAAGGCGATGGTGCGCGCGGGCTCGGGCAGCGCGTCGATGGTGACCTGCTGCTGCTTGAGCCATTCGCCGTAGGGCTGGCGAGAGGCCAACTCCCTCTTGATCTCAGCGTCGGAGACAATGCGCTGCCGAACGGTGTCGACCAGGAACATGCGGCCGGGCTGCAGTCGGCCTTTCTTGAGAACGTCCTCGGGCGGGACTTCGATGACGCCGGCTTCGGAGGCAAGGACGACGAGATCGTCTTTTGTGACGATATAGC
>JBEKUS010000193.1:0-4745 GCA_049514795.1 Occallatibacter sp.
CACGTGCAGGTCCACGAGTCCCTTGGGATTGGTCCAGGAGCGCCAGATCCAGAGCAGCAGCGAAACGACCAGGGCAACCACGGCCCAGCGCACCCAGACAGCGCCGAACCAGTCGTCCTCCTGGCCCTTGTCGAGGACGATCTGCAGGCAGCCGACCCAGACGACCAGCAGTCCGAAGCCGATGTTGTCGAACGGGCCGACCTTGGCGTTCTTGATGTAGGGCGGGTCGTGGACGAAGCGGCCGATCATGATGACCGCCAGGATGCCGATGGGGATATTGATGTAGAAGGCGTAGCGCCAGCTCCAGGTGTCGGTGAGCCAGCCGCCCAGCGTGGGGCCCAGCACGGGCGCCAGCACGATTCCCAGGCCGTAAGCGGCCATTGACATGGAGCGCTTTTCGATGGGGAAGCTTTCGAGCAGGATGGACTGCGACAGGGGCTGCAAGGCGCCGCCGCCCGCGCCCTGCAGGACGCGGGCCAGCAGGATGGCGGCCAGCGACGGCGCCGCACCGCAGAAGAACGAAGCGACGGTGAACAGGATGACGCAGGTGAGCAGGAAGCGCTTGCGGCCGAAGCGGCGGGCAAACCAGTTCGAGGCCGGCAAAATGACCGCGTTGGCCACCAGATAGCTGGTCAGCACCCAGGTGGCCTCGGAGTTCGAAGCCGAGAGCGAGCCGGCGATGTAGGGCAGGGCCACCGAGGCGATGGCCGTGTCCAGGATCTCCATGAAGGTGGGCAGCATGACCGACACCGTCACCAGCCACGGGTTCACGCCCTGGGTAAGCGGGTAGCGGGCTCTCTGGGCAGCGGTGGTCATTGGAGGCGGCTCTTTTGAGGGTAACCGACAGGCCGGGCCGCATGGTGTGATCCGCCCCACTGCGCCGCGCCGCGATCGCGACATGCCCGGATTTCCGAGAGCATTGCCCACACCGCGCTTGACACAATCGGCCGATCCCTTGATGCTGTACAGTTCCGGTGTTTCAGCATTCTGGCCAGGAGGAATCCGGGTTTTGCGAGTTCGCGTCTTCTACCACGACAAGTGCTTCGACGGAGCCTGCAGCGCCTCGCTCTTCACGCGATTCCACCGCGAGCGCATCGAGCCGGATGCGAGCTACGAATACCTAGGCCTTGTGCACCGCGCCGGAGCTCTGTTCGACGAAGACGAGTTCACCGGCGACGAAAACGTCATCGTCGACTTCAAATACTCGGCGTCGCCGCGGATCACCTGGTGGTTCGATCATCACCTGTCGGCCTTCCTCACGGAGGAGGATCACCAGCATTTCCTCGCCTGCCAGCGCGACCCGAAATGCGCCGTACGCAAATTCTTCGACCCCAACTACACCTCCTGCACCAGCTTCCTGGCCAATGTCGCCAGGACGCACTTCGGCTTCGACACCGCGCCGGTCGCCGAGCTGATCCGCTGGGCCGACATCGTCGACGGCGCGCGCTACGAGAGTCCGGAAGCGGCGGTGGAGATGGCCGCACCGGCCATGAAGCTGACGCTGATCATCGAGGCCACCGAGGATCCCGGCTTCATCCCCCGGCTGATTCCGATGCTGACGGAGAGGCCGCTGGACGAGATCATCGCGCAGTCCTTTGTCGCGCCGCTGCTGCCGCCGCTGCTCGAGCGCCACGAGCAGGCGCTGGAGCTGATCCGCAGCCGCGCCGAAGAGCGCGACGGCACCATCTTCTTCGATATCACGGACCGTCAGCTCGAGGGATTCAACAAGTTCATTCCGTACTACCTCTACCCGCACGCCACGTATGCCATCGGGTTGTCGAAGTCGAGCTTCCGCACCAAGGTGTCCGTGGGGTCGAATCCCTGGGCCAAAGCCGACCCGGCCAGGATGGTCAACCTGGCGCAGATCTGCGAACGCTACGGTGGGGGCGGGCACGCGCGCGTGGGGGCCATCAGCTTCCCGCCCGACCAGGATGCCGAGGCGCGCGCGGCGGCCGCGGAGATTGTGGCCGAGTTGCGAAAGACAGGGAATAGGGAATAGGGAACAGGGGATAGAAAACAGAACCCGTTCCTGTCACGAGGCTTGCGGAGCCTGGGAATCGAGCGTACTTCCTTTTTCATGACTCAATACCTCTTCGTATACGGAACCTTGCAGCCGGGGCTCGCTTCGGCAAAGATCTCCCCGCTCGCCGCGAAGCTGCGACCGGTGGGCGAGGGGCGAGTCCGCGGCGCGCTCTACGACCTGGGCTGCTACGCCGGCGCCGTGCCCGATCCTAGAGCAACGGGCAGAATTGCCGGCACGGTGATGGAATTACCGGAAGATGAGAGCTTCCTGCGCCAGCTTGACGGCTACGAGGGCTTCGACCCCAAGACGCCGGAGACCAGTGAATACATCCGCGAGCGGCAGACGGTCGAACTGAGCGAGGGCGGTACGCTGGAGTGCTGGATTTACAGCTACAACCGGCAGCCGGACTTCACCCGGCAGATCGCGGACGACGGCGCGGCGGGAGCGCGATGGCAGAAGAGGGCGTCGCGCTAGCCCGCCAGGATGCGATTCAGCCCGCCGTTCAGCAGCCACAGATTCAGCGCCCCGAGAGCGTGGAAGCAAAAGACCTGCCCGAACACGCCGGAGACGGTCACGCGGTACCTCAAGAACGACCAGGCGAAGAGGCCCTCGAGGGGAAACTGGGCGCGAAGCATCACGGCGGGGAGAGTCCTGGCGAATTCACCCAAGACCCCGAATTCCGGCCGCCCGGCCAGCAGGAAGAAGGGAAAGACAGCCGTCATGGCCCAGGGCGCGCGGGCGGCGACTATCGACTGGAGCGCAGGGGCAAAAGCGCCGATAAGTAGGCCTGCCGCCAGTGGCCACAGGCCGGCCAACTGCCGCAGCTCCTGTGCGCGCCGCTCGGCTCTGAGCCCCCTGTAGAAGGCCGCAAGGTAGGCCATCAGGAGCCGCCGCTCTGCCTCCAGGGCCGCATAGAACTCCGGTCCGCTCAACTGCAGCGGCAAAAAGGCCAGACGCGGAGCAACTTCAGTGTTCTCTGGCATAACCGGAAAGCAGCAGGTGCGGCGGCGAATGCCACCTTTGGGGGATTGACACAGTGTGCTCCCGCTGCCCTTGATTTGACAACAGAAAAGTGCATCCTCTTCAACGATTTAGTTGAATAGCCGGCGCAGGGCCCATGGCGCTCCGGCGGCGCCCTCACGCGGCAGCCAGCCCCGAAGTACCGCCTTCTCAGAGGCCCAGTTCCACCGCCCTTTTCTTCATGGCTTCAATGCAGAACGCGACGTGCGCGTCGAGATCGACGCCGAGCTCCGCAGCGCCCTTCACGATGTCCTCGCGGTGCACGCCGCGGGCGAATGCCTTGTCCTTCATCTTCTTTTTCACGCCGGCCACTTCCACATCGGCGATCGCCTTGCTTGGCTTAACCAGCGCGCATGCAGTCAGGAAACCCGTCAATTCATCGCATGCGAAGAGGGCTTTGGCGAGGTGCGAAGCGCGCGGCACGCCGGAGTAATCCGCGTGGCCGAGGATGGCGGTGCGCAGTTCCTCGGGCCAACCCTGCCGCTCCAGCTCGCGCACACCCACGAAGGGATGTTCTTCGGCGGTGGGGTGGCGTTCGTAGTCGAAATCGTGGAGCAAAGCGGTCGCCGAGTAGAGGTTGAGCAACGCGGCGCGGGCATCGCCCTCCAGTCCCAGCCGGTTCGCCTCCTGCTCGCCACAGTCCACGACGCAAGCCTCGACGGCCAGTGCGTGCTTGCGCAGGCTCTCGCTCTGGGTCCACTCGGTTACCAGTTGCCATGCCCTCTCGGCACCATACGCAGAAATTCCAGGGGACATTCTGTTGCTCCTGTTTACAATTATGGTTCGTCGTTCCTCGGTTTTGTTTGGGTTGTCATGGGGTATTGTTCTGGTTGTCCCTAAATTCCTACTTGACAATTATGGTTCCAATCGTTGAGAGTAGCACCAATCGCGGTGCACTAAAGCACCTGGAGTCCTACGCTCTGGCACTCCGCGCGTCCCGAATGGCTACTTCTCTAGTCAACGTGGAAACACGTGAAGTGGTGCGGTGTGAGTACTGCAGGCTCATGCAGTACCGAACCAGCAATTCCCTTTGCAGAAAGTGCCACCGGCCCCTCGATATCGAGGAACCGGTCTTTCTGGCTCCCCGTCTGGTGACGACCCAGCCGGTCCCGGATACCACAGAGGCCGGTCTGCAGGTGGCAACGCAAGTGCGCGAACTGCGCCGCGCCCGCCACCTGAGCCAGCGTCAACTGGCGGCGCGAATGGAAGTGCCGCGCACCTACATCTCGAAGATTGAGAACGGCAAGGCGGTCCCCACGCTGGGCTCGCTCGAACGGCTGGCTACGGCGCTGAACGTCGAAGTGCGCCAACTGGTGCGCGACGCCCGCAGCCGCCGCGACGAAGAGGTGACCTCGATCCTGGGCGACCCCTTCCTGGCCGAGGTTGCCGCGGTTCTGCCCCACCTGGATTCGCTGCACCGGACGCTGTTCTTCGGGGCCGTCCGGGACGCCGCCATGGGCCGCCGCCGCACGGCGTAGGACGCTCAGAACCGGGGCGCCGCCAGGCGTTGAGCGTTTTCGGGCGCGGGTGCCTGCCGCCTCGAGGCAGGCACCCGCTCACGCCTCCGCCCGCGAGCGCGTCATACCAGGGAAACGCGGGAACCTCCGGGTGCACCAGGCTGGAAGCTGCCGGGGCACTGCATTGCAGAAATGCGGGAAATGCTTTACGGTCGATGGTGTGACACCCCGGATCCGGCCGCAGG
>JBEKUS010000194.1:0-4712 GCA_049514795.1 Occallatibacter sp.
AAGGTGGCGGCAGTCCGCAATTTTACAGCTTAAGATCTGTATATTGAAGATCGTAACTTTCAACATCAATAACATCAACAAGCGGCTGGACAACCTTGTGGCTTGGCTCGGCAAAGCGGAGCCGGATGTCGTTTGCCTCCAGGAGCTGAAAGCCGAGCAGCGAGCATTCCCAGACCGTGCGCTTCGCGCGCTGGGTTATCGCTCAGTCTGGCAGGGCGAGCGTTTCTGGAACGGCGTGGCGATCCTCGGGCGAAACAACGAACCTGTACTGACTCGATCAAGCCTGCCTGGTAATCCTGAGGATAGCCAAGCCCGCTACATTGAGGCGGCCGTAAATGGAGTCTTGATCTCTTCGATCTACCTTCCGAACGGCAATCCTCAGCCAGGTCCGAAGTTCAATTACAAGCTGGCCTGGTTCGAACGTCTCATCACACACGCCGCCGAGCTCATCGCCGCTGGCCTGCCCGTCGTATTGGCCGGCGATTACAATGTGGTCCCAACTGTGCAGGACATCTATCCAACGCGATCTTTAGATAACAACGCATTGATCCAACCAGAGAGCCGGCAGGCCTTCGCTCGACTACTAGCTCAAGGTTGGACGGACGCTCTGCGGAGGCTGCACCCGGAAGGGCCGCTCTGGACGTTCTGGGATTACGAGCGTGACCGGTGGCGCACCAACAAGGGCATGCGACTCGATCACTTTCTGCTCTCGCCGATATTGTACGGGCGGCTCGTGGACGGCGGTGTAGACAGATGGGTGCGTGGCGAGGACAACGCCAGCGACCACGCTCCGGCGTGGATCGTGCTGGATCTTTGACAATGTCCTCACGTGCCATGGTTCGGAATGCCCGTTCGCGACCGTAAGGTCAGTCAAAAAGAAAGTTTCCGTGCATTTCCGTTCCGCGGTTTGGAGCTTCCCGGTCACGTGCTTTCCGTGAGCGGCGTTTCAAGGGAGTAATCCTCCGGCGTCGTAGAACGCGGCCCGCAGATACAGAATGCGAGCAGTTTCCGAGTGCCGCGTGATACGGCCAAAGCAGCGGAACCAGGGTCCGCAAGCCGACTTAAGGGGAGGGATTTCCATCCCGTTTTGGGAGTCAGACCGCGTTTGCTTGATACTTGGGCTTTTCGCTAACTATCGTAGCGCGAGTGAAACGCGCGGCGAGTCCTTTTCGGAGACGGAGGGGCCCTCAACCACTGACGGCACCAGCCAAACTTTTACGGAGGGCAGGTCCACCAGCCACGGGACCGGCAGCCCCGAGAGCATACACCATTGCCCGCTTGTTCAGCCGGGCGAGGTGGGGCGGGTCTTCGCGCGTATCGACGACCGGCGCGATCCGGCTTATCTGGGTTTAGCACTTGTGATGGTTGCCGCTCGGGCGTGACGAATGTGTATGATGCGGCGCTGACGGTAGAATAGGCAAGGCCTTCCGGCTAACGGCTGTCGATGCCGTGGGGTCTGAAGGCCGGTTTTCTGGTCCGGTTTCCCAACCTCGGAGGTGGTTTCAGTACAGCGGCTGGTTTCTAAACCCGCCAAATCTGGCGGCTGTGGACTTAGGCACGGCGTCACACACGGCAGAAGTGGAAGGGATGTTTGCCTTTCGTGCCCCCTGCTACACTGCCAGTGAATACGCCAGTAGATCAGATGCCGAACAAAAAGGACCAGCCCGCGATTCCCATTCAGGACGAATTGCCCGTTATTATTCGCGCGCTTCGGCAGCCGGCAGGCTATGATCCGCATTTTCAATCCATGGAGCTGATTCGGCAAAACCGTGCCGAGTTTCTAAAGCGAGTGCATGCTACGTGGAAGCAGATTCATAAGCGGTCTTTGGAGGAGATCCTGCAAATCGAGGCAGCGATGATCGCGTGCACCGAATCGGTCGACTGGAAGAACACCAACAATGAAAAACGCGGCTCTCATGACGGCTGCGATCAACATCATAGGCTTATGAATCTCGCCTCCGATCAGTTCCTGGCATGTGGGCGGCAGGTGGCTGACCAGCCACTTGGGCCGACGAGCCGGTTCCGGGCGGATCGTCAGCCACTCGGAGAATCCTCCAACCGCGCGTTTTCAACACCCGTGGGCGGCGGCCTTCGCCACTTGCTGCATGCGCGTTGCTGACTTGTGGCGTGTCACTCGACAGTCCCGCCCGACGCCGGAAGGTTGGCCACGAGACTGCGTCGAATAGCTTCCGTTGTTCCGAAAATTCCCTTCTTTCCCTCAAGCTGAAGTGAGACGGGCATTCGACTCCTGGTAGGGTTGAGAACGCAACAGAACATGATAAATGATGCGGAGTAGGCGGTGGCCGAGGGCTACGAGAGCGCGCTTCCTTCCGCAGCGCGGACTGAGCCGGGAATAGAAGGATTGCAGCATCGAATTCTTCTTGTTGGAGGCTGCCCAGGCACACTGAGTCAGAACACTGCGAAGCCAGTTGTTGCCGCGATTGGTATGGCCAGTCTTGCGTACGCCGGCGCTTTCGTTATTGCCGGGGCAGAGGCCAGCCCAGGACGCCAGGTGGGCGTCGGATGGGAACTGCGCCATGTTCGGACCAACTTCGGCAAGAATCGCAGCGGAAGCTTCTTCTTTGATACCGGGGATCGATTGCAACAGGGCGTGCTGTTCCCTGAACTGTTCGGTGCTGAGCCGGGATCGGATTTCGATGTTCAGTGCTTCTACCTCCACTTCCAGGAAATCGAGATGGCGGAGTGCGTGCCGCAAGAGAAAGCGGTGATGGTCGGTAAGACGATTCCGCTGTACCGCCACAATCAAATCGGGGATCTTTTGCTTCGCCTTCCGTTGCGCAAGTTGTGCGATTTCCTCTGTTTGCATGACGCCCTCCAGAAGAGCGTTAATCATCAGCCGCCCGGAGAGTCCCAGCACGTCGCTCAGAACGTCGCCCAGTTTGATATTGGCATCTTCGAGGATCTTCTGAATACGATTGCGCTCGCGTGCCTTTTCCCCCACCAACTGTCTACGCCGACGCGTCAGGTCCCGGAGTTCCCGGACCGCGCGTTCGGGAATAAAGCTCGCTCGGATCATGCCGTGGCGAAGCAGGTGCGCAAGCCAACGGCTGTCATTGGGATCAGTCTTGTGACCACGCCGGTTTTGGACATCATAGGCATTGGCCAGCACGACTTCAACGCTGTCCTCCAAAATGTTAAAGACCGGTTTCCAGTACGGACCAGTGCTCTCCATGACAGCATGGCTGCAACCTTCCCGGACGAGCCAATCGCGAAGAAGCTCCAGTTCGGCGACGATGGTTCCGAATTTTCGAATCTCGGTCTTTGGCTCGGCCTCCAAAGGCCCGGTCATGACGCAAACAACGAGAAACTTCTTGCCTACGTCTATACCCGCGCAACGCTCGATGACTGCTTCAATCATTTCGTCTCCTTGCGGGCGAGCAGCCAACGAAAGAAAGACCAAGTTGTTCCACGGGCTCAAAGCTCCAGTCAGAGGTTCGTCATCGTTGGCCGGATCAGATTAATGCTCGGGGTCTCGCCACCATTACGGAAGCGATCCTTGCCCGTCCGCACACCCATTTTCATACTCCGAGGTGGCCGCACATCGGTGGCCATCGGAGAGATTATTGCCTGATAACGGGGGGACCCGTTGCTCCGGGATGGACTCCGAGATGGACGTGTAACAACGGTGCGGCTTCTGATATACTCGCCCCGCCGATGAAGCGCCGTGAATTTCTGCAGTACACCGCCATAGCCGCCAGCCCGCTGTTAGGTGAGCCCGCTTCCCAGCCGTGGTTCGACAAGCCTATGCGGTGGGCCCAGCTCACCTTGGCCGAGAATGATCCAGGCCGCTACGACCCTGCGTTCTGGCTGGAGTATTTTCGCCGCACGCACTCGGACGCCGCCTGTCTCAGTGCGGGAGGCTGCGTCGCCTATTACCCTACGAAGGTTCCGCTGCATCATCGCAGCCGGTGGATGGGCGATTCCGATCCCTTTGGTGAACTCGCCGCAGGCTGCCGCAAGTTGGGCATGAATGTCATCGCACGCACGGATCCGCATGCTACCTACCAGGACGTCTATGACACTCATCCCGATTGGATCGCCGTCGACGCGTCCGGAAACAAGCGCCGCCACTGGGCCTCGCCGGAGCTTTGGGTCACCTGCGCCTTGGGCCCTTACAATTTCGAATTCATGACGGCGGTCACGCGTGAAATCGTTGAACGCTATCAAGTCGACGGAATTTTCAGCAATCGCTGGGAGGGCTCCGGCATGTGCTATTGCGAGCACTGCCAGGCAAACTTCAAGCAGGCTACCGGATTCGATCTTCCGCGCACTTCGCACCCGCAGGACCCCGCGCGCCGCGCCTTCATTGTGTGGGAACAACAACGGTTGTTCGAGCTTTGGCGTCTTTGGGACGCGACAGTTCGCCGGGCAAATCCCAACGCCGCCTTCATCGCGAATGCGGGTGGGGGCGCCTTGAGTTCGCTCGACATGAAAACCATCGGCGAGCTTGCGCCCACATTGTTCGCCGATCGCCAGGCTCGCAGCGGCGTAGCACCGCCCTGGACCAATGGAAAGAACGGCAAAGAGTATCGCGCCACGCTCGGACGCAAAGCCATCGTGGGAATTTTCAGCGTCGGAGTTGAGGACCAATACCGCTGGAAGGATTCGGTGCAAAGTGCGGACGAGATCCGTCTGTGGGTGGTGGACGGGATTGCGAACGGTTTGCGGCCCTGGTTTACCAAGTTCTCCGG
>JBEKUS010000195.1:0-4710 GCA_049514795.1 Occallatibacter sp.
GTCTGTTCACGTCGCCCGAGGCCGAGGCGGTCAAGAAAGAGATTTGCGCCGTGGGCCGCAAGCTGTGGATGCGCCAGTTTGTCGACGGCAACGGCGGCAATATCTCCTACCGCATCGGCCCCAACGAGGTGCTGTGCACGCCCACGCTGGTGAGCAAGTACGATCTGACGCCGGAAGACATTTCGATGACCGATTTGGACGGCAACCAGATCGCGGGCACGAAGCCGCGTACAAGCGAACTGCTGCTGCATCTGGAGATCTACAAGGCGGTTCCCGAGGCGAAGGCGGTTGTGCATTGCCATCCGCCCCATGCCACGGCATACGCCATCACGGGCCGCGTGCCGCCGAACCTCGTCATTCCGGAGTTCGAGGTCTTCGTGGGCAAGGTCGCGATATCGCCCTACGAAACGCCGGGCACGAAGGTGTTTGCCGAGACCGTGCTGCCCTACGTGAAACAGCACAACACGGTGCTGCTCTCGAACCACGGCATCGTGTGCTGGGCCGATACGGTGACCCACGCCGAGTGGTACGCGGAGGTGCTGGACACCTATTGCTGGACGCTGATGAATGCCGCGCAGCTCGGCGTTCCGATCTCGTACATCTCCGAGCAGAAGGGATCGGACCTGCTCGCCTTGAAAAAGAAGCTCGGCCTGCCCGACATTCGCTTCGACGCGTCGCGCATGAAGGAGTGCCAGTTGTCGGATCTCGAAGTGCCGAGTTCGATCGCGCTGGAGCCGACGCCGTGCGACGGCCCAGCGGGCAGCAGCGGCGGCGCCGATCTGGAATCGCTGGTCAAGTCGGTGACCGACGCGGTGATGGAGGCGATTGCTCGATAGAGCCGGGAGCGAGGGAGCAAAGGGAGCAAGGAAGCAAGCCAGCCCAGCGGGCGGAAGTCGCCCGCCGGGGACCCCGGCAGGGAACAAGGGAGCGTTGAACGAGGGAATTAGGCGCAACGCGGACACGAGATGAAAGCTGCTGAACGGCAACTGAGAATCCGCCAGATGTTCGAGTCCAGGGACTTCATCGGCTCGGAGACTCTCTGCTGCGAGCTCGACGCGTCGGAGTCCAGCATTCGCCGCGATCTCGACATCCTGGAAGGCGAGGGCCTGCTCAAGCGCGTCTATGGCGGAGCGGTCTCGGTCGAGCAGGCGCCGAACCGCGCGTTCGACTACGCGGTGGAAAGCGTGCGGCTGAGCGATGTGAAGAGCCGTATCGCCAAGGCCGCGGCGGGACTCATCGAAAACGGCCAGACGGTGATTCTCGACGGCGGCTCGACGGTGGCGGCCGTAGCCCGCGAGCTGGCCGCGAAATCGCTGCACATCGTCACCAACTCGCTGCCCATCGCCGAGGGGCTCGAATCGCTGCGAAACATCGAGCTGACGCTCACCGGCGGCTATCTCGATCCGCGGCTGCGCGTGATGCTCGGCCCGTTCTGCGAGCAGATGCTGGGCGCCATCCGCGCCGACGCGGTCATCATGGGCATCGGCGGCATTACGGAAAGCGGATTCAGCAACAACAACACGCTGGTCGTGGGCTCGGAGCAGAAGATGATCGAGGTGGCGAGCCGCGTGATCATCGTGGCCGATCACACCAAGTTCGGGCGCAGCGGCATGATTCCCGTGGCTCCGCTCCGCGCCGCGCATTTCGTCGTTTCCGATGCGGATCTGGCTCCGGAGTCCACCGCACTGCTCCGCGGGAACGGCATCGAGGTCATTCTGGCATAATCGGAGAGGCTTGCGCTCCCGTTCTTTTCGCAAAGGTCGCGAATAGAATAGGGTGCCGCGCAGCCGCTGGGAACACACGATGCGGATCGATGCACACGACGTTCTTCTCGTCATCGACGTACAGAACGACTTCTGTCCGGGCGGCGCGCTTGCCGTTCCGAACGGCGACGAAGTGATTGCGCCGATCCGTGGCGTGGCGCCGCGATTCGATCACATCGTGCTCACGCAGGACTGGCACCCGCCGAATCATGCGTCCTTCGCCTCGTCTCATCGCGGCAAGCTGCCGTTCGAATCCATAGAGCTGTCTTACGGCACGCAGACATTGTGGCCCCCGCACTGCGTTCTGGGTAGCCGCGGCGCGGAGTTTCACCCGGATCTCGATCTTTCCCAGGCCGAGCTGATCGTGCGCAAAGGCTATCGCCCGCTGGTCGATTCTTATTCGGCGTTTTTCGAGAACGACCGCAAGACGCCGACCGGATTGGCCGGCTATCTGCACGACGACGGCCTGAAGCGTGTCTTCCTCGGCGGTCTCGCCTACGACTACTGCGTGGGCTACTCGGCGCTCGATGCGCGGCGCCTCGGCCTGCCGGCCTTCGTCCTGCGCGACGCCTGCCGCGCCATCGACCTGAACGGGTCCGTTGCGGCGATAGAGGCGGAGTTCGCCAAGGCGGGGGTTTCTGTCATCGAGAGCGCGGAGCTTCTCGGCTGACCGCGCGCGCCGTAAAATCGCATCAGGCCCGGCCAGTCACGCGATTCATCAATGCATATGTCCCGCAACTTCTACATCCTCGCCGCCACGCTCGGGTTCTTCGTGCTTGTCGCGGCGGGTATGGCGCTGGTGCCGTCGAGCTTTCAGCCCGGCCTGCCCGCCAACGGCTCGCTTTGGCGCACGGTGGCGCTGCTGCTGCTCGTCGGCGCCCTGGCTTCGACGCTCATCGGCGTGTTGAGCAATCTCTTCGAGCAGGTGGACCGGCGCAACGAAGAGGCGCGCCGCGCGGCGCGGCAAAGGCGGCGCGGCGGCCGCGAGCCGTAAAGCCGCTCATCCAATTAGAATGAATGTGTGCGGCGCATTCTTCGCACCGGACTGGGTCAACGCGAATGTATGAAGTCACCGTGGAGGCGGATTTCTCCTCCGGCCACTTTTTGCGGAACTACAAAGGGAAGTGCGAGAATCCGCACGGCCATAACTACAAGGTCCGCGTGACGCTGGCCGGCGCCGATCTCGACGAGGCTGGCCTGCTCTTGGACTTCAAGCTGCTCAAGCAGGTGCTGCGCCCGGTCATCGAACGCATCGACCACAAGATGCTGAACGATCTGGAGCCCTTCACGGCGCTGAACCCCTCTGCGGAGAACATGGCGAAGTATTTCTACGACGAGACCAATCGCCAGCTCGCCGAGATGACCAATGGGCGCGTGCGCGTGAAGGACTGCACGATCTGGGAAACCGACACTACGACGGCCACCTACTATGAATAGACGCCGGGCCAGAGTGGCGCTGCGCATCCCGAAAAGCAGAGAGACCGATCGAAGAGCGGATCGGCGGCTTCAGGCTTGAAGCTCCGGTTGCGGACTCCGCCCAATCCTGAACACCTGCACCAGCGCCGCCGAGGCGTAGATGAACATCGCGATCAGCAGGAGCGCTTTCATCCCAAAGACAAAGGACAGGTTCTGCGCCAGCCCCCCGGCGACGGCGCCCAGCATGTTGGCGCCGAAACCGCTGCTGCTTCCGGCGGAGCGGCGAAAGCTTTCCGTAAAGATGACGCCGGCAAAGAGGATTGGGATGCAGTAGGCGAAACAGATGAGAATTCCCACAAAGGTTCCCGAACCCGGCACGCGGCTCCATGGCACGGCATAATCCACGATCAACATGGCGCAGAGTCCGAGGTAGTAGAGTTGGAGCTTTTCGGGCTTCCGGAACGAGACCCAGAGATTGGCCGCGAGCAGCACGATCAAGATACCGGTTATGGCAATGCAATTGACGATCCAGGTTGTCCCGAAGTACAAGGCGAGCCGGCTCACGAGCTGCGTCTCCATCAAGAGAAAACCGGCGCCGAGCAGGAAAAACAGCCAGGTTGTGCTTTTTCGAAGCTTCAATAGCGGACCCACCAGGTAGAGCGCGGTGAGCAAGACCACCGCCGATACCGAGTAATAGGCGCGCGGGATCGAGTGTCCGAAGTGATAAACATAGGGCCAATCGTCGGTCGTCTCCACGGGCGCGCCGGCGGCGGTCAGCCGAAAATCGGGCGGGCGCGCGGCAACAAACGCCGCTTCATTCGGGGCCAGGGCCTGATTCCACAGATCGGGAGATTTGGATTCCAGAAACACCGTTGCGCCAACCATCGCTCCCACGGGATCGGCGTGGTACGTCAAGGGGGCGCGGTCGAAGGTCCGGGTGAGCATGGCATAGAAGCGCTGGCCGATCCAGGTCCATGGCCGCCGGACTTCGAACTTGAGGATCAGAGTTCCACCGTCGTTCAGCAGGCGCTTGGCGTCGCGCAGAGACTCCTCGGTGTAGACGTAGTTGTCGATCCTCATGTTGCTGTAGCCGGAAAACTCGGTATGGGAATCGAGCAGGGCGAAGATGATCACGTCGTACTTGTCCCGGCATTTGCGCATGAAGTTCCGGGCGTCGTTATTGATCAGGTGAACCTTCGGTGAGCTATACGGCTGATCGGGATGAAGGCGCTTGCCCAGAGTGGCGATGAGAGGATCGATCTCCACCGCGTCGATGGATTGAGCGCCGTGACGCAATGCCGCCGACACATCGTTCCCGGCTCCTGAGCCCACGATCAGGACCCGGCCGGCGTTCTGCACGAACTGGAAGGGGCTGTCGTACGAGCTGTTCGGGACCTGGCCGGCGAATTGAGGGTGCGCCGCCAGATAAGGAGCCGTGAGATTGGCGATGTTCATGTAGCCTTCGTTATTGACGTTGATTTTGTATTGGTTCTCGCCAAGGTCCTCGACGGTCAGTTTCTGGTAAGGCGAC
>JBEKUS010000196.1:0-4648 GCA_049514795.1 Occallatibacter sp.
TTGGGGTCGAGGGCAAGCTTGCCCTCGACCCCAAGACAAAAACCAGAACTTTCCTGAGAAGGAAAAAGTGTCAGGGATGTGCCCGGTCTGAAATGTCAGCTATCTGCCCGGCCGTACAGGGTGAGCAAATTGTGGAGGGAGTCAGATCGGCAGTCGGTGAGCCGATGGCAATTCCGAATTGCCGACCATCCAGACACAGCCCCTTTTTTGGACCCTTAGGCGTTTTCCGGGACCGATCGGAATTGCACTCCGGCTTCAGTGCGCGCAAAACGGCCGCATCGGTGTTCTGGGTCGATATCAGCCCGGCCGATTCTCCTCCCATCGAAGAAGGCGAGCGAGCATACGAATAACGGGTAGCGGCTCTCACCGGTTCCCGCTGTGCTGCACTGGAATCCGGTATTGGGGACCAACGGAACAGAAAACGCGCTTAAGGATTCGGCCAGCGTCTTCAAGTTGGGCTTCGGCTTCCGGGGAAAAACCTCGCGGAACTCGCTGGCAGGAGATATGAATGCCGCAGCCAGCGGTGCCACCATTTGAGCGAGTCGGCGCTGAAACGGTCCGCTTACTCCTTGAAGCGTCTCAGGAGCACTGCGCCTAAAACACCAGCCTGGAACCAGCCCAGACAGATGAGCAGCACGCGGCTCACCACCAGAAACCAATAGCTGTTGAACCACCCCAGCCAATCCAGCCAACGGAACTGCGGAAACCACGGCTGCGGCTTATGCTTCGGGTCCGGCATCCACTTCTCGTCCATCCCCAGCTTCACCAGCGGAACAGCGTTTTCCAGCGTATACAGAAACGGCTGAGACGGCGGATAGTGTGCCGATAAGTTTTTACTCTCCCCATTCGGCAGAACAGCATTGGGTTGAATTTGAACCGATGCGAGCATTGCGCCACTACTAAAGGCTCCGGCAAAGATCAGCGTACCAACCATCAGCGTGAGCGCAATTGACCAGCAGATGCGTATCGGCGCTTCTTCCAGCCACGCAAAGGCGATTGCCCAGCTTCGATTTGGGTGCCGAAGATAAGGCCACACCCGTCGAAAACTCTCCAGACGAAACAACAGTCTAAGCATCCAACGCAGCGGGTGAAACTCCTTTCCCTTGGCCAGCAAAGCGCGATATTTGAAGACAACGCGCTTCGCGCCCTTACGATCCCCTTTGGCTTCCAGCAGCTTGGAGAGTTGCATCCACGGCTGCGGCTCAGTTCGCCGGTCAGGTGGCTGGAGCATGAGCCACTCGACGCGCTCATCAACATTGAATGGGAGTTCAGGCCCATAGGCATGACTCATGACCAGCTCTGCTGATTGTCGCTTATGAAGGGTTAGTTCCTCATAGGCCAGCCCGTCCAAGATAAGCTGCCCAGGGGCAGGCCAGCTTTCCCGGTCGTCGCGCAGATTTTTCACCGAAGCGCCAGTCAAGTGAAGAACCGACTCACCTGGTTCCTGAATACCCATCCAAAACATATCCCCGCCGAGGCGCAGATCCTTGCATATGACTAAGGTTGTCTTTGCACCGATAAATGCTAGTTCCCCGCCAATCCGTGCGCCCAGCAGGCGGACAGCGCCGCTGGACTCGAAGCCCTTGTCGAGAGAGACATTGGCCCCAATCACGGCACAATCCGCAAAGAGCGCGTCCCCCACTGTCACTTTCAGCTTCGCGCCTGAACAAGACAAAATGCCCTTAATCTGCGCGCCCAGCAGGCGAATGGTGCCGGTGGACTCGAAATCCTCGCGTCGCCCGGAATCCCTGTCTTGAAATACGTTTAGAAAGACGCTGCCCCCGATCTCGACACCAACCGCAAAGAGCGCATCCCCCTCCTTCACTCGTAACTTCGCGCCGGAGCAATACAAATCGCCCTTGATCTGCACGCCCGGCAGGCGAATGGTGCCCGTGGATTCGAAACCATTGTTTAGGAAGACGTTGCCCCCGATCTCGGCGCTATCTGCATACAGCGCATTTCCCTCCTTCACTCGTAGCTTCGCGCCTGAACAAGACAGATCGCCTTTGATCTTCGCACCCAGTAGGCGAATTGTGCCGCTGGACTCGAATCCCTGCATAGTGCCTCTGAGATCGTAACCCTGCTGTAGATAGACGATGCCTCCGATCTCGGCACGATCCGCAGAAAGCGCGTTTTCTCCTTTCACTATCAGCTTCGCGCCTAGGCAATCCAAAGCGCCCTTGATCTTCGCACCCACAAGTCGAATCTCTCCGGAGAAACTGCTTCCTCTGAGGAAGAGCGGACCATCGACGTTGATTCGGTCAGCCGTGATGATTTCGTCGAACGAGGAGTCGAGGAGCTGTATGCTTCTGGTCTCTGCGGAACGGAGGTCGATTTCTCTCTTGATAGTGCAATGCTGGAAGCGTAGGGGCACGAGAACGCGGCAATTCTGGAGGTCGAGCTTGTCCGAAAGGGTGATGCCGAAAGCGCGCAGGCCCTTGGGATCGATATAGGTGGCGGCCTCGGGGTCTGTGGCCAGCCAGCGCACAAACTCCGAGCGGATGGTCGGTCGGGGCGCATCGGCTTTGGGCAGGTACTGATCGAGGGAACTGGCGGAGTCGTGCAGAACCTTCTCTTCCGCCCCTGTCGGAGGCGGGTCGAAGCAAGCCTTCGCCAGATCGATAAGCTTCTCTTCGCGGATTTTGTCCAGCAGGGGCATCGTAGTAGCCGCCTTTCACTGAGGCAATTGCCATTTACTGTACACCGCGGAGCCGCTAGAACGGATCCGTCCCTTGATAGAACGCAGGGCAATTGCATTTGGGATTTCCACCCACGGATCGCTGATCGTGATGCGGATTTAGGTGGCTGTGATCGGTTTTGCGCGGCCGAGAGTCGTCACATAGGGGCAAATTGTCACAGGTGGCGGACGAACTTGGGATTTCTTGCCGATTCGGATGTTAACAAAATTCCAAATGCAAACCCGCCGAATCGCCGACCGAGATACTTTTAAGACGGCTGTCCATTATCCGGTGATCGCTACCGGAATGTCGGCTTGTCGTCGGTCAACCGTTCCGATCGGATTACCGGCAATCCAGTGGTGAGGCAGGCCCGGGACTGGGCGGCGGCGGGTCAGCGGCCTCCGTTGGCGGGTCCGGCGCGGTGGGTGGCCAGGCGGCTGATCTTGTCGGTCTCCTTGACCATTTCGTGGACGGCGAAGCCCTTCTCGGCGAGCGCGCCGGTGGGACAGGCCTGGACGCATTTGCCGCAGGCGGTGCAGTTGGAGGCGTGGCCCCAGTCGTCCTTCAGATCGCTGACGATGCGCGAGTGAACGCCGCGCGACGAGACCTCCCAGACGTTCGCTCCTTCGACCTCGGCGCAAACGCGCACGCAGCGCGTGCAGAGGATGCAGCGGTTGTGGTCGAGAACAAAGCGCGGATGCGACATGTCGACGGTGAGGCGCGGGTTGTTGTAGGCGTAGCGAACGTGCGTGACGCCCAGCGATTGCGCCATGGACTGCAGCTCGCAGTGGCCGTTGGAGACGCACGAAGAGCAGATATGGTTGCGCTCGACCAGGAGCAGCTCGATGGCCATGCGCCGGTAGAGGGTGAGGCGCTCGGAGGTGGTCTTGATCGACATGCCTTCCTGCATGGGTGTGGTGCAGGCGGGCAGCAGACGGTCGGCGCCCGCCAGTTCGACGACGCACACACGGCAAGCGCCCACAGCGCTCAGGCCTTTGAGATAGCAGAGCGTGGGAATGTACTTCCCGTTCGCACGGGCAACCTCGAGGATTGTCTCTCCCTCGTGCGCGGTCACCAGCTCCCCATCAATGCGAACCGAGATGGCTTTGGTCGGCAATTTGGCGCTCCTTTCTCATTCTCCGGCGTTAATTGGACCCCGGCGTGCCGCGTAGATCGCAGCGCAGGCAGCGGCGGCATTCTTCGATCGCCTCCTGGGCGCTGAGGCCGACGACAACTTCTTCCTGCGAGCACGCGCGGGCGCCGGCAGGCAGCGAACGGGCGACGTGCCGGCGGCTGAGGCTCGGCTCTCCCGGCGTCTGATGGCTGTACTCGAAGTCCGGGAAGAGCTGCTCCCAGCGGTTGGCGCCCGTCTGCTGCTGGCCCATCAGGCGCTCGTCGATTTTGCGCGCCGCCTGCTTGCCGCCGCTCATGGCGTTCGACATGTTGGAGGCGCCGGTGATCACGTCGCCGCCGGCATAGAATCCGTCGCGGCTGGTCTCGAAGGTGAAGCGGTCGACAACGATCGTGCCTTCTTCCTTGAGCTCGAGGCCCGAGGCTTTGCAGAAGTCCAGGTCGAAGGTTTCGCCCACGGCCAGGATCACGCTGTCGCACTCGAAGCGTTGCACCTCGTCGGTGGGGATGGGACGGCGGCGGCCCGATTTGTCGTACTCGCCGAGGTGCGTCTTGACGATTTCAATGGCCTTCACGCTGCCGTCGACGCCGCCCAGGATGCGGTGCGGCGCGGCGAGAAAGACGAAGCGCACGCCTTCCTCTTCGGCGGCCTGGATCTCCTCGTCGATGGCGGGCATGTCCTTGCGCTCGCGGCGGTAGAGGATTGTGGCCTTGCCGCCCATGCGCAGCACAGTGCGCGCGGAGTCGATGGCCGCGTTGCCGCCGCCGATGATGGCGACCCGCGAGCCGATGTTCACTTTCCCCTGGCGCGCCACCGCCTCAAGGAACGGCAAAGCCGG
>JBEKUS010000197.1:0-4579 GCA_049514795.1 Occallatibacter sp.
ACCGCTACGTCGATCATCGGCGGCGGCGATTCGGTCTCCGCAATCAACCAGGCCGGCGTTGCCGACCAGATCACGCACATCTCCACCGGCGGCGGCGCCAGCCTCGAGTTCCTCGAAGGCAAGAAGTTGCCCGGCGTCGAGGCGCTGACCGACAAGTAAGACAGTTCTCAGTTGTCAATTATCAGTGAGGGATCACAGGCGGCGAAACGACCGGCTGCGATCCTTCCGCTCTGCACTAGACTCTCAAGTCTACCTCCGCGGCGGTTCAACCCACCGCCCACCGCTCATTAGAATTTCGTAGATTGTATTTTCATAGTTCCTGTGCCAAACGGTAAATCCCTTAACGCCAAGCTCTGCCTTGCCGAGGTTTTCCTGTACTACCTTGTTCATCTCGTCACTCTTGATATTCGAAAAGCAGTAGCGTGCGGCGAAGGCGGCCTGGGCCGCATTTACCTCTCGTACGGAAGGGCTTCGACTGGTCCTCATCCGTTCGACGTCAGGCTGAATGTGTAAACAGACCAACGGCGAGATCGGCAAGAGCACCTCAACGTTGGCCCGGTGAAATCCCATACCATATGTGAATCGTCCGTCAGGCAGTCTCTCCCAAGTCACGACAGGGGCATCCGAGATTATGAATGGATCCATTTCGACTGTTCTGACGTAATTCCATTCCCCCGCCAGAAGCTTTTCGTCTATAGCCGACATGGCTCCCTCAACCGTCCTCACATAGCTCTTTTGCGCTCTGACCTCCGGCGACACCTCCCGTGCATAAGTCAACGCTCTTTCGATCACGTATTCTTTTGTTACGAGCCCGCTTGTGATCTGACCGCTCAGAAGCAAATCGATGCTCCACTTTGCGGCCACAGTTTCAACTTGAATTTCATCCTGCAAGAAATGATTGAGCGCGCTGTCGACAACCTTTTGCAGATGTCGCGACGCTTTTCGCCGGGCCTCGGAGCGATTGAACAAAAGCGTCACGTAGAAGGTGAGTTGCCGACGCCTCTGGTCGGTCGAAATGAAATTTGGGCTCCCGATCTCGAACAGGAATCTGTTGACGGGCTCTTCAAACTCACGATTCAGGCGTTCCTCAAGCTCGGCCTCTTTCGCGGCGTCTTCGGGGTCATGAAAATGCCGATCAATGCGCGTTGCTGTCCGAGGCGATGCCTTCCAATAGGGCTCTCGCTCCCTTTCATACCTCCAGAGACGCTTGGCACCGGTGAGCGGATCATCGTAGGCGAACTGCTCCAACAGCTTTCGAGGGACAGTGTGCGATTTCATTCGAATCCAAACCCTGATAAATCACTTATATTACTTACCTCCGGTTGACTTCTATGTTTTCTCGGGTACCCTGGAGGCGCGCTTGTCAGACTCAGGAATGCAGGAAGCAGGCCCGCTCCGATTCGTGCTACCCTTCACTTAATGGCAACGGTCGTCCACATCCCGCTTGAAGAGTACCTTTCGACCACCTACAGGCCCGACTGCGAGTACGTGGACGGAGAGGTCCGGGAGCGCAACGTGGGCAAGTGGGAACATGCAAGAGTTCAGGCACTTCTCGCGGCATGGTTCATCAACCACGAGAAGGCGTGGGGAATTGTCAGCAGTACGGAGCAGCGGGTCCAGGTCTCCGGAAATCGCGTTCGCGTGCCGGACCTGGTGGTGCTCACGGCTGGTCCGCAGCCGGAAGTGCTCGCCGAGCCGCCTCTTCTGATTGTCGAGATCCTCTCTCCCGACGACACCTACTCCGACACCCAGGAGCGCGCCCGGGACTATCGCGAGATGGGAGTACAAACGGTCTGGATCGTCGATCCCAAGACGCGCACCGGCCGCATGTGCTCCGGAGCGCAGTGGGTCGAGTCCTTGCGCCTGGAAGTGAAAGGCACGCCGCTCTACGTCGATCTGTCCGAGATCTTCCGCCAAGTGAAAACCGCCTGACGCCCTTCCGCGGCGAAGCGTTGAATGTGCAAGAGGCGGCAGAATGCCGTGAGTGTATCGCCGTGTATTCCCTGTGCCCGCCGTCACCCGGCGCCTCAACTCAATCCAATAGAATTGGAACGAGGAATCGACACACATGTCCCGTAAAGCACTCATTGCCGCCAATTGGAAGATGTACAAGACGCCGGCCGAAGCCAAGGCGTTTGTCGACGCGTTTTTGCCCCTCGTCGCTAGCCATACGCGCGACGAGATCGCCCTGTTTCCCTCCCCCGTTCTGTTGCCCACGGTGGTCCCGGCCTGCAAGGGATCGAATGTGGCTGTCGGCGCGCAAAACATCCACTTTGCCGAGGAAGGCGCCTACACCGGCGAAACCTCGATCGGGCAACTGATGGCCGTAGGCGGCACGCACACGCTCATCGGCCACTCCGAGCGCCGCCAGTACTTCGCCGAGACCGACGAGATCGTGAACAAGAAGCTGCACACCGCGCTCAAGCACGGCATCATCCCGATCGTGTGCATCGGCGAAGTGCTCGAAGAGCGCGAGGCCGGCAAGACCGCGAGCGTGCTGAAGACGCAGGTCAGCGGCGCCTTCGCCGGAATCACGCCCGAGGCCGCGGCGCCCATCGTGATCGCCTACGAGCCCGTCTGGGCCATCGGCACGGGCAAGACGGCCACGCCGGAGATGGCCGAAGACGCGCACCGCATCATCCGCTCCGAAGTGGCCAGGCTGCTCGGCACCCAGGTCGCCGCGGCCATGCGCATTCTCTACGGCGGCAGCGTGAAGCCCGACAACGCGACGGCGCTCATCGGCCGGGAAGAGATCGACGGCGCGCTGGTCGGAGGCGCAAGCCTGAAGCCGGATTCGTTCGAGAAGATTGTGAAGTACTAACGGAGTCAGCGGGGCTAGCGGCGTTAGCGAAGTTAGTGGAGCCAGGGCTCGACACCAGCAGCAAAGTGCGACAAAGAAGAAAGAGGCCGCCCAGAGCAAGATGCTTCGGGCGGCTTTTCTTTTGGGCCTTCTCGCACTGGTGATGATTCTTGTACCGCCGGCTTCCTGGCCGGCTGTCGTGCGGGCCTCCAGGCCCGCACTTACATCGCCGGATAGAAGCTCGCGATCCAGTTCTGCAGCAGCGCCGGGAAGCACCCCAGCACGAGGACAGCAGCGGCGATGAAGAGCAGCACAGCCAGCGTAACCGGATGCGCCTTAATCGGCGATTCATCGGCCGCGGGCATCACGTAGGCGCGCTTCAAGACCTGCAGATAGTAGTAAAGGGAGACGGCGCTGAAGGCGATAGCCAACACAACCAGCGCCAGAGCATCAGTAGGCAGCGAGGATAGCGGCCACCGCGCTGGAGACGGTTCCCACCCCAGCGTGAGCACCGCAGCAAACAGATTGAACTTGGCCCAGAAGCCGACCAGCGGCGGAATCCCGGCGAGCGAAAGGAACAGCACGAGCAGCACTGCGGCGAGCGCCGGATTGCGCTTGTGCAGCCCAAGAAACGCATCGAGTTTGTCCGAGCCCGTCGCGCGCTCCACCACGCTGACCACGCCGAACGCGCCGATGGTGGTGAGGCCGTAGGTGAGGATGTAGTAGAGGATGGCCTGCGTGCTCACGTTCGACCACCCGAAGAACGCAAGACCGAGCAAAATGTAGCCGGCGTGGGCGATGGCGGAGTAAGCGAGCAGCCGTCGAACGCTCGACTGCGCGAGAGCGGCGAGGTTGCCGAACACCATCGACGCCACGGAGAGAATCATGAGGATGAACGGCCAGACGGTGATAAAGCCGACAGTAATTGGAGGTTGTGGGGCGCCAGCCGGGGAAACCGTGAAGGTGAGGCGGCCGGGCGCCAAGTGCAGCATCGCGGGCCACCAGAGGATTGCGTAGCTGATGGAGATGAGCAGGGCGAAGCTGGCGACCTTGGAGACGGATGCGATAAATGCGGCGGCGGGAGCGGGCGCGCCCTCGTAGGTGTCCGGCGCCCAGAGATGGAATGGAGCCGCTGCAACCTTGAAGCCGAGACCGACTGCGACCATCACCAGAGCCAACAGCAGGAGCGGCGTCGCGCCCTTTGCCGAGGCGAAATACGTGAAAACCACAACGCGTGGCAGGCTCGTCGAACCGCTCAGCCCATAGAGATAGCTGAACCCAAACAGCAGAAATGCCGTCGACATTCCGCCGAAAAGGTAATACTTCAGCGACGCCTCGGCGCTCTTGCCGGATTTCTTCGCGAATGCCGTCAGAATGTAGAGGCCAAGGCTCAGCAGTTCGAGGCCGATGAAGATCACAAGCAGGTCCTGCGCAGCGGCAATAATCAGACCGCCCGCCGCGGCCATCAGCACCACCGCGACGTACTCGCCCGCGTTGCAGGTAAAGTCCGCATCGATGAAGAGCAGCAGTGTGAGCGCGGTCAGGATGAGGATTGCGCACTGCGCAACGCCCGCCGACCCGCCTGTGGCCAGCAGCAGATCGTCGCCCGCGCTGAATGGCCCGGCGACGGAGACCGCCCATAGCGCCGCGGCGCATCCGGAAACGCCGAGGATCGCAGTAACGGCGCTCCGCGTCTTCTGCGCGGCCCCGCGCAGGAAGCCGAGATCGACGACGATCACCAGCAGTGCGGCGACTTCGAGGGTCGTCTCGGGCAGTGTG
>JBEKUS010000198.1:0-4432 GCA_049514795.1 Occallatibacter sp.
ACTCGGGCCTGAACGTGCTGCTCTGCCCTGCCTCTGTGCAGGGAGAATCGGCGCCGAGTGAGATCGAGGCCGCGCTGAGTGATCTGAACGAGTCGGGACTGGTCGATCTGATCGTGCTGGCGCGCGGCGGCGGTTCGCTCGAAGACCTGGCCGCATTCAACAGCGAACGCGTGGCGCGCGCGATCGCTGCGTCGCGGGCGCCGGTCGTCTCGGCGATCGGGCACGAGACCGATTTCACCATCGCCGATTTTGCCGCCGACCTGCGCGCGCCGACGCCGTCGGCCGCCGCGGAGCTTGTAACCGAGGCGCAGCACAAGATCGCGGAGCATCTGGCGACGCAGGAGCACCGGCTGGAGCGGGCGGCGCGATTCCATCTCTTGCAGGCGCGGCAACGGCTGGCGCAATCGGCCGCAGCGGACCGCGCGGAGTCGCGCGTGACCGCGCTGCTCTACCGGCTTGGCCAGCGGCTCGACGATGCGGCGCAGCGAATCGATGCAGCGGTCCTGGCCGGGCTGCGACTGCGGCAAAACCGTGCGGCGGAGTTGGCCGCGGCCGTTCTGCGCCACGACCCGCGGCAACGGCTGGCCGAGGCGCGTGTGCATCTTGCCGATCTGCGCGCGCGGCTGGAGCGGTGCGTGGAGCGGCTGATTGCGGCGTCGGCTTCGGAGCTTGGGGCGCTGGACGCACGCCTGCGATCGCTCTCGCCGCTGGCCGTGCTCGACCGAGGCTACGCGCTGGTTCTGGCGGCAAACGGCGCGCTGATCCGCTCGACGGCGCAGATCGGCGCGGGAGATCGGCTCACGACGCGTCTGTCCGACGGCTCGTTCGAGAGCCGCGTGGAGTCCGCCGCGCCGAATCTACACAGTTCATCCGGCGCAACGAATGCGCCGCAATCCCGCAAACAGCGAGGCAAGAAAACGGCATCATGACCGCAAATTCCCGGAAACTCTTCGGCACGGACGGCATTCGCGCGATCGCGGGCGAGGCCCCGCTGGACCCCACCACGATCTACGGCGTGGGACTGGCGCTGGGGCACTCCCTGCGCAAGACGACGGCAAAGCCCGAAGTTCTCTTCGGGCGCGACACGCGCGAATCCGGACCGTGGATCGCCGCGACGCTGGCAGAGGGCCTGCGCCTGGCGGGCGCCCAGGTGGAGAGCGCGGGCGTGGTGACGACGCCGGCGATCGCGTTCCTGGCGCGGACGCATGGGTTCCACGCCGGGGTGGTCATTTCGGCCTCGCACAATCCGTGGCAGGACAACGGCATCAAGCTCTTCGGCGCGGACGGATTCAAGCTGCCCGATGCGGTGGAGCTGGCGATGGAGGAGGAGATCCTGCGCCACGCCGCGCAGGTGCAGATCGGCGATCCGAGCTGCTTTGCGCCGGTCGAAGATAATCCCGCGTTCCTGGCAGACTACGTGCGATTCCTGATTGACTCGGTGCCGGGATTGTCGCTTGCGGGATTGAGAATTGTGGCCGACTGCGCGAACGGCGCGGCGGCGGCGGTGGCGCCGGAGCTTTTCCGGCGGCTAAACGGAGATGGGAAAGCGGAGATCACGCTGCTGAACACCGCCCCGGACGGGCGCAACATCAACGCGGAGTGCGGCGCGCTGCATCCGGAATCCGTGGCGCGCGAGGTGAAGGAGCGTGGCGCGGACGTTGGGCTGACCTTCGACGGCGACTCCGACCGCTGCATGCTGGCCGACGCGGGCGGAAATGTCGTGAACGGCGACGCGATTCTGCTGATGGCCGCGCGCGATCTGAAGGCCCGCGGCATGTTGACGGGCGATGTGGTGGTGGCGACAACGATGTCGAACATGGGGCTCGAGGCGGCGCTCAAGCGGAGCGGAATCCGAATGCTACGCGCGCCGGTGGGCGACCGCTACGTGCTCGAGGAGATGCAGAAACAGGACGCAGCGCTGGGCGGCGAGCAATCGGGGCACATTCTATTTCCTCATCTGGCGACGACCGGCGACGGCTTGCTGACCGCGCTGGTTGTGCTCGACCTGGTCGCGCGGAGCAGCAAATCGATCGGAGAGTTGAAGGCGGACTTGAAGGTCTTCCCGCAAGTGATTGTGAACGTGAAGGTGCGCGAGAAGAAGCCGCTCGAAACGATTCCGGCGGTGGTGGAGACGATCCGCGCCGCCGAGGAAGAGTTGAAAGACTCGGGGCGCGTGGTGATTCGCTACTCGGGGACCGAGCCGCTGGCCCGGGTGATGATCGAGGCGGAAAGCGAAGAGGCGATGCGGCATCATGCGGAGGCGATTTCGGCGGCGATTCGCAAGGAACTCGGCGTTTGAAGAGCCGCAGGCTCCGTTCAGCCGCGCAAATCCGCGACGCTCGCAAGAGAAATGCGCGGAAGATCGATTTGGTCGGCCCGTTTCCGCGTCTGCGCGATGTCGTACGCATTCTGCATCCGCATCAACGTATCCATCCGCACTCCAAAGGCCTTCTCGATCCGCAGCGCCATCTCGCCGGAGAGATCCGCATTCCCATTCAGCAGGCTGGACAAGGCGGGCCGCGAAACACGCAGCGCCCGCGCCGCGGCTGTAACCGTCAGCCCCGCCGCCTCAACAATCTCCGTTCGAATAAAGTCTCCCGGATGGGGCGGATTCTTCATCGGCATCGTGGTTCTCCTTTTTGCCCTAGTGATAATCTTCCAGATCTACGTCGCGGATTTCACGATCCGATTTGTCAAAACGAAACGTCAAGCGCCGATTGGCGGTGACGCTCAAGCTCCAGGTTCCTTTGCGATTGCCAGTCAGTGCGTGAGCCTTCCACGTGGGAAGCGCACGCAACTCTTCCGGATTCTCCATCTCGTCGAGAAATTGAAGCATTTTGCGGAGTTTGTCGGCTGTCGCAAACCCGACACCCTTGGCATCGTCTTCGTCGTAGAGCTTCTTCAGCCCTTTGTGCGTGAAGTTCCGAATCTTCACCTGGACAAGTGTAGCCTGTCACTTGACACTTGTCAACGGCTCCATCGCACGCCCATGGCTGCAGACTGGAGGCATTCAACCGTCGGCTTGTATCCTCAACCTATGCTCCGCTTCCCTGCCGGCCAGACCCTGCTCATCGATGCAGACGACACGCTGTGGGAGAACAACATCTACTTTGAGCGCGCGATTGCCGCGTTCATCGGCTTTCTCGACCACAAGGAGCATACCGCCGCCGAAGTGCGGCAGACATTGAACGCCGTGGAACGCGAGACGATTCTCGCGCACGGCTACGGGCTATCGAGCTTTACGCGGTCGCTGGTGGATTGCTTCGAGCGGCTGAGCCCGGCGCCAGTGACCGAGGAGAAACGTGAGCGCATTCGCGGATTCGCGCAGGCGATCGCCGAGCGGGAGATCGAATTGATGCCCGGCGTGGCCGAGACCCTCGCCGAGCTTGCCGGGCGGCATCATCTGATCCTGATGACCAAGGGCAACCACGCGGAGCAGGCCGACAAGCTGACGCGGTCGGGGCTGGCGCCGTATTTTGCCGCGGTGGAGATCGTCGAGGAAAAGGACCCGCCGACGTATCGCGCCGTGATCGCGCGGCACGAGTTGATGGCGCACACGAGCTGGATGATCGGCAACAGCCCGAAGAGCGACATCAACCCGGCGCTGGCGGCGGGGCTGCATGCGGTCTTTCTCTTCCACCCCGATACGTGGGTGCTGGAGCATGCCGAGGTCGACGCCGCGCCCGAGGGCCAGCACCTGATCGAGCTGGACGGGTTCGCGAAGTTGAGGGAGATCTTCTGAGTGGGCGATGAGGGCGCCACGCAGCTATGGGTCTCCCACAACAGCGGGATCGAGGATTTCCAGAGCCCCTACGAGGAGTGGAAGGGCAAGCACAACTGAGGAAGCGTCTGTGCTTCGGTTATGCGCTCTCATATTCGTCGCGGTACTCGATCAACTGTTTAACGATTTGCTCCGCCAACTCAACAGAGGATGCGCCTGAGATTTCATCATAGTTCACACACCATAAGGGCTCGCTGCCATCGATTGAGAGTGTGAGCGTCCACAGTCGATCTGGTGGCGTTTGCTTACGGGAGCCCTTAGGGGTGTTTACCCATCCAAAGACAATCGTGCAGTTCCTAGGCTCACCGGAAAAGGGCGCCGCCCTCAGCTCCTTGAATTGAGCGCCTACCGGATCCAACTTCAAAAGCGGGGATAAGCTCTTGCCGAGAGGCGGTCCGTCATCCCATTCAAGAGGGACTCCGTCAATCATGCCGACGCGCATGGCCGTACCGCGCGTTACCTGGATCAACCCCTTCCACATCGCAGCGCCACGTTCGCTAGACAACGGCGTCTTGCTCAACTCGGCTTCTGACATCGCGCCCTCCTTTCTACGATCACGTCCACGTACTGATAGAAAGTCATCAAGGCTCTGCAACCCTCGCCTAGTCTTTCTTTCTGGCAGCAAGAAAGCTGGAACAACTCCCAACTCTT
>JBEKUS010000199.1:0-4368 GCA_049514795.1 Occallatibacter sp.
GCTGCGCGCTCCGGCCCGCCGACGCCGCATCCACCACCAGCTCGACGCCGTGCTGCTGCAGAAAGTCGCGGGCCGAGGGCGTGACCACGCAGTTCGCGACGGCGAGGATGCTGCCGGCGCCCGCCGACACCGCGTCCTGCACGTCGCGCACCGCAATCAGCTTTCGTCCTGTCAGATCGATGCTCTTTTGTCCGTTCTTCACTTCCCCACCTCGGATCGCATCAAACTCCCTCTTCCGTCACGTCCACCGAATCGACAATCAGCGCCAGGTATGCGTCCACCGGCACCGGCGCCGGCCAGAAGGGATTCGACGCCTCGCGTCCCTCGGTGAACGCGACCATCTGGCCCGTGGCTGCGCCCAGCTCGTCGACCGCGATCAGGGCCTTCCCCCCGCTGCGGCCGTTCTTCGCGCGCAGGTTCTCCATCGTCACCGGCTCCAGGATTGCGAGCGTCCGCGAGCGGAACGACTCGATCGCCGGAGTCAGCGTGATGTGCCCGCGAACCATGCCAAGCCTCATGCGCTGCTCCCTTGCGCGGACTTTGGCTGTTGCACCGCGTCCACGATGCCCACTACGACCATGCGCCCCGGCGTGTTGTTGCCCAGCTTCTCGCGCGCAATGTCGCCGTCGGTCGAGACCATCACCGTGGCGCCGCGCGCCGCACCAAGCCAATCCACGACCACGTTCGGCTCCGGGGCGGCAGTGCCGTCAGCCTCCAGCCGCCGCGCAACCAAGAACCGGCACCCCTCCAGCGTGGAGTGCTTGGCGGTCGCAACAACGGTGCCTTCAATGCGCGCAAGAAACATGGTTCGTCCCTATTCCCTCGTCCCTTTGACCCCGGTCCGCGCCATCAAATAATGCGTAACGCATCCCCCACCACCATCTGCCGCTCGCGCGTGAAGGTCAGCGGCGTGGTGATGCCTTCGCCGGTCGGGGTTGCGATGGTGTGGCTGAAGTAGCCCGGCCCGCCCACGCCCAACGATGCCGGCGAGGCCGCGTTGTGAATGAAAAGCGTCGTGTTCATGGCGCGCGCCATCTTCGTCGCCGTCTCCACATTGTTGGTGTGGATGATCGCCGTGTGCCGGTATCCGTGCTCGGCCTTCACCGCGGCGGCGATGGCCGCGTTGGAGCACTTTACGCGCACCACCGGAACGAACGGCATCATCTGCTCTTCCACGACGAACGGATGGTCCTCGTCTGTCTCTCCAAACAGCAGGTCGGTGTTCGGAGGAACGTGCACGCCAGCCGCCGCCGCCAACACCGCGACGTCTTTTCCCACCAGGTCCTTCTTCAGGTGCGCGCGGGCGCAGCCGCCCCCGCCGCCCTCGAACGTGAACGCCGCCTTCGTCAGGCGATCGATCGCCGCCGCGTCGAGCTGAACTGCTCCGGCGCGCTTCATGGCGGCGATAAACGCATCCGCGACCGAAGCGACGACAAAGACTTCCTTCTCGCCGATGCAGAGCAGGTTGTTGTCGAACGCCGCGCCTTCGATGATGCATCGCGCGGCGCGATCGAGTTCCGCCGTTTCGTCGACGACCACGGGCGGATTGCCCGGCCCGCCGGCAATCACGCGCTTGCCTGTCTTTGCGGCAGCCTGGGCCACTGCCGTGCCGCCCGTGCAGCAGAGCAACGCAACCTTGGGATGATGGAAGATCTGATCGGCGGCTTCCAGGCTCGGCTCAACCACGGTCGTCACTACGTTCGTCACGCCCAGCTCGCGCTCGAACTCGCGGTTCCACAACTGCAGCGCATATTGCGCGACGCGCTTGCCCGAGGGGTGCGGTCCGAAGACCGCGGTGTTGCCTGCGGCGATGATGTTTATCGCGTTCGACGCCATGGTGGGCACCGAATGCGTGACGGGCAGCATCATGCCGATCACGCCCCACGGCGCACGCTCGATAATGTCGAGGCCGGTGCGGTCGCTGCGCGCGTCGCTGCGCATCGCCTCAACGCCCAGCACGTAGCGCATGTTGGTGAGCTTCAGAATCTTGTGGTCGAGGCGGCCGACCTTGGTCTCCTCGAGCTCCATCCGGCCCAGTTCTTCGCGGCGGTCGTTGCAGATGCGGCGAATAATGTCGATCAGCCGTCCGCGATCGGCCAAGCTCATCGCCGCCACCTTCTTCTGCGCCTCATAGGCCGCGTCCACGGCCTCGTCCACCGTGGCGAAGACGCCGTCGCGCGCCGCCGCCGTCCGGGGCGCGGCCGCCTGCGGGACCGCTGCGGGCTCGATCTGCGTGCGCAGCCGCGCCACAACCTCCCGGGCAATCTCCGCAATCACCTGCGGCGAGACTTGCTGTTGCGTTTGCATCGATCCCTTCTCCCCATCCAGCGCCCGTAGGCTCTAGGGTTTCGCCACCGTCGCGCCGCCGACCTCGATGGTGTCGACGATTCCCACGATCACCGCATCGACGGGCGCATCTTTCGTGGTGGGCGTCAAGCGCGCCGAGCTGCCCTGCGTGAACATCACGCACTCGCCCACGCCGGCTCCCACGCTGTCTACCGCGACCACCGAGCTGCCGGAGATCTCCAGCTTCCCTTCCCGGTTGATGTAGGGCTGGATCAAGAGCAGCTTCATGCCGCGAAACTTGGCCAGCTTCTGCGTGGAAACGACATTGCCGATCACTTTGGCTATGAACATTGCGAGCCTCGCACCGGCCGCATTGCCTCAGGGGCTGAAGCCCCATTCGGGTTCTGCCGGCCGTTGCGGCACGACCGAAGCCGTGCCCTTTCAAAACCGCATTCCGCAAGATCACGCTTGCGAGACACGAGTTTCACCGTTCTACTTCGGCACCACGGCGCTGACCGACTCGTGCGGGCGCGCGATCACGTGCACGCTCACCACTTCGCCGGCCGCGCGGGCCGCGCTGGCGCCCGCGTCCACCGCGGCGCGTACCGATCCCACGTCGCCGGTGACATACACCGAGCACAGGCCGCTGCCGACCTTGGCCCAGCCCGTGTACTTGACGCTGGCTGCCTTCAGCATTGCGTCCGTCGCCTGCACCAGGGCCACCAGGCCCCTGGTCTCGATCATTCCAATCGCTTCATTCGCCATCTGCGTTCTCCCTGCTTCCTCGCTACTTCAACATGCTCTCGACAAGCGCATCGTGGGGCCGCGCGATCACATGGGACGACACCAGCTCGCCCACCACCTTGGCCGCGGCCGCGCCCGCATCCACCGCCGCGCGCACGCTGCCCACGTCTCCGCGCACGATCGCCGTCACGTACCCGCCGCCGATCTGCACCGTTTTCACGAGCTCCACGCTGGCGGCCTTCACCATCGCATCGCTCGCTTCCACCAACCCGACCATGCCTCTGGTTTCGATCAATCCGATTGCCTGACTCATCTTGTCTCCTTCAAATGCCAGCTTTCAGCCGTCAGCTATCAGCTTTCAGCTTTCAGCTTTGTCGCTCTGCATTTGCCTCCGTGCCATCCTCGTTTCGCGAACTTGTCTGAATTTTCTTCGGAGTTCGCCGTCCCACCGTCAAGCTGAGAACTGAAAGCTGAGAGCTGACAGCTCGCTTTACGCCTTCTTCGCCACTTTGTTCTGTTGAACGAAAAACGGCAGCTCGTCGTGAGGCCGTGAGATCACTTGCACGCTCACCACCTCGCCGATCCGCGATGCCGCTTCCGCGCCCGCGTCCGTAGCGGCTTTTACGGCCGCCACGTCCCCTTCAACGAAGGCGGTCACCAGACCCGAACCAACGGTCTGCCAGCCGGCGAAGGACACGTTTGCCGATTTGAGCATGGCGTCGGTCGCCTCAAAGAGCGCGACCAGGCCTTTGGTCTCAATCATTCCCAGCGCTTGTTTCATCGCTTCCTCTCTTGTTGCGTAGGGTTACTTCACTGCTCTTGCGTTACTTGAATAGCTCGACATCTTTTGTCAGGTGCAGCCCGCATGCGTTCGCCTCGTCGGTGTCCATGTGGACGTTCAGCTTCGACGTTGGATCGATGCGCACTTGCACATGGTTGAAGGTGACGCCCGACGGCCCGCCCACGCGCAGCTTCATCCGGTCGCCCTGCTTCACGCCGAAGTAGGCCGCCTCGTCCGGATTCATGTGCGCGTGGATGGCGGCGCGAATCACGCCCTCCTTCAGCTCGACCACGCCCTTCGGCCCGATAATCACCGCGCCCGGCGTGCCCTTGATATCGCCCGACAGACGCACAGGCAGGTCACTGAAACCGAGCATGATGGCGTCGGTAAACGCGAGCTCCACCTGCGACTGCTTGCGCATCGGCCCCAGAATGCGCAGGTTCGAGATAATGCGGCTGCGCGGGCCGACGATGGTTACCGTCTCTTTGGCGGCGAAGTTGCCTTCCTGAAAGAGCGGCCGGTCGAAGGTCAGCTCCGAACCCGGGCCGAACAGAACG
>JBEKUS010000200.1:0-4317 GCA_049514795.1 Occallatibacter sp.
ACGCGTGCGCGGCAGACGAGGATCCTTCAATTCCGCAAAATGCGTCAGGGGAGTCTCCATCTCCCCATCTCAATCTTTTCGCACACCGCCGCATATAGCCGCTATGGTGCGTTTGCCCTGGGGGACCCCGGCAGCCACCCCAGCGAGCACAGATCGCTCGCCGGGGACCCCGGCAGGGAACAAGGGAGCTAGGGAACGGGAAAGCGTGGAGCGAACAAGCCGTGAGAATAGCGTAGAATGGTGCCGTTTTGGAGCTTCGAGAGGAAACTCCAGCGAAGGGACCGGCAGACGGACGATGACTGTGCGCGAGCGTCCGCAGCAGCACGCGAACATTATGAACCCTGAAGAACGCAGAAACCCGGATCTCCTGCGACCATTCTGGAGCCGCCTGGGCATGGCGCCCTGGGGCTTGTCTCTTCTGGTATTCGCTGTTTTGGCCGTTGCCCGGTTTTGCGCGGCCTGGGGTCCTCCGCAGCTCCAGATCCTGTTTCTGTTGCACGTGCTGGCGATGTGGGCGCTTCCGTGGATCTTTCTCAATGCGGAGGGCCGGCGCGGGATTGGCCTTTGCAGGCCGCGCAAATGGCTGCCGGCTTTGGCGCTGAGCGGAATCGCCGGGGGTTTCGCCGGCTTGCTGTGTTTCGCCGTCGGCTGGACCACGCCTCATGACTCGCCCAGCAACCTGCTCGTCTGCGTCCATCATGGGCTGCAGCTGGAGCAAATGCGCGCCGCAATGCCGCTGGGCCTCATTCTCGTCGCGATCGGGGTGCCGGCGGTGATTCTTATGCCAGTCGGCGAGGAAATTTTCTTCCGTGGAATCATGCAGCAGGCTTTTGCCCAACGCTTCGGCGGAATCGCCGCCACGCTGGTTCAGGGCGTTGCCTTCGGCGTCGTTCATTTGCAGATCGTCGCGGTTTCGCTCGACGCCGCGGGGTTCCATTTCCGCTGGCTCGCGGGCGCGGCCACACTGGCGGGCGGCATCCTGGTGGGCGCACTGCTCACGATTTGCCGAATGCGGTCCGGCTCGCTCTTTGCATCGATGGCTGCGCACGCGGCCTGCAACCTGACCATGATCGGCGCTGTGATCTTCTACTTCTCTTCGTGAATCGGGCGGACGCGTCGCCTACGAGGCGGCCTGGGCGCGGGCCATGTCGAAGGTGGAGAAGCGCATGTGCTGGCCGCTGATTTCGGAGCGGAGTTCCTGCCAGAGTTCGTTGGGGATCTTGAGGAAGACCTCGACGACGGCGGGGTCGAACTGCGTTCCCGAGCAGCGCAGGATCTCTTCGCGGGCGGCGGCGAAGCCGCGCGCCTTGCGGTAGGGGCGCTCGCTGGTGATGGCGTCGAGGGTATCGGCCACGGCGAAGACGCGCGCGCCGATGGGGATCTCGCGGCCGGCAAGATGGTTGGGGTAGCCGTGCCCGTCGAAGTGTTCCTGGTGGCAAAAGACGATCTCGGCCGCGCCGGCGAGGAAGGGAATTTTCCGGAGCATGTTGTAGCCGCGCGCGCAGTGCTCGCGCATCAGCTCCTGTTCTTCCGGGGTGAGCTTGCCGGGCTTGCGGAGAATCTCATCGGGGATGGCCATCTTGCCGATGTCGTGCAGGAATGCGCCGCGGGCGATGATCTTGATTTCCTCGGGCGGGATGCCCATGGCGCGGGCCAGGGCGATAGCGTAGGCCGTGACGCGCTTGGAGTGGCCTTCGGTTTCGGAGTCCTTGAGGTCGAGGGCGTCGCCGAGAGCTTCGAGCGTGACGTCGTAGGAGTGCTCGAGATCCTCCATGGCGTGGCGCAGCATCTCGGTGCGCGCGCGGACCATTTTCTCGAGGCTCTCGTGGTAGCTCTGCGTTTCTTCGAGCGCCAGGCGGTGGTTGAGCGCGCGCTCGACGGTGGAGAGGAGTTGTTCGCGCTCGAAGGGCTTGAGGAGGTAGTCGTAGGCGCCACGGCGCATGGAGTCGATGGCCACGCTGATGTCGTGCACCGCGGTGACCATGACGACGGGGAGGTTGGGCTGCAGGGCGTGGATGCGCTCAAGCAGGGCGATGCCGTTCACGTCCTGCATGACGATGTCGGTGAGCACGAGGTTGAAGTTGTTGGCTTCGAGCGCTTCGATCGCGTCACGGCCGTCGGCGGCCTGTTCCACGGTGTAGCCTTCGCGTTCCAACGCGGCGGCCACCATGATGCGCACGGGGGCTTCATCGTCGACGACGAGAACGCGCGCCGTCTTGCGCGCCCGCGCGTCGCCTTCGTTTCGCGAGAGCCCCGCAGGGCCCATCGATTTCGCGTCTGACAAACTCAATGCCAAACGACAGCCTCCGTCGTGTTCGTGTCTCCGCACAGGCCCTTTGAGAAGGAGCGATTCCCGGATTCTTCGCCCTGCGCCCGTTTCCGTTCAGATCAAGAAAGAGCCACCGAGTTGCGCATCGGGAGGCGGGCGTTGCCATACTCTCCCGGGTACGCCGCGCGCGCGGCTCAAGTTCCGTACAGTCCTGCCATTGCGCGCCATCGGTCGAGCCCGGCAACCCGGACTGCCTGCTCCTTCTAGGTACGATGACACCAAAGGCGGAAAGGCTCACAGAATAACAAGATATAACCTAATGGCCCGCACTGCCGCGGAAGACACGGAGCGTGCGGGCGGATACTCTTGAGGTGAGGGTAACATCCGCCCCAGGTGCCCTCAATCACCCGAATGTTGCATCGGGTTGTGGCGAAAACAGTGAGCAGTTTTCGGCCGTGCGGAGTCGTTCCGGAGCGTTACTTGCCCTTGCCCTGGCGGAGGGCGCGGCGGGCGGCAGCCCAGCCCTCCTTGGTCACCTGGCGGCCACGGCCCACGGCGAGAGCGTCGGCGGGCACGTCCTTGGTAATGCACGACCCCGCGCCGATGTAAGCGCCGTCGCCGATGTTGACGGGCGCGACCAGAGTGCTGTCGCTGCCCACGAAGGCCCCCTTGCCAATTTGCGTGCGGTGCTTGTTCACGCCGTCGTAGTTGCAGGTGATGGTTCCGGCGCCGATGTTGGACCCTTCGCCGATCTCCGCGTCACCGAGGTAGGAGAGATGATTGGCTTTCGCGCCTTTGCCGAGGCGTGTTTTCTTTGTCTCAACGAAGTTGCCGACGTGGGCGTTCTCGCCGATCTCGCTGCCGGGCCGGAGATGGGCGAACGGGCCGATGCGAGCGCCGTCGGCCACGGTGGAATCCTCGAGGACGGAGCTCTGCAGGACTTGGACGCCGTTGCCGAGCGTGCAGTTTTCGATGACGGTGAAGGAACGGATGCGGCAGCCGGAGCCGACGCGGGTCTTGCCAAGCAACTGCACGTAGGGTTCAAGAATTGTGCCCGCGCCGACTTCGACCTCGGGATCGATGACGCAGGTATCCGGCCGCCTGATCTCCACTCCCGCATCAATGAGCCGCCAGACGGGATCGTCGGGCACTCGCCTGATTCGCGCTTCCGGCGCGCTCTCCTGCGGCTGACGCGCCAGTTCGTCCCGAACCTGCGCGATCTTCACGCCGCGCTCCTCTAAAATCACCGACGCGAAGCACTTCTCTTCGCGGAGCAGACCCAGCAGCAAATGCTCCGTGCCGATGTGCTTGTGTCCCATCTGCTTCGCCTCGTCCGCGGCGTAGGCCAGCACCCGCTTGGATTCGCTCGAAAGCGGCAGGTCGACGCTCGTCGAGACCTTCTCGCGGATGGTCGTGTGCGCCTCAATCTGCTTCCGGATCGACTCCATCGGGGCGTGCGCGCGCACGAAGCGATTGCTTAGCGCCCTATCCTCACGCAGAAGGCCGAGCAGCAGGTGTTCCGTCTCAATGAGAGGCGAACCGACCTGACTGGCCTCGTAGCGCGCGAAGAAGATCACGCGCCGCGCCTTTTCCGTATACCGCTCAAACATGATGCACTCCTGCTTTACTTGCCGGCGCCGGCAGCCGCAGGCGGCGCGGCCGGGTGCGGGATGGTGATGTCGATCGGCGTAGGCGCGCCCATTCCGAGAGACTCAAGACCCCCTTTGATTTGCCCGATCTCCTGATTGTTGCCAACGACGAGAACGGCAAGCCGATCGGGATGAACATACTTTTTCGCCGCCGCAGTGACGTCGGCCAGCGTGACCTTTTCGAGCGCGGCGCGATAGGTCTCAAGGTAGTCCGCGGGGTAGCCGTAGAACTCGAGCTTCACGCGTTCGGCCAGAATCTTCTCCTTCGTGTCATAGCGGAAGAGAAAGGAGTTGAGGATATTATCTTTGGCGCGCTGGAGCTCGGCCCCGGTGAAGGGCGTGGAAGCGAGAGCCGCGATCTCTGCCTGCGCCGCCTTGGTTGCGTCCACAGTTGTGGCG
>JBEKUS010000201.1:0-4313 GCA_049514795.1 Occallatibacter sp.
TCGGAGACTTCCATGGCGCCGAGAATGGCGACATCGACGTGGCCGCCGCGGATCATGGCGAAGGAGTCGGCGCTGGAGAAGATGGAGGCGCCGGGAATGAAGGTCACGGTCTCCTTGCCGGCGTTGATGAGGTCGGCGTCCACTTCGGCGTCGCGCGGAAACGGGCCCATGCCGAGCAGTCCGTTCTCCGATTCCAGGGCGACGGTAACGCCCTCGGGGATGTAGTTGCCAACGAGGGTGGGAATGCCGATGCCGAGATTGACGTAGTAGCCGTCCTTCAACTCACGGGCGGCGCGGGCGGCCATTTGCTGACGGGTCCAGGGCATAAAGCAACTCCTAGTTCTTAGCTCTTAGCTTCATTCGTGGCAATCGAAGCGGTCATGGGTTCAAGCGGCATTGGGTTTCAGTGAACAGTGATCAGCCTTCGCGAACGGTTCTCCGCTCAATGCGTTTTTCGGGATGCGGATTGTGCACGAGCCGGTGGACGAAAATGCCGGGCGTATGAATTTCGTCGGGGTCGAGCTCGCCGGGCTGGACCACAATCTCCGCTTCCGCGATGGTGAGCTTGCCGCAGGTGGCGGCGCTGGGGTTGAAGTTGCGCGCGGTGCGCCGATAGACAAGGTTGCCGTACGTGTCGGCCTTCCAGGCCTTGACCAGCGCCACGTCGGCCTGGATACCGCGCTCCAGGATGTAGGTTGCGCCGTCGAAGTCCTTGTGCTCCTTGCCTTCGGCGATGATGGTGCCCACGCCGGTGCGCGTGTAGAAGCCCGGAATGCCGGCGCCGCCGGCGCGCATGCGTTCGGCCAGCGTGCCCTGCGGAGAGAACTCAACCTCCAGCTCGCCGGTCAGGAACTGGCGCTCAAACTCCGCGTTCTCGCCCACGTAGCTGGAGATCATTTTCTTGACCTGGCGCGTTTCGAGCAGGACGCCGAGGCCCCAGCCGTCCACGCCTGCGTTGTTGCTGGCCACGGTCAGATTGCGCACACCGGTGTCGCGCAGCGCCTGGATGAGCGCTTCCGGAATGCCGCACAGGCCGAATCCGCCGACGGCCAGCAGCATGCCGTCGCGAACAACGCCGTCGAGCGCCGAGCGCGCATCGGGATAGAGCTTGTTGAGGCCGCGCGTGGGAGAAGGAACAGTCGCCATAGGATCACACTCACTCGCTGTCCTGGATGCGTCGAACGAATCGGCGGTGCCAAGACAGAATAATTTGCAGGGAACCGCGAAGCCAGAGAGGTTCTTCGTCTACTCTTTGGCATCCCCGTTCGATGCAAGGAAGCTACCGCAATACGCTACCGCAACTGAAGAGCTACTGTAAAGCCCTTATGCCGCATTTTTGGTGCAATTCACAAAAGAACCTCTCTAAGCATCAGGCGCGGCGGTGGGCCGATTACATTCTTTGTCCTGAGGCGCACGCTTCTTCACCTGGAATCTCCTTTTTCGGCTCCGATTCAGTGGAATTTTGCTCCTTCCGAGAGGAATTGAGAGACCATCCCCGCATTTTCGGTGAAGAACCGGGCGGTTCCGTGTCGTCCTGGACTCGCCCGCATAATCGAGATCGTGCTCCTCGACCGCGAGGATCTACCTGCGGCGGGGGCAGGCGAGACAGGCGTCGTGGGCCTTGCGCCCGGCAGGCAACGCCGTCTTTGCCGCTACAGGCGTACGCCTGCGCAGCATGCCCATGGCCCCACGCGGCGCGGCAGGGCAAGCGGAACATCATTGCGAAGTTAGGGCGTACGCACCGGCCATGGATAAGGCGCAGCGGAGTCGCAGCTTGCCGCTTAGCCGATACGTTCGATCGCCATGGCAGTGGCTTCTCCGCCGCCGATGCAAAGCGAAGCGATGCCGCGGCGGAATTTGTATTTCTCGAGGGCGGCGAGAAGCGTGACGAGAATGCGCGCGCCCGACGCTCCAATCGGATGACCCAGAGCGCAGGCGCCACCGTGGATATTCACTTTTTCGTGGGGAAGGGCGAGATCGCGCATCGCCGCCATGACCACAACGGCAAAGGCCTCGTTGATCTCAAATAGGTCCACATCGCCGAGGGCCCAGCCCGTCCGCTCCGCGAGGCGGCGGATGGCCCCAATGGGCGCAGTGGGAAACAGTGCCGGCGCGTTCGAGTAGGTGGCATGACCCGCGATCCACGCCAGCGGCTTGAGGCCGCGGCGATCTGCCTCAGATCGCTGCATGAGCACCAGCGCGGCCGCACCATCGGAGATGGCGCTGGAATTTGCCGCCGTCACGGTGCCGCCCTCTCGAAACACCGGCTTCAGATAGGGAATCTTATCCGGTGTTGCTTTCAGCGGCAGCTCATCGCGGCTCACCACGCGTTCGGTCTTGCCAGCATTCACCGTGACCGGGACGATCTCCGCCGCAAAGCTTCCATCGTTGGTGGCTTTTTGTGCCCGTGCGAGCGAGGCCAATGCATATTCGTCCTGCGCCAGACGCGTGAATCCATAGCTCTGTGCGCAATCTTCAGCGAATGTGCCCATCGGACGGCCCTTGTCGTACGCGTCTTCGAGGCCGTCGAGGAACATGTGGTCGAGAATGCGTCCATGGCCCATGCGATAACCGCCCCGTGCGCGATCAAGAAGATACGGAGCATTGCTCATGCTCTCCATGCCGCCGGCGACGACGGTTTTCGCGCTCCCGGCAAGCAGCATATCGTGGGCTAGCATTGCCGCCTTCATGCCGGAGCCGCATATTTTGTTGATTGTGGTTGCGCCCGTAACAAGCGGCAGCCCCGAACCAAGGGCAGCTTGGCGCGCGGGAGCCTGTCCCAAGCCAGCAGGAAGGACGCATCCGAAGACGACTTCCTCGACAGAATCAGGCGGAATGCTGGCGCGCTCGACCGCGGCCCGGATAGCGGAGGATCCGAGTTCGGGTGCGGTAAGTTCTTTCAGATCGCCCTGAAACGCTCCGATCGGCGTGCGTGCGGCGCCTACGATGACGATGGGATCGGGTGCGGCCATTCCTACTCCTGAACCGGAATCTTCATTTTGAAAACAGATTCCCGGCGATTGTACGCCCCTAGGCGCAATTCGCGGGGCCGTCTGATTTGAAACCGTGGACTCACCCCAGGTCGGGCGCTGGCTTCGCCAGCAGGACGCCGAGGGCGCAACTTGCTGTCCGAGCCAGTTCTCCGTCGGCGCGGCCGGTGAGAACTACCGGGACTTTGGCTCCCACTACAACTCCCGCCGCGAGCGCTCCGGCCAAGTACTGAAGCTCCTTAAAGAGAATATTTCCGGCTTCCAGATTGGGGACCATCAGAAGATCCGGGTCTCCCGCGACCGGCGACTTGATCTTCTTGATCCGTGCGGCTTCGCTTGAGATGGCATTATCGAATGCGAGTGGGCCATCGACGATGGCGCCAGTAATCTGTCCGCGATCAACCATTTTGCAGAGCGCGGCGGCATCAAGCGTCGATGGAATGGCTGGGTTGACTGACTCCACCGCCGACAGTATGGCCACCTTCGGGTTCTCGACCTCAAGCGTGAGCATCATGTCGATCGCATTCTGCAGAATGTCGATCTTGTCCTCCAGGTCCGGCTGGAAGTTGATGGCCGCATCGGTTACAAAGAGAGTCTTGTGATAGGACGGAACATCCAAAGCAAATACGTGGCTGGGGCGCCTCCCTGTGCGCATCCCTCCTTCGCGCGACACGACAGCGTGCATGAGTTCGTCAGTCTGAAGAGACCCCTTCATGAGCATTTGGACCTCGCCTTTACGAGCCATCTCGACGGCCCGGATGGCGGCTGCGCTGCTATCGTCGCAGTCAACGATCTGAGTGGTTCCCAGGTCCAGTTGCATGGTTTCGGCAATGTTGCGGATCGTTGATTCAGCACCCACAAGAACCGGGACGATCACACGGTCCTTGAATGCCTGCATTGCGCCTCCGAGAGATACCTCGTCGCAGGGCCACACAATCGCAGTTCTCACAGCCGGTTTGGAGCTCGCACGCGAGATCAAACCGTGGTAGTGACGATAGGGATTGTTGACAATGAGTTGGGGAACCGGGAGCGTGGACAAGCGGAGCTTTTCCAAAGGTGCGATGAGCTGTGCCGTACCTGAAAAGATGGACGCGCCGGCGCTATTGCTCGCCTCGCAAGCGAATGTAACCCTCTTTGTAGAATCGTCCTTGGCCATGACCTCGACCTTGACGAAAATGCGGTCTCCGATACGGATGAGTTGATGGAACGCGAGCGACACGTTCGTCAGTGAGCATCCAGGCCCGGGCAGATTCGTGGCGAAAAGACCGGAGATGAGCGAGGCGCACCACATGTTTGGTCCTGTCGGAAGCATGCTGCTCACGG
>JBEKUS010000202.1:0-4094 GCA_049514795.1 Occallatibacter sp.
AAGGCTTATGCTTCACACTGCACCTCCGCGGCACCTTGCGTAACGACCTCATCGGCTGGCCGTCTTTTCGACAGTTTGACGCCCATGGCTTTTCGCGGCGGATTGTCGCCGGGATGCTCGTAGAGGCAATCGTTCTTGCCGTTGTAAGCATGGCCGCGAATCAGTCCATGCCGGTTCCATATTTTGACTCTTTGTTGGCCGATGCCGAGTACGGCCGCCATTTCCTCAACCGTAAGCATACCTGCCCTGCGGAGACGATCATATCGTGGCGCGAGTTGATTGCTCCGCTGAATGCGAGCCACGATGCGCGCCGTGAATGGCTGGCCTTCCCCGGACTGCATACCCTGGTCGTTCAGCGTGGCCGCGATCTCCGGATAGGTGTGGTGATTCAGCAGCCGGTCGATTTCGGCAACTACTTCCCTGCTGGTTTGCCGTTGCTCCCAGGATCGCTGCGGTAAAGGGAGCTGAATCGTGCGGTACGCGCCGCCTTTGAAACGGAGATGTAGTATGAGCTGAACCTCGCGAGTCAGGGTGACATCTTCCAGCAACAGCCGCACCATGCGTTTACGTTCCCGATCGGGTGTGGATGGGTCGCGCCACAGTTGCGGGAAGTTGGTAGCTAGTGAGAGTATCGCCGCGCGTTGTTGCTCGTCGAGGAGCTTTCGATCTTGCGCGCGCTGCCGCTCGCAGGTTTCCTGTGCCTTGGTCAGCAGCCTCAGCTTGTCGTTCCAATCGGCTTCCAGCGAGTCGGCCACCAGACGATTATCCGGATCGACGCGGAGATAGCGGCGCCGTGCGAGCTCGGCTTCGTAGCGCGCCCGCTCCACCTGCTGTTGGCGCAGCCGGTCGGCCTCATCCAGTCGCGACTGCAACTCCTGTTGGACGGCCAGCGCGACTTCGAGCGCGACCGGTGTAACCGCTTCGACGAGAATGTCTCCAACCGCCTCATCGATACCAGCGCCCGGAATGTGTTGGCAGATTGGTTCAGCGTGTTCGATACCCTCGCGCTGGCAGACGTAATCCGGAAACAACTGCCCTCGCCGGCTGTGATAGCGCACCGTCATGCGCTTGCCGCAGCGGCCACAGATCAGCAGTCCTTGCAGTAGCGCGGGACCTTCCCGTGGGGGACTCTTGCGCCGGTCCTCCCCATAGGCCTGACAGTTGTCGTGGAGACGGCGCTGGTTTTGTTCATACTCGTCCCAGTCGATGTAGCCGGCGTGGGCTTCCCGAATCAGCACCTCCCATTCCTCCCGCGGGACATGCTCGATCACCCAGTCGCCGTCCACCGTCTTGCGGCTGTGGGTTCGGCCGTAAACGAAAGCGCCCGTGTATCTCGGGTTGTGGAGAATGCGCAACGCCCGGCTGTGTTCCAGTCCGGCCCACGCGAGATCGCCCTTGTTCGGTCCGGTGTGAACGCGCCGCGGAAACTGCAATCCCTGCTCGGCGAAGAGCCGCACCACGGCCATGGCCGACCCGGTCCGGCGGAAGGTTTCAAACAACAGGCGCACGGATTGTTGCACCTGCTGGTCCGGGTCCACCACCACCTTCCCATCCGCGTTGTAAATGAATCCCATCGGCGGGCGCACGAAGAGCTCTCCTCGTCGAGCCTTGTTGCGGATGCCGCCCTGCAGACGAGCCCGCAGCACGTGAAGCTCTGCTTCGCTCATCGTGCCCTTCAGGCCAAGCAGAAGACGATCGTTGAAGTGCGCCGGGTCATAGATGCCGTCTTCATCGAGAATCAGTGTGTCGGTGAGCGCACTGATCTCCAACAGCCGGTGCCAGTCCGTCGAGTTGCGTGCCAGGCGCGAGACTTCCAAGCCGAGCACGATTCCTGCTCGCCCCAAGCTGACCTCGGTGACCAACCGCTGGAACCCCTCGCGATCGGCGGCGGAGGCGCCGGATTGGCCAAGGTCCGTATCGATCACGATGATCCGCTCCAGCGGCCATCCTAGCGCGGCCGCGTGTTGCCGCAATGCATACTGCCGCTGCGTGCTCTCGGTGTTTTCGAGCACCTGGCGTAGCGTCGACTGTCGGACATAAAGATAGGCGTTCCGCTTCAGGTGGCTGGCCTTCACCTTCTGATGCGCATCGTGAGTCATCGGGTTGCCTCCCATCGCTTTTGTAGAAACAGGCCAGCCAAGATCGATACGATCTCGGATCGCATCTCCGGCGGTATGCACTGAGGATTCGTGGTTACCTCCACCTTCTCCGCCGTGGCAACCACCGCCGTGCACGAGGAACAAACTTCGATCCATTCGCGCATTCCGTGATACAGGAAGATGGCGAACCCCGGTCCGCGGCCCCCGGCCAGGGCTTGAGCGCGGAGATCCTCGTAGGAGGACCGCAGAGCGTCGGAACCACAGCCCACGACAGATGGTTTCATCGCCGTTTTTTTTGCCCGACCAGGCGCCGCTGAATGCTCCGCGGATGCACTTGAAGCCGGAACTGTTTTTGGATGGCTTCGGCCAGTTGTTCGGAGCTGAGCGATGGATCGGCAGATCGCTGTTGGGCGACAAACTCCATCACCTTGTTGGTCAGCTTGTGTCCACCTTGCGGGCCGCGCTTGTGCGGCAGCAGGCCGAATACTCCGTCCTGGTAAAACGCCGACTGCGCCTGGTAGAACGAGGGGCGTGAAAAACCGAAGGCGCGCGCGGACTCGCTGATGGAACCTTTGTCGACGTGAACCTGACGCAGCATCTCGTACTTGACCTGCACCAGGTCGTCGGGATCGAAGAAGCCGCTGTTGTGAAACAACGGATCGGTGACGGTTTTGGGTTGTGGGTTGAGAGTGCCATGGCGGCGGAGCGTCTGGCGCTTTTGTTGACGGTCGGGCGAGATCGGCACAGTCATGAGCGCTACCTGTAAATATAATTACGTCCTCATGTGATGCACTGTCAAGTTCTTTTTGTGGCTTTTCTCTCGTCATAATGTCAGATAATAGCCACAATAAGCCATGCAGACCGGCCGCTTCCACGGAGAAACATGACAACATTGCCTTTACAGTCATGGCATAATTCCATTTACACTCGCCAAGCGCAATCTCTCCACCAACTGAGCCAGTTCAATCAGGTCCACCACACGGAATGGCGAACGCCCCGCCGCCAGGTACACCAGCGGGTCTTCCGGAACGAGATCAGTCCAACTCGCCGGAACCGACACCAGATGCTCGTGTTCCTTGTTGAAGTAGACTCGGTTCTCGCCCCAGGCATGCAGATAGGTGACGAGTTCAAACTCCTGACCGGACCACGGGTGAAATGGATGAGTGATTCTGAAACGTCGGCTCAGACCGTTCGCATCAGCCGCAGTTGACGACGTGGGCCAACGCGCTGGCGGAAAGCTTCATGCGAACTTTGAAATGCGAGGAAGTCTACCTACGCAGCTACCGCGACCTCGACGATGTGCGGGAGCGGGTCGGTGATTTTCTGGAAGAATATTACAACCGGCGACGGTTGCACTCCTCACTGGGCTATCAGACGCCAACCAGCTTCGAGGAGGCGCGGCAATGAGTTTTCTGAGGCATGAGGAAATCTACCGCCCCGATGGAAACGGGCGCGACGTTGCCGCGCCCGGTCATCGGTGCGATGAGTTTCCAGCCGGCTATTCCTTGGTGGGTTGCTCTCCAGTAGAGCCCACCTCCGCTTCACCGGCTGCTTTCAATCTAAGTGGACCCATTCGGCGAGACAATCGATCTGCATCGAATGGCAACGTGTCCCTAGTTTCTTCGTCTCAAACATGGGGTCCAGACCAGCTTCCGGGGAAGCATAGATTAGGCTGGCCCTAGCTCCAACCCGTGCTGTTTGCGGTAGGCCGGAATCTCGCGGTCCAGCGCCGTTCGGATCTCCTGGATTTTCTCTGTTAGGACATCCGGTGTGTAGAAGTAATCCTGCTCCCACTCGTAGCCCAAGCGCGAGTCACGCAATTGGGCCTCGCGCGCAGCCTGGGTACGGGCAAGCTCCGCTTTGAGGATCGTCACCATACGTTCCACGATGCGTGCCTGTTCTGCCGCGCCGGCCGCCTTAGCCAGCGCCAGGCGCAGATCCTCGAATGCGAGGATCGCCTCGTCACTTCGCATCATGCGTTGTAGTTGCTCGGCC
>JBEKUS010000203.1:0-4057 GCA_049514795.1 Occallatibacter sp.
CAGGCGACCTCGTCCAGCGGACGGCCGGTGTTGTTGCATTACAGCGTCTCTGGAGGCCACTCCGCGGGAGTCGGCGTGGAGCAGCGGATTCAGGACCACGCCGACCAAGCGGCTTTTCTGTGGACTGAAACAGGACGATAGGCGTCCCGGTAGCTGCTCTAGCAGCGGGATGTGGCTCCGGCGGGCGTCGTCGAAATGTCCTTGCGTACCCTCATCCCGCGGCCCGATCCTCCGATAAAACTATCCGGAGCCACTGAGCATGCCCAGGGGTGCGTCTGCACGGGCCTTGTCCGCGAAAACCTGCCGCTGGCCAATCGGGGCGCACTGCCGCTGGCAGCGCGAAGAACGCAAGGAAACACTGCCCGCCGCCGCCCTCGCCTGAACCTCCGATCACCGGGCAGGCGCCTTCTTGTTCCCTCGTTTCCTTGGTCTCCTGTTCCCTGCCTTATTCCGCTTCAAGCACCAGGCACTTGAGATACTCGGTCTCCGGCAGATTGAGCACGACAGGATGATCGGGAGCAGCCCCACGCCTCTCGAGCAACCGGACGCGGCGCCCGGCATCGCCCGCGGCTGCAGCAACGGCCGCTTCCAGATCGGCCCAGCCCACGTGTTGCGAACAGGAACAGGTGACGAGTAGCCCTCCGGGACGGAGCATCTTTAATGCCCGCAGGTTCAGTTCCTTGTAGCCGCGCAGGGCGCCCTCGACGGCGCGCTTGGTCTTGGCGAAGGCCGGCGGATCGAGAACGATCGTGTCGATCTTTTCGCCGGCATCCGACCAGTCGCGGAGAATCTCGAAAGCATCCGCCTCGATCCAGTCGATCTCGGCGATCAGATGCGAGCGATTGGCCGCCAGATTCCGCTCGGCCACTTCGAGCGAGGCCCGTGAGGCGTCGATCCCCGTCACGCGGCGGCAAACCCGTCCCAGATGCAGGGCAAAACCGCCCTGGTAGCAGCAGACGTCGAGCGCGCGGTCCGTCGCGTTCAGCCGGCGCGCCCAATCGGTAGCGGCCGCGTAGTTGGCGCGCTGGTCGAGGAACGCGCCCGTCTTCTGGCCGGCGTTGGCGTCGTAATGGAACGCCAAGCCGTTGAGATGGAACTGGGTAGCGGTCACCGGCCGTGCGGCGTCGGCCAGCCAAAGCGGATCGGAACTAGGCGCGGGAAGAGACTCCAGCTCGCGAATCCGCGGATCGGGCCGCTCGAAGATGGCTGCCGACACCAGCTCCTTGCGCAGGACGCGCACACAAGCTTCGCGCACACCCGGCGCCAGCAGGCCTTTGGCGAGGAACTGCACGACGACCAACTCTCCGTACTTGTCCACGACCAGGCCCGGCAGTTCGTCGGCCTCGCTGAAGCAGAGGCGACAGGCGTCGTTTTCCTGGTCGAGCAGCGGTTTGCGGCGGGCGATGGCCTCGCCCAGGCGTGAGGCGAGCAGCTTCAGCCACGAAGCGTGGTCGACAGCCTCGCGCGAGACGAGTCGCAGAGCGATCTGCGAGGTCGGGCTGTAGAGCGCGGTGCCGAGGAACAGGCCGCGCGGATCGGCCACGGGTAGGAGACTCGGAGCGTCTTCGCCGGGGCTCGCCGTCTGGATCAACACGACGTCCGACGCGTAAACCCACAGGTGGCCGCCGCGGAGCCGGTCGGCAGCACGGCGATTGACAATGGCGCCGTCCGCGGCGGCGGTCTCCCCCGCAGCAGGCTTTATTGCAGTCGAACTGGGGCTGGGGATAGGTCCTTTGCGATCAGGCGCGGGCATCTCAGGCGCAGAAATCGCGTTACGCCGCGTCGCGGGTGGTCCGGCCTTCGCTTTCGCGCGGCGCGGGTTCGGCTTCTTTCGAGTCCTTGAGTTGTCTCGCTTCGCCATCGGCTTCCTTCCCAAGAGTAACCGCCTATGGCAGCAAGCGAAATAGCGGAGCGGCGATTTCGCCCGAACTGGCAGCAGATCGGTTCTCGGGTCGTCGATCCCGGGCGTCACCGCTCCAATTCCAGCGTCTTTTTCTACTGGCACTACTTTTCAGGACATGAAAGCACAAAAAGATTGAGCGCCAGCCAACAATACCACGATGTGGTCGCACGGCCCATAACCAGCGCGCCCGATCGGCAAGCCAGCCCTAATCCGAACCAACTCTATGGATTGGCCGTTGATCTTGCTCAGAAAGAGACCGGCGGCCGCGCGGATTCATGTCTTGGGAACGCAAGCGGCCTATAATTAAGCATGGCGACTGTCCGGCAGACGATTCCGGCAGAGGGCTCCAGCGCCCCTGCGTCTTCCCCTCAGGCGGTCCGCCTCGCCCCCCCTATTCCGAAGATCTCCAGCCCCGACGACCCCGCCATCGGCAAGCGGTTCGAAGCGCTCCTTCGCCAGGTGCATGCCAACCGGCCGAACGAAGATATCTCATTGATTCGAAAGGCCTGGGAGTTCTGTGTCTCTCACCATCAGGGGCAAAAGCGCCTCAGCGGCGAACCGTACATCGTGCATCCTCTTGAGGTCGCCGAAGTGCTGGCAGAGATGAAGCTGGACTCGACCGCCATTGCGGCGGCTCTGCTGCACGATGCGGTGGAAGACACCCCGGCCACCAGCCAGGAGATTGCCGACAAATTCGGCGACCAGGTGGCGCACATCGTCGAGGGCGTGACTAAGATCGACAAAATCCAATTCGCCAACCGCGAGGACCGGCAGGCGGAGAACGTTCGCAAAATGCTGCTGGCCATGGTCTCGGATGTGCGCGTCGTGCTGATCAAGCTGGCCGACCGGCTGCACAACATGCGTACTTTGGAGCCGCTCAGGCCCGAGCGGCGCGAGGCCATCGCACGCGAGACGCAGGATATCTACGCTCCGCTGGCCCACCGGTTGGGCATGGGCAAGGTCCGCGGTGAGCTCGAAGACCTGGCCTTTCGCTACACCGACCCGGTGAGCTTCGAGCGGGTCGCCGCGGCCGTGGAAGCGCGGCGCGTCGAGGGCGAGCAGTTTCTGCGCGGCGTTGAAGATACCTTGGTCGAACAATTGAGGGAGAACGGCATCCAGGCGCGGGTGGAGTGGCGCATCAAACGCCTCTATTCCATCCACCAAAAGATCGAGCGCACGAAAGTCTCGTTCGACCAAGTGTACGACCTGCTGGCCATTCGCGTCGTCACGCAGGACGTGGCTTCGTGCTACGCAGTCTTCGGGCTGATTCACACGCTCTGGCGCCCGGTGCCGGGGCGCATCAAGGATTTCATCGCGATTCCGCGCGCCAACCGCTACCAGTCGCTTCACACCACGGTGATGAGCGCCACCGGGCACCAGTTCGAGGTGCAGATCCGCACCGAAGAGATGCACCGCATCGCCGAGGAGGGCATCGCGGCGCATTGGAAGTACAAGGCCGGGGGCGGCGCGATCACGGCGCGCGATGAAGAACGGTTGAACTGGATCCGCCAGCTTGTCGAGTGGCAGAAGGAGATGACCGATCCCAACGAGTTCCTCTCCAGCCTGAAGATGGACCTCTATCCCGATGAGGTCTACACCTTCACGCCGAAGGGGAAGGTGGTGGTAGTGCCCGCCGGGGCGACGCCCGTGGATTTCGCCTACACCATCCACACCGAGGTCGGCCACACCTGCGTTGGGGCCAAGATCAACAGCCGCATGGTTCCGCTGCGCACCAAGCTGCGGACCGGCGACATCGTCGAGATCGTTACCCAGAAGGACCACAAGCCCAGCCGCGACTGGCTCACCTTCGTCAAGAGTCCCCGCGCGCGCAACAAGATCAAGCACTGGCTAAACGAGGATCAACGGCGCCGCGCGGTGGAGATCGGCCGCAAACTGCTGGAGCGCGAGGCGCGCAAGTTCAAGGTGCCCTTCGACGACCAGGATCTGGGCCGCATCGCGCAGGAGTTTGGCGTGGCCACGGGCCCCGATCTGCTCGCTACGCTGGGCCAGGGAAAACACACGGCGCATCAGGTACTGAACAAGCTGGCCCCCGGGTTTGCCGCTCCGCCGGAAACCGAGCCGGGTGCGGAGCCGAAACCCGGCGACGCTGCAGCGGCAGAAGCAATGCGCAATCTGCATCTGACCGGGACCGAT
>JBEKUS010000204.1:0-4003 GCA_049514795.1 Occallatibacter sp.
AGGTGCGTGATTTTGCAGCGACGGCGCAGATGCAGATGGATCTCTCGTTTTTGAAGCAGTTTTCTGTCGCAAAGTGCTGGTTTACGGTTGTGTGTTTGGCCTCTTGAGGCCGTTTTCCGGCCTCTGCAGACACTACGCCCCTTGCGGGGCCAGCCGGTTGCGGTGAATGTAGATATTCGCCAGCGCGAAGGCCGCGCACAGCCACTGGTGGTTCTTCCAGATGCCCCGATAGCGCACCTTGGTAAATCCGAAGACTCGCTTGACAAGGAGGCGCAGAAGCGCCGGAAAGAGGACACGCGCAAGAAGGTCATCGTCGGTGCGGCCATCCTCGCCAATATCGAGAAGAACCCGGAAACACGGCGGGGCGTTGTGGAGGTTCTCAACAAGGCCGTCACATCTCCGCGTGACCGCGAGTTCCTCAAATCCTGCGGGCTGCTCTCCTAGCTGGAAACGACTTCGCCGAGAAACACGGGGGCTCCCGCGCTCCTCGCGCTCCTTACCATATATACTTCTTCATTCAGCGAGGCATAGAATTGGAGGACCCGTTTTCGTTCAGACCCACCGTGAAATTCAAGGGAGAATGCTAGTTACTCGGTCGCGCTCGCTCCTGGCCAAGAGGCCGCCCATAGCGGCGCACAGCAGGCCGAGCGCGATGAAAACGACGCCGCACGTAGTTTTGTGTTCTACCACAAGCTCTGCCCAACTTGCATTCGCCTCCACGTCCGCGAAGAAAAACAACACTCCGAATGCGGCGACAGCGCTGCCGGCCACGATATACTTCGTCAACCTGGACGCGGAAGTGATCGTCCGACAGAGCAGATATGCGATCACTGCGAACAACACCCACAATCCCGGAATCACGACACCCTGAACAGCCGTCGTGTCTTTGAGGTCGACGGTTGATGCAAGCTCATACGGGCGCGGATACAGGTCAAAAAACGTCGCGAACGTTTTATTAACGGATTCGACGTCTCTCATCAAGCCGGATCCTAAACCAGGCTCGTTGTCGACAATGTACCGAAGCACCTCGTCAAACTGACCTGGCGCTTTTGAGTTGTAGATCTTCGCCGCCAACGACCCTAAGACGTCCAAGTGGTAGATCGAAAAATCGACTTGACCGTTCGTCCTTGGCAACCTAAGCTGCCGATCGGTCCGAATCGGAACGAACATGAAACACAGAACTGTCGCGGCTATGCCGGCGACTGCGGCGTTCTTCATTTTTCACCCCGGATGAGTTTCGTCTATCGGCACGAAGCTCCTTTGCTCGCTGACGATATCACACCTCGCCAGGTCGTGGCCATTTCACTACGGGGCGCGCGCCTAGCCCCTCATCAGCCAGTGGTGCAAGTAGCGATTTTCCGGCACGGCCTGAGGTGTGCCGGAGGAACTGGTTTGGTTGCCACGCTGACCGGTGAAGCGTCAATAGGTCTGTAGTTACGCCGGATACGGTTCCCAAAGCGGCTGAACAGCCCCAGCAAGAACAAAAGCAGTCCTGCGGTCCGGTTCTTCCACTCCCGCGGCGTGCCGGCGCCCAGCAGGCGGCGGAAGATCAGGCTCAGATTGAACGCGCCCACATGAATCAACTGCCGCTTGAGGATGTTCGAGTGCTTGCGCAGATGCGTACGCCGCATGCCTCCGGTGTCGTAGCAATGCGCGAAGCTGCGTTCCACCAACTCGCCGCGCGGCCTGAGCAAGCTCTTGCCGTAGTTGCCCTGCACCCGCCGCCGGTTGGCGTACACCGCCTACTGCTGGTCGGCTTTGTCCTCCCAGTTGCGCCGCCCCTGCTGCTTCCGTTCCGGAATATAGCTGCGCACCTGGTAACTCTTCACCCGTTCCAGCGCCGCCCCCGAGTGATACCCTTTGTCGGCCACCATCTCCGCGATGCCCTCGACGTTCACCTTCGGCTTCTCATCGGGCCGCATCTCGACCTCGCGCACCGCCAACTCCGCCACCGCTTCGTCGGCCTCCGACAGCGTCAGGTCCAGCGTTGTCGTGTCGCCCTTATCGGCTCCCTGCAAGGTCACCGCCACCACCGCCCCGGTGTCCAGGTCTACCGCGTGCTCGGCCTTATGCGCCAGATGCGTGCGCCCGTCCTTCATCTTCGCGATGCGCGCATCCGTGTCCGTCGGGCTCATCCAATCCTTGTTCGACGTGCGCTTCTTGCGCTTACGGGCCAGCCGCGCCAGGTCCTCGCGCGTCGGCGTCGCGATCCCCGACGCCTTGGCCAAACCCGTCAGAAACTCCTCGTAACTCTCGCCCGTATCGCGCCGCACAATCGAGCGCATCGCCGCCGAGGCCTCCAGCGTCGTGGCGTCCACTCCCACCCGCTTGCCCTGGATCAGTCCGCGGTCCGCCAGCAATCCCAGCACCCAGCCGAACACCGCCCGGTGCGTCTCCACATCCATCAGCCGCCGCGTTCGCGAGATGGTCGAATGATCCGGCGTCGAAGGCGCTGTGAACAGCGACGCCACCGCGCCAAGCACTACGGATCGAATCACGAAGGTTGCGCAACGGATCATGACGAGAACTCCTCGTAGACGGCCCAATTGTAGCTCTCGCGCGCTCGTCCTTTCGCCGGCAGCAGGGACAGGAAGATTGCAGACGATTTCAATAGAGCTTCCGCGAGCTGATCCGGACCGGGATCGATTCCCGGTGCTTTTGCGATCATGGATGAAAGTCTTCTTCCTCAATGAATCACTTTACAAGTCAGATTGCACGAGATAAGCTGCCAGATTGACAAATGTTCACTCACACGCCTCGGCCTCAGAACCTGCAGCAGGACACATTCATGTTTCATCGCCATCGGCGCCCCATCCAATCGAGGTCCGCTACGCCTGGCAATCCAATCCCGCGGCGACACTGTTCAATGGCGCTGGACTGCCGGCCGCTCCCTTCCGGACGGACAATTGGCCCGGCGCCACACAAAACCGGCGACCCTGCTGACGGAGGACCCAAAAGCCAACTGTCAAAGGCCGGAGGGAGCGGCGAAGCCATCCGATGAATGCAGTTTTAGAACCATCCGGAGGATCCATGCGAACTCATCGCTGTGCAATAGCAGTGCTCATTGCCACTCTCGCCCTGCCAATGGCTGCCCAACGTCGCGTGCCCAAGGACCTAAGCGGTACGAGAGGATTCAATTACCAGTCCGCCGAAACCATCGGCCACGCTGAATTCTGGCTTCAGTACAATCCCGCGGTCACGGAACGCGACCTGGATTACGCCAAGCGGCTTCAATTGAATCAGGTTCGGGTGTTCGTCCCATACGCGGCCTGGGAGAAAAACAAAGAAGGACTCAGAAAGAGCCTCCTTCATTTTGTGCGCGCGGCGCACGAGCGCGGAATCGGCGTGATGCCGACCATGCAGTACAAGTTTGGCGAATGGCGAGATCGGGCCGCGTGGCCCAATTCCCGGGAGTTTATCGCCGACCTGGTGGCCGCGATCGGCAAGGAGCCCGGCCTTGCCATCTGGGACGTAGAGAATGAGCCCGAGTGTTGCTCCCTACCTCCCACACCGGACAATCGGCTGCACATGGAACATGCGATGTACATGGCCAAGGTGTTCCACGAACTCGATCCCGTTACACCGGTAACGATCGGCGCGACGTTTGCGGAAAACATGATCGCCATGGGCGACGCCGTGGATGTACTCTCGTTCCACAACTACAGCCCGACGCGCGCGCAGATTCGCGCCAGCATTGCGAAAGCGAAAGAGTACGCGGAACAAGTACACAAGCCGCTGATCAATACCGAGATCGGATGCATCGCGCGTGCGAACCCATATGACGTCACGCTCCAGGAGCACATGCAAGCCCACGTCGGATGGTACATCTGGGAGTTGATGATCACCGGCAACTGGGGCACGGTGCACGGCGTGTTCTATCCGGATGGCACAGTTCGCGATCCTTCCATCGCCGCCGCGCTCCTCGGCTTCTTCCGCAACCGTGGAGCGAATGTTGTGGAAGATGTTCCCGACCGCGAGAACCATCTTACGGAAGCGGTGACGA
>JBEKUS010000205.1:0-3944 GCA_049514795.1 Occallatibacter sp.
AGAGAACAAGAGAACAAGAGAACAAGAGAACAAGAGAACAAGAGAACAAGAGAACAAGAGAACAAGAGAACAAGAGATCAGAGACACTCGTCGTGCATCGATGACGAGTGCGAGACGAGTGGGTTGGCGTTAAGCGGGCAGTGGGGCTCCCGCGGGATTCCGAGACAAATGCCAGAGGCGGTTGCGGTCGCTGATGTGCGCCGGCACGCGGACGTGCGGCCTGGGAACGGCCGCTGGCGCGGGGACGGAGGTGCGGCAGGGGATCGAGCGCGTGCTGATGAAGAGTTCGCCAACCGACAGGCGTGCGTTGCCTTCGAGATCGAGGAATCCCGCGCGATGCTGCTTGCAAAGGGCCTGCGCTTCCGGTGAGAGGCGGGGCGCGATGATGAGACGCGCGGCGTCGGCGGGAGCCGGAAAGGCGTCGCTAGAATCGATCAGCGCGGCCAGCAGTTGCTCCGGCTCGCCGCCGGGATTTACGGCGCAGGCCAGGAAGTGGCGATGCCCGTAGACGTCTATTCGCGCCAGCAAGCCGGCGCCGCAACTCGTCGATTTGCGCTGCATCTCCTCGATCCTGATTCCGGAGACCTGCGCGAGCAGCGCCGTCAGAGCTCTCGCCGCGAGGTCGACCAACTCAAGCGTCTGCTTGCTTGTCTTCATGGGAGTCCCCCTTGTTGGGTCGAGCCATCTTCTCGTTTCGCGCGGAGAGCAGGGCAAGAACGAAGGAGTTCTTTCCGGACCGGATCATGGCCAGAGGAAAGGACTCGCGCGATTTTCCGGTCCACTGCTTCGACTGCAGCCAAAGGCAGAGCCTGGGATCGTGAATCTCCGGATGGTCGTGCCAGAAGTCGGCTCCCAGACCGCACTGAATGCGGAGGTGATCGATCTGCAACTCAATTTCGGCAACGCGCTGGCGAAAATAGCGGCGCACGTTGCTCTCGCCCACGTAGAGGCCGGTGACGCGACTTCCCATGCAAAGTGATGTGACGACCATTGGACCCTCCGCTCAACTCGACGTCAGTTGCGCTCAATCTCGTGCATCATTACCAAGGCTGGCACCGGAGACGGGAGGTGATCTTGGCTGAGCGTAGCACAGGTACATTAAGAGTTGATGTCGATTGACTTCGTAAATGTTGCCGCCCAGGGTACGGAACATGCCCCGAAAGCGTCAGTCAGAAATTCGAGTGACGTGGAAGGTTCTCCTGCAGAGCAGCGATCGTTGCAGCGAGCTCTCCGTCTCCAATCCGTTCCACGCCGCGCGCCGCGACCAGGGCGCAACGCTACGCACGCGGTTCGAACCGCCACGATACATCGATCTCGGATCTAGTTCTTCGTCGCCGCGAGCACGTACTACGACACTGGACAAAGCCTGCAACCGGAAGGAGAAGAACTCCCGCAACCTATGGAGTTTGTGCGCCGAGCCACGTCTCAGCCATCGGAAAACCGATGCCCCGGCCGGCGAACAGTCCCGAGGGGACGTCACGTGCTTGAAGAAACCACAACGAATGTGGCATTAAACCTTACGTTTCTTTCGACGCAAGAGGATGGGGAAAGGTAGGCCAGGATGAAACTGAGCTTGCGGATTACGGGCGCCCTGACCGCTTATGCCCGGCCGCTTGAAACATCTGTGGGAATGTTGGACCCATTCTCAACTGGTGTCAAGGAGGATTCGTGAAAGTCAGGAGAAATGTGAACGAAGCTTGTGGAAGAATTCCGCGGGCGGAGCGAACGAAGGGAAGCGCCCCGCCGCATGGTTCTCCTGCAACCGCCTAACGGTGGCGCGGAGAGGGTTCGTCGGAGAAGATCTGGCCGTCACGGATGTGGACGACGCGATGCGCATACTGGGCGATGTCGGCCTCGTGGGTGACCAGCACGATGGTGTTGCCGCGAGCGTGGAGCTGATCGAAGAGAGCCATGATTTCGACGCCGGTCTTGGAGTCGAGATTTCCGGTGGGCTCGTCGGCGAGGATGATGGACGGATTGTTGACCAGGGCGCGGGCGACGGCGACGCGCTGGCGCTGGCCGCCGGAGAGCTCGTTGGGCTTGTGCATCATGCGCGATTCCAAGCCCACATCGGCGAGGGTTTGCTTGGCGCGAGCGATGCGGTCGGCCGCAGGTGTGCCGTTGTAGATGAGTGGCAGCTCCACGTTGTGCAGCGCGGTGGCGCGAGCCAGGAGATTGAAGGTTTGGAAGACGAAGCCGATCTCCTTGTTGCGAATGCGGGCGAGCTGGTCGTCGTCGAGGTCGCTGACGAGCTGGCCGTTCAACCAGTAGCGGCCCTTGGACGGAGTATCGAGGCAGCCGATTAGGTTCATCAGCGTGGACTTGCCCGAGCCCGACGGGCCCATGATGGCCACGTATTCGTTGTGGCGGATGGTGAGCGAGATGCCGCGCAGGGCCTGCACCTGCTGCTCGGAGCCCATGTCGTAGGTGCGCCACAGATCCTCGACCACGATCATGTCGTCAGGGGAGACGACCCTATTCTGCGGAAGTTCCTCGATACTGATGCCGTTGGAAGCCATCCGAAACTCACTCTCGTTTGATATTCGGCTCCGGCGGGCCGGAGCGCCGGAGCATCAACTTGCGCTGCTGGTGGAAGAAGCCGGTTTAGACGTATCGCGTTTGAGCAGCGCTCCCCCTTTGAGGTCGCGCAAGGTTTTGTAGGGGCCCGAGACCACTTCCTGTCCTTGGTTCAGGCCGGAGAGGACCTCGATGTCGGTGGCGCCGGAGATGCCGGTGGTGACGGGAACGAACTTGGCGCGCAACCTGCCGTGCGGGTCCTTCTCGACGACAAAGACGCCCTGCACGGGATTGGACTTGGCGGCAGAACCGGAGGGATTCGTCGCCGCGTGAACGCCGCCCTTGCCCTTGGCCGCGTCGGCTGCCGGGTCGTGCATCGTGAGAGCCTGGATCGGCAAGGTGAGAACGTTCGTCTTGTGCGCCGTGGTGATCTTGGCCGTGCAGGAAAGACCGGGGCGGAGATCGTTAGAGGCGTCGTCGAGCGTCACGATGACCTTGAAGTCCTTGGCTTCCTCGGTGCCCGTGGTGGACTGCGAGGTGGCGACGCCGGTGGAGCGCAGCAGCGCCTGATCGCCGACCAGGGTGACGTGCCCCTTGAAGACTTTGTTGGGCAGCGCATCCACGGTCACCTCGGCGGCCTGGCCGAGTCGCACGTTGATGATGTCGGTTTCGTCCACCTTGACCTCGGCGGTGATGATGCTCATGTCGGCGAGCGTCATCAGCGTGGAGCCTTCGGTGTTCTGGATGCCTTCGACGACGGTTTCGCCTTCGCGGATGGGCTCGTTGGTGACGACGCCGTCAAAGGGTGCGACGGCGATGGTGCGGTTGAGCAGGTCCTCGTTCACCTTGAGATTGGCTTCCTGCGTGTGCATGTGGCCGCGCGCCGAATCGGTCTGGGCCTTGGCCTGGCCCAGTTGCGCCTCGGCTTGGGCAACCGACGCTACGTCGAGATCGTAAGCCGCCTTCTTCGCGTCGTAGTCCTGCTTGGCCATAATGCCGTCTTTATAGAGAGCTTGGGCGCGGTCCCAATCCAGCTTCTTCTGCTCGAGATCGGCCTGGGCGTGCGCCAGGTTGGCCTGGGCGGTCTTCTCGGCGGCAATGTAGGAGGCGATATCAGTCTTGGCGGCGGCGATGGAAGCTTCCTGGCCGTGGACGTTGGCCTCTTGCTGCACGTTCTCGATCTGGGCGACCACTTCGCCTTTGGTGACCCGTTCGCCTTCCTTTACATAGAGATGGGTAACGCGTCCCATGGCGGTCGCGCCTACGTTCACATAGTTCTTGGGCTTGATCTGGCCTGTGCCGCTGATGACGGTGGAGAGATCCTGGCGCGCCAGGGTCGCGGTGAAAACCTTCGTGTAGCCGGCCTGCTGCTTAACGACCATCACGATAACCAGAGCAACGGCCACAACCACGGCAAGGGAGATGAG
>JBEKUS010000206.1:0-3904 GCA_049514795.1 Occallatibacter sp.
AATCACGCACGTGTTCTTGCCGATCCAGCCGATGCCCGCCGCTGCAGCCAGCGCGCGCTCGACCACCGGCCCCGTGTCGACATACGCCCGCGACGCGAACTCCCCGAGCTGCGTGTGCAGCTCGGCCTCCACCTTGCGAATCCGCTTGAGCAACACCTTGTGATAATCGCTCGGCCGCAGGCGTCCGCTCGCGTCGACACTCGTGCCGGGCTTGCCGCTCCACGCGTAGCGCGCAATCCATCCACTCTGTGGGTCTCGCGCTTCGGTTGAGAGCGGTGCGTCAGCGTGGTAGCTCGCGAAGCACACCAGCGCCGAGCGCGCCCACGGAAACGGGATCCCCGCGCGCTCGCGGAGCAACCGCCCGCTCTCGTCCGTCCGCGCGAGGAAGCGCATGGTTCCCGCGCGCCCCGAACTGATCCACCCGCGAAAACGACCGGCATCCCGGGCCTCGTTCGCGTGGGGCAGCGCCACCAGCCCGGCCTCGTGAAAGCCCGCCGCCAGCGCTAACGCGCGCGCCTGTTCCCCGTCTATGAGAGATCTCTTTCTGGGGTCAGTCATATCTGCAGCCCGGCGCTTCCAGATTATCTGGAACCGCCCGGCGCATTCGTGCCGCTGCCCTGGATTCTTGTCACGCTCCGGATCCTGGCTGGGCCAACTCTCCCGGCTGATTTGCATTTGCCAACGCGAGCGCTCGCTTCGCCGAACGCGCCGCAAAGAGCAGGAGGACCCCAAATCCAAGAGGGGCCAGGCCTAGGATCGTGCCGCAGCAGACGGCGGCGATTCTCTGTTGTTCTCGCGCGCTGCCCGGATCCGGAGTGGAGAAGAACATGGCGACCATCGCCACGGTAACCAGCGCTCCCCAACAGGCCAGGATGAGGCCGGGGACCAGTCGCCACATGATCCGGCTTCGTAGCCGGTTGAGCTGCATTTGTTGTCTGATCGCCTCGCCTGCCTGCTTCATTGCCGCCGTTGTCGCCTCGACTCGCGCGCCATGCTCCTGGGTTGCCTGCGCAACCGCCGCTGCCACTTCCGTCTCGCTGAACTGTTGACCGCAGAAACGGCAGAGCAAGGCGTTCAGTTGGATCGTCTCGGCGCATCGAGGGCACTGTTTGAATCGGTCCGGAAGGGCGCGCGCTTGCGCAACTTGCGGCACAAAGACCCCCTGTTCGACGGCAGCAAGGTAAGCCTTCACTTCAGGCGATCTGAGCCGCTTGTAGTTCATATAGCCGAAAACCAGACCCCACAACGAGCCGCCGGTGATGAAATTGACCATCTCGAGAACGCTTAAGTAGGTCGGACAATAGGTCGAACGCGGCGGAGTCGACCAGAAGGTGTGGGAATTGATCAATTCAACAATGCCGAGCACGATGCTCAAGATGCCGGGGATCCATCCCATTGCGACCAGAACGATGCCCACGAGGATGTTCAGGATCCCGAGGCCGAGGAAGGTCTTCGCAGTGGTGCGCAGAAGCTCGGGTCCCTTCTGAAGGCTCGGGGGATTCTGAGGGATCGTCGCGGGGGATGGATCACATACGGCGCACGTCACGGCGCCGGCGGGAAGGATTCTCCCGCAATGGGCGCAAAACATACCTGCCTCCTGCCGAGATCGATCGACTTGCCGCCTGCAGCAGAACCCAACATTGATGCGGCCACCCGGCTCAGTAGAGCGTTCCCGGACTGCCAAGTTGTTCTTGTGCAGCCGATTGTATACCCGCCGGCCCCCGGTTCGAGGAGTTCCCTTTTCATTCCGCAGGCGCATCTGGCGCACAAGGAACGGCCGGAATTGCGGGCCCAAATCGTATGAGCGGCTCTCGTTCGCGTCCGCGGAACTTCCCGCGCCTCGCACGCGTATCGAATAGCGTTGTTCATTTCCGGACGCGCGAAGCGAGAATCGAACACCCGCCGCGGCGCCGGACAGGGGCAGGGGCGCTCAGACGCCCTGCAAAATCAGCAAATTCCCCAGCCGCGGTGCTCTAACGCTTTGGCCCGCCGCGTGCAACAAAGAAGGCCAGGCAAGGAGAAAGACATCCGCCACCGGGCGCGGTGCGGGCATTCGAGACAGGCTGCCCGCCGCGCATGAGGAGTTTATTATGAAAAACGCACGGTTTGAACCAATTCGCAACGTCGTCATCGGCGCCACCGAGCTCGTGAGAGGGCAGGATCAGAAGTTTCTCGAGACGATGAAGCCTCTGGTACGCTGCCAGTCCGTGCGCCTCGACCTCAATGCGGTCCAGCGCATCGACGCTGCCGGCCTCGCCGCCCTGATTACGCTCTTCTGCGCCGCGCGCGAGGCGGGCCACGACTTCAAGATCTCGAATCCCTCACCCCGCGTGGCCGAGATTCTGTCGATCGTCGGGCTTAACAGGATTCTGAACCCGCAAGCTGCCGCTTTCCCGGGTTCCGGCGCTCAACTGGCCGAAACGGCTGCGTAAACGGGACTGCATTGTCGCGGAAACCTGTTGGCCGCCTCGCTACGGTATCCTGTCCCGAGCCGCGGGATCTTTTTTGTTCGTGGTACCATCCAGTTCGTACCCTCCCGTCCTTTGTGACCACAAACACAGGCAATTGTTACCCTCGGACGGTATTTCTGGTTACGACTCACGAATGCCGCACTCCGCAGTCCGATCGTGTCCAGGCAACTCGCGCGCTCAGCGCATGGTCTTCCATTGGAGTCCTGAGCCCCCGATCCTTTACCCTGTTCTATGGACCGCCCGCGCGGCATTGCGGGACCTGCAGCAGTCCGATCTGCGTCGCAGGCATCAAAATCCAAAACACGGAGGATTTATTCCATGGCGCAGGGCGTGATGGAGCAGGCGTCTGCCGATAAGGCAGGCTCGACTTCAACCAAGTATGTGTACTTCTTCGGCGGCGGCAAGGCCGACGGCAACGGCAAGATGAAAGACGTGCTGGGCGGCAAGGGCGCCGGCCTGGCCGAGATGACCAATGCCGGTCTGCCGGTCCCCCCGGGATTCACCATCCAGACCGAGGCCTGTCGCGAATACATGCGCGGCTCGCTCAGCCCCGCGATCCAGACCGAAATGCTGGCCGCCCTGGATCGGCTCGAAAAGCTGCAGGGCCAGAAGTTGGGCGCGGGCGAGAATCCGCTGCTCGTCTCCGTCCGCTCCGGCGCCAAGTTCTCCATGCCCGGCATGATGGACACCATCCTGAACCTCGGCCTGAACGACCAGGCAGTCGAAGCCCTCGCCAAGCGCAGCAATAATCCCCGGTTCGCTTACGACTCCTATCGCCGCCTCATCCAGATGTTCGGCGACGTGGTTCTCGACATCCCCAAAAAGAAGTTCGAGCACATCTTCGACGGCGTGAAGGTCGCCCAGAAGGTCAAGTTCGACTACGAGCTCCAGCCCCAGGCACTGCAGAAGATCATCGCCGAGTATAAAAAGCTCGTGAAAAAGGAGACCGGCAAGGACTTCCCGCAGAATCCGCTCGATCAACTGGTTGCCGCCCGCGACGCCGTGTTCCGCAGTTGGGAGAACGATCGCGCCAAGACCTATCGCCGCATCAACCACATCGACGACTGGCTCGGCACCGCCGTCAACGTGCAGTGCATGGTCTTCGGCAACCTGGGCGAGAACTCCGGCACCGGCGTCGGCTTCACGCGCAATCCCGCCACCGGCGAGCACATGTTCTTCGGCGAATACTTGATGAACGCGCAGGGCGAAGACGTGGTCAGCGGCGTGCGCACCCCGCTTTCCATCAGCGAGCTCCAGAAGGCGATGCCCAAGGTCTACAACCAGCTCAAGGACATCACCAAGCGGATGGAAAAGCACTACCGCGACATGCAGGACTTCGAGTTCACCATCCAGGATGGCAAGCTCTACATGCTGCAGACGCGCAACGGCAAGCGCACCGGCCTGGCCGCTGTCCGCGTGGCCATCGACATGGT
>JBEKUS010000207.1:0-3899 GCA_049514795.1 Occallatibacter sp.
ATCGGCCCCACCTGGGCGCTGGCCATCGAGGAGCAGTACTACTTCCTGTGGGCGCCGGCGGTGCGCTGGCTGCGGCGGCCCTGGATGCTGGCGGCCGCGTTCGGGTCGATGCTGGTCGCTTCGCCGATGCTGCGCCACGCGAATCTGCACTGGATGACGCCGACGAATACGCTGATCCATCTGGATGGGATCGCGCTGGGCAGCATGATCGCGCTGGCGTTCTACACGTTCAAGATCAGTCGCCGTGTGTGGCTCGCGATTGGCCTCGCGGCATTCGTGCTGGGCATTGCGGCAGCGGCAACCGTCGCCGGCGGAACGCCGTATCTCGACTCCGCGTTGGCGGTGGGCTTCTCCGGGGCGATGCTCGCGGCCATTGCCTCCACCGGCGCACGCAACGCCATCGACGCCATTCTGCGGCGCGGGCCGCTGGCCTTCTACGGGCGCGTGAGCTACGGACTCTACATGACGCACATCTCGGTCTTCATCTACTTCGGATGGTTCGACCTGCGCATGGATCGCTACGGCATCCCTGGGAATCTGGCGGTTGTGGCCTTCCGGCTTGTTGCATCGACGGCAGTGGCCACTGCGCTGTGGTACGGGTTCGAGTCGCAGATTCTGAAACTGAAAAGGTACTTTTAGGGCCGTTCTTTCGCATGGCGTCTTGATCGGGGCGATGGCATCGCACGCATGCCCCCTGGGAAATGCCGACTCCCACAATGTGACTGGAGTCACCCATAGTGGGACGAGGCGGCTGCTAGGCTGGAATCCAGGCGATTGGCTCAGTTGATATTCCGAAAGGTCTTCTCCCATGGCTTCCTTGCCGGTTCTGGTTCTGAACAGCGGTTCTTCTTCCATCAAATTCTCTTTGTATGAAGCCGGCAACGGCGAGCGGACGCGTCTCTTCGAGGGGGCAGTCGACGGCATCGGCACCGATCTGGGCAAGTTCTGGATCAAGGAGGCCGATGGCAAGAAGCTGGTGGATCAGACGCCGGCCGTGCCCAGCCGATCGGTCGCTTTCAAGCTGGTGGCCGACGCGCTCAACTCCGGCGAATTCCCCGTCCCGGCGGCCATCGGCCATCGCACAGTCTGCGGAGGGCCGACGGTGCGCGAGAACCAGCGCATCACTCCCGAGCTGATCGACGAGATCGACAGTTACGCGGCCCTGGCGCCGCTGCATACGCCTATCGCCGTCTACATCATGCGCGAGGCGCTGCGGCTGTTCCCCGGAATTCCCAACTTCGCCATCCTCGACACGTACTTCCACCGCACTATCCCCGAGGTGGCCACGTATCTGCCCATTCCCTCGGAATATGTCGCGCAGGGCGTGCGGCGCTACGGCTATCACGGCATCTCGTACGAGTCGATCATCTACCAGCTCGAGCCCGACGTGCCTGAGAAGCTGATCGTGGCGCACCTGGGCAACGGCGCGTCGATCTCCGCCATCCGCAGCGGCATGTGCATCGACACATCCATGGCCCTGACGCCGACCAGCGGCATCATCAGCGGCTCGCGGACCGGCGACATCGATCCCGGCGTGCTCATCTACATCCTGAAGAAGCTGGCCGAGACGACGCCGAATGCAGCCGATGCGGCCGAGAAGCTTGAGACCGTGGTCAGCAAGAAGTCCGGGCTGCTGGGCGTGAGCGAGCTGTCGAACGACATGCGCGATCTGCGCGACGCGATCAAGACCGGCAACGCCAAGGCGCGGCTGGCGGTGGATAAATTCACTTGGACGATCGCGCGCTGGATCGGCAGCTACGTGGCCGAGCTGAACGGGCTCGACATGCTGGTCTTCACCGGCGGCATCGGCGAGAACGACATCGCTTCGCGCGCGGAAATCTGCGCGGGCCTGGGGGCATTGGGCATCGTGCTCGACGAGAAGCGCAACAACGTGCGCGGAGCCGCGGTGATCTCAGCAGAGAACTCGCCGGTGACGGTGCGCGTGATTCCGCCTCTCGAAGATCTCATAATCGTGAATCACGTGGTGCGGCTGCTGGCGGAGTAAGATCAGTCGGCCGAGAAGGACTCATCCCGCGGTTCGCCGCGCATTCAGGCGGAGTGCCGCGGGAGCGCAAGCAGCTTGATCTGGCTGCCAAGCCGCTTATACTCGGGATCGGCTGTAACCAGCGTGGCTTTCATATTCATCGCCAACTCCGCTGCCGCGCAATCGGCCAAACCCAGCTTGTAGTGAAATCGCAGCATGGCGGCGTCCAGAGCCGCCTGCTCGTTCAGCGGGACCACGGTGACCACGTTGTGTGTCTCCCGAACGCACTGCATGGCCTGCTCGACGCCCACATAGCGGGCGAGAACATAGAACACTTCGCCCAGGTTCACCACGGATGTCGCCAGATGCGCCCGTCCTTCCCTGGCCTGCTGAACGAGGTTCCGCACATCGAGGAATCCCGGCGTACGCCGAAAGAAACGGACCAGCGCATTTGCGTCCAGAACGTACTCTTTCACCGCATCGCCTCGATCTCAGCTTCTTCGCGTTCGCGTTCCCGGCGCTTCTCCTCCATCCACCAGCCTTCAACATCTTCTTTCACGTGACTCAGGCACCCCTCAAGCGCGAGGAACGCGTCGAAAGGGTTTGGCTTGATCCGGATCTCTCCATCCACCTCGTTCACTGTGACTCTGGTGCCTCCCTTTAACCCGAGCCTCTTGCGAATCTCCGCGGGAATGACGAGTTGGCCCTTGGAACTGATTGTTACGACCGCCGCCATGCGTCTTACCTCCAGGTAAGACATAGTCTACTCCCGCTCCGGCGCCACTTCAACCGCGGGCGCCGCGCGCGTGTTCTACACTGGGTGAGTTCGCCGCGGAGTCGTCCCCATGTCTGCGACCGTCGTCCCCACACCGGCCGATCATCTTCCCTCTTCCGCGCTACGCCGTTTTGCCTGGGCGGTGCTGGTCTATTTCATCGCCGTGATCCTGTGGGGCGGTCTGGTGCGGGCCACGGGCTCCGGGGCGGGTTGCGGCGATCACTGGCCGCTGTGCAACGGAACCGTGATCCAGCACTCGGCGCGCAGCGATACGATGATCGAGTTCACCCACCGGATCACAAGCGGCCTCTCGTTCTTCTCCGTCGTCGCACTGACCTGGTGGACCTTCGCCGGCACGGTGCGCGGCCACCTGGCGCGGGCGGCGGCCGTTGCCGCCGTGGTCTTCACGGTGATCGAGGCGGCGCTGGGTGCGTTCCTGGTGAAGCTCGGCCTGACGGCGCAAAGCCAGTCTCCCTTGCGCGCGCCGTACCTGGCGCTGCATCTGACCAACACTCTGCTGCTGTTGGCCGCTCTGACGCTCGCTGCGCACCTGCTCGGCCGCCGCGAAGGCTATTTGCGCGGCGGGATTCGCATCGCCGCGCCATTGCCGGCGCTGGCGTGCGTCGTCGTGGTGCTCATCGTCGGCGTCACCGGTTCGCTGGCCGCGCTGGGCGACACGCTGTTTCCGGCCAGTTCGCTGGGCGCGGCGCTGGCCCGGGATTTCTCGACGACCAGCGGCTGGCTGGTGCGCTGGCGCTGGACGCATCCCACGGTGGCGTTCATGGCCAGTATCCCGCTCATCTGGCTGCTGGTGCGCGCCGCGCAACGCAGCTCGCACTGGGATAACCGAAGCCTGTCCGCGCTGGTGCTGATCCTGCTCGCCGCACAATATGCGCTGGGTGTTCTGGATGTTCTGCTGCTGGCTCCGGTCTGGCTGCAGATCCTGCATCTGCTGGGCGCCGATGTGCTGTGGACGGCGCTGGTGGTGCTGGCGGCGCGGCTGACGCTGGCGCCGGCAGCAGAGAGTTAGCTCGCATTTCTCACGCGCCTCCGATGGAACCAAGGCCGGGAGTCTTGAAGTTGACTCCGGCGACGATTCGGACAAAACGGCCTCGAGCGGCGGTCCGGGGCTCCCGGGGA
>JBEKUS010000208.1:0-3825 GCA_049514795.1 Occallatibacter sp.
TCCCACCGCCTCGACGGCGGCTGGATGAGTTATCAAACCGGACATTTCACTCGCTTAGTAAACCGGACATCTGCACTTGCTAAGAACATGGTGACCACTTTGCGGATCATCATGCTGAAGCGGGCTTGGGGGCCGTCCGGCGGCGCGACTTGACTCTCCGCGGCCCCGCAGCGGTTCCAGATCTGCTCCATCCGGAAGCCACTGAGGCTTTCCTCAAGAAAGAAACCCCTTCAACGACGCCAGGGAAGGCGCCTTAGCTCCGGAACGGCTCTAGTGCACGGCTCCGCCCCCCGCATGCTCGCCTGGCCGATTCCTGCTCAGCAGAAAGGCCAGCAAGGTCAGGACGACAGAGACCCACGAAAGCTCGATGTAGACATCCTGATAGCCCTGCATTCGCGCTTGGTCGTTCAACTGGTGGTAGATCTGGGCCATCGCCATGGCCGCGCCATTCGGTCCTCCGAACCCATTGCCGAAGGCCGCCGTCAGCGCCCTCAGGTGCTGATCGTAGGCTGTATTTCCGGGCTGCATCGCCTGCTGCAGATGCTGCTCGTGCCACGTTGCGCGGCTCGTCACCTGGGCGTTGGTAATGGCGATCAGGATCGAGCCGCCGATGTTGCGAACGAAGTTGATCAGCCCCGCCACCTGGTTGCTTTGCTCCCTGGGCATTCCAACGTAAGCCGCGGTGGTGATCGAAATGAAGCAGAACGGCAGCGGAAACATCTGCACTACGCGCAGCCACGACGCCTCGGCGAAGCTCATCTGCAGGTTGGTCACGACGGCGGCGTAGCGGAAGGTGATCGCCAGCATGGTGAAGCCAAACGCGGCCAGCCAGCGCGCGGCGATCCGGCCCGTGGCGATGCCGGCCAGCGGCATCATGAACACCAGCACGAGACCCCCGGCAGTCAAAGCCAGCCCGGCAGTAGTTGCGTTGTAGCCCAGCAACTGCTGAGTGAATTGCGGCTGCAGGACGGTGTTGGCATTCAACACGCCGCCTACCAACATCATCAGGAAGCAGCAGATTGCGAAGTTCCTGAAGCCGAAGAGGCGCAGATTGATCAGCGGGTTCTTCTGCCGCCACTCCCAGACAAAGAGTCCGGCGAGTCCGGCGATGAACAGAATGCCGAAGAAGCAGATGAACGGCGAAGAAAACCAGTCGTTCTCTTCCCCCTTGTCGAGCATGATCTGCAGACCGCCCATGGCAAGGACCAGAAAGCCGAGGCCGGCATAATCCATGTTCCGCAGCCGCGAAGGATCGGCCTTGATCCAGGGTGGATCTTCGACGAGCCGCGTCACGAGGAAGAAAGCGACGATCCCGACCGGGATGTTGATGAAGAAGATCCAGCGCCAGGAAAAGTTGTCGGTGATCCAACCGCCCAGTGTGGGCCCGATCGACGGCGCGAGCACGGCGACCAGTCCGTAAAGTGCGAAGGCCTGGCCTCGCTTATGCGGCTCGAACGAGTCGGCCATGATTGCCTGAGCCATGGGCTGCATGCCGCCCCCGCCCGCTCCCTGAAGCACGCGGCACAGCAGCAGAATTGGCAGCGAGGGAGCCGCGCCGCAGAGAAAGCTCGCGATGGTGAAGATCGTGATGCAAAAGACGAAAAAGTTTCGCCGCCCCATAAGCGACGAAGCCCACCCGCCCAGCGGCAGCACGATGGCGTTCGACACCAGGTAGCTGGTCAGCACCCACGTCGCCTCGTCGGTGCTGGCGCCCAGCGTGCCGCCGATGTGCGGCAGGGCCACGTTGGCGATCGAGGTGTCCAGCACCTCCATGAACGCCGCAAGGGCCACCGTCATCGCAATCAGCCACGGGTTCGACCGCGGCTTCCAGTGCACGGGCAGCGTAGGATTCGGATTCTCCATGCGCACCGGCCGGGGTTCGGCGTTGGCGCCGCCGCGCGTGTCGTCCGGAGAGGGATCGGCGGGCGGAGGCGGCAGTGTGGTGTCAATCGCAGCCAACAGTCTTTCCTCTGTTTTTTCGAGCGTTCTCTTGTACGGATGCCGGGGAAGTGCAGCGGTGTTTCAGGCCGGATGCACGTGGCGAACTGCGCACCGGCCGATCTTCTGATCGAGCTTTCTTATAGATTCGCCGAGCCCCGCCGAGGGTTCAGGCGACGCGTGCGAAATCCTCGACGCGAGATTCATCCTGAAGCTGTTTCGTCACTTGGTTTGTATCGGGGCACGATTTCAGTCGCGCCGAAAAACGGCCGCAAACTGAAGGGCTTTAGCCCCTGAAGACGGTTTGAGGCAAGCAGAATCAGTCTTTGAGACAGCTCCTAATAAAACAGATACTTCCGCCAGCGGTCGTCGCTTCGGCCCAGCATGCGCATGATCTGGCGGCTGGTGTGCAGCGAAAACGGCCGCGGTTCGCGCAGCAGAATCATGTCGTCGATCTCGCTGAGCAGGCGGTTGCCTTTCTTGCGATTGCATTCGTGGCAGCAGGCCACCAGGTTCTCCCAGGTCGAGCTGCCGCCGCGCGAACGCGGCACCACGTGATCCAGCGTAAGTTCGCTCGCCGGGTAGGCCTCACCGCAATACTGACATGTGTTGCGGTCGCGCAGCAGGATGTTCTTGCGCGACAGGGCGCGCGTCTGGTGAGGAATGCGGCGGTACTCGAGCAGCCGGATCACCGAGGGCATGGCGATTATCGCTCGCTGTGCGTGCAGCGTCAGGCCGTGCTCTTCTTCAGTGCGCGCAATGCCCTTGAGTACCAGCACCAACGCACGCCGCGCGCCGCAGATGTTGATGGGCTCATAGGAGGCGTTCAGCACCAGAACCGGCATCTGCAGAACGTGCGCGTGCTGCACGACGCCGGATTCGCCCACCAGCACCGCGGTCTTCGCGATCGCCTTCTGCTTCCGTGCGTGAATCATGGCTTTCCCCAACGACATCTCTTCCCCCCGGTCAAAAAGACGGTTGCTCCCGCCAGGTCGATCCCTTCAAACTCGCGTCATTCACTGCCGCGTTCGACATCGCCTCCGTGTCCTCCGCCTCCGCGAAGTCGAAGCGCTTCCCAAATCCCACGGCGCGCTGTGCACGCGCCAACGTCGCCACCCGCACAGACGCCGCGCCGGCCCGCAGCAGCGCCTGAGATGCCGCGCGCGCCGTTGCCCCGGTCGTGAAGATGTCATCCACCAGCAGAACGTGCTGCTCCTTCACCTGCGCCGGATCGGAAACCGAAAACGCGCCGCGCACATTCAGGCGGCGCTGGTGCGAAGTCAGGCCGGCCTGGCTTTCGGTTGCGCGGAGCCGCATGAGCGTGCTCGGCGCCAGCCTGAGCCGCCACTGCGGATGGCTCTTGCGCAGGAATCGGAGCGCCTCCGCCGCAAGCGAGCGCGCCTGGTTGAATCCGCGCTGCGCCAACTTCGAGCGGTGCAACGGCACCGGAATCACCAGCATCCCCGCCGGCGCTTCACCGGCCAGTTGTGCAATCGCTTGGGCGAGCATCCGGCCCAGCCCGCGTGCCGCCGGCTGCAACCGGCTGTACTTGAGCGCATGGATGGCCTCCCTCATGCGTCCCTGGTACAAGGCGTAGGAAACAGCCCTCTCGAACGGAGGCGGCGCCAGGCGGCACTCCTTGCAGTACGGCAAAGAAGCGGATGAGGCTGGCGCTTGCAGCGTGCCACCACAGCGGGCGCACGCCAGCGCGCTCTGGACGGGGAATTCGGTCCAGCAGGTAGGGCAAATTGGAACGGAAGAAAGCCACGGCAGGGGGGAGCCGCAAAGAACACAAGGGCAGGGAAGAAGCGCGCAACTTAAACTGTCGATTGGACTTCGGAGCACGCGAACCACCGCACGCCACCGCATCGTGTCGGATGGCGGAAC
>JBEKUS010000209.1:0-3644 GCA_049514795.1 Occallatibacter sp.
TACCGTCGAGTCGGTCGTCGAGGTCGGCCTGAATACCGTCGAGACGGTGGTTGTCGAAGGCCGCAAAAAGGTCGAATCCGCCGTCAGCCTGGGCCGCAAGACCGTCGAGAGCGTGCTTCTCCACGGGCGCGGCACCATGCAGGCCGCCGTTCTCCACGGCCGCGAAGATGTCCGCATCGAGCAGGTGCCCATTCCCACGGCTGCGGCCGGCGAGCTGGTCGTCCAGGTGGGCGCCGCCCTCACCTGCGGCACCGATCTCAAGGTCTTTCGCCGCGGCTACCACGCGCGCATGATCGTTCCTCCGGCGCTCTTCGGCCACGAACAGGCAGGAACGGTCGTCGAGGCCGGCGAGGGGGTCACCGATTTCAAGCCCGGCGACCGCGTCGTTGCGCTTAACTCCGCGCCCTGCGGCACGTGCTACTTCTGCTCGCGCGGCCAGGAAAATCTCTGCGACGATCTGCTCTTCAACAACGGCGCCTACGCGGAGTTCATGAAGATTCCGGCGCGCATCACGGCCAAGAACACGCTTCTCGTGCCGGACGGCGTCGCCCTGGAGCACGCCGCGCTCACTGAGCCGCTGGCCTGCGCCGTGCACGGCTTCGAGGACTCCAACCCGCACGAGGGCGACATCGTCGCCATCATCGGCGGTGGGCCGCTGGGCCTCATGATCCTTCACGTCGCCGCCTTAGCCGGCTACGAGACCATCTCCATCGTCAAGCACGAGGGCCAGGTCGAGGCGGCAAAGCAACTCGGCGCTACGAATGTGGTGCTCACTTCATCCATCCGCAAGGCCATCCAGGACACGCGGGCGCTGACGCCGAACGGCCGCGGCGTCGACATCGCCATCGAGGCCGTCGGAATGCCCGACACCTGGCAGGAGGCGCTCGATCTGGTGCGCAAAGGCGGTACCGTCAATTTCTTCGGCGGCTGCGCCGCCAACACCCACGTCAATCTCGACACCAACCGCATCCACTATAGTGACATCACGATGCGCGCCACCTTTCACCACACCCCGGCCATGTGCCGCAAGGCGCTGGCCCTGATCGCCGGTGGCAAATTCCAGGCTGGCGCATTCATTACCGGCCGCGCCAATCTCTACGAGCTCAATCGTGTCTTTGAGAATTTGATGAACCGTTCCACCGAGATTAAAACCGCCATTGTGCCCTGAGGCCACGTTATGGATGCCGCAGAAGTGCAATCGGAAAAGAGCGCGCGAGATCGGGAAGCGCTCTTGGCCCGCGGCTGGAGCGCCTTGCCGCCCGGCTATCGCATTCCCCAAGTCAAGCCGTCGCTCGAGTCTGCGCGTGCGTACTGCCGCAAGCTAGCCGAGACGCACTACGAGAACTTCCACGTCGCCACCTGGTTCCTGCCCAAAGCGCTGCAGCCGCACTTCCACTCCATCTACGCCTACTGCCGCATCTCCGACGATCTCGGCGATGAGGTCGGCGATCATGCCGCGGCGCTGCTTCTGCTCGACGTCTGGGAGCGCGAGCTCGATGCCTGCTACGAGGGCCGCTCGCGCCATCCCGTCTTTGTCGCGCTGGCCGAAACCATCCGCGCCTGCTCCATTCCCAGGGAGCCTTTCGCCGACCTGCTGGTCGCGTTCCGCCAGGATCAGACCGTCACGCGTTACGAAACCATGGACGATGTTCTCGGCTACTGCCGCTACTCGGCCAATCCCGTCGGCAGGCTCGTGCTCTACGCCTGCGGCGAGGTTAGCGACGAGAACTTCCGCCTTTCCGACGCCACCTGCTCCGCGCTGCAACTGGCCAACTTCTGGCAGGACGTGCGCGTCGACTTCGCCAAAGGCCGCGTCTATCTGCCGCAGCAGGACATGCGCCGCTTCGGCGTCACCGATGAAATCATCGAGCGGGGAGCCGCGACTCAAGAGTTCCGCGCTCTCATGCGCTACGAGGTCGATACCGCGCGCGCTCTCTTCGAGCAGGGCATGCCCCTCATCGGCAGGGTGAACCGCGACCTCGCCCTCGACCTCGATCTCTTCAGCCGCGGAGGCCTTGAGGTTTTGCGCGCCATCGAACGCCGCAATTACGATGTACTGAGCGCGAGACCGGCGATTTCCAGACGCACCAAGCTCGCGCTCGCCGTCCGTGCCTTGGGCGGCAAGGCGCTGCCGTTTCTCCGGCTTCGCCCTCGAACCGCAGGACCGACGGCTTGACACACACCGCTCCATCGCGCGAACGGGTTCTGGCCCGCGCTTACCAGACTTGCCGCGCAATCGCCCGGCGCGAGGCCAGAAACTTCTACTACGCCTTCGTTGCGCTTCCCGCCCGGCGCCGCAACGCCATCTGCGCCATCTATGCCTTCATGCGCCAGGCCGACGACCTGGCCGACGACGAGAGCCAGCCGCGCGAAGAGCGCCGGCGCCGCATCCATGTGTGGCTCAAAGCGTGGCACGAGGCGGCGAAAGGCGCAACCACCGGCGATCCGGTGTTCCTGGCCGTGCGCGACGCCGTCCAGCGCTTCGAAATCCCGCTCCATCTGCTCGACGAGCTCGTCGCCGGCGTCACTCTCGACCTCGACCACAACCCCGATGGCAAGCCGGACACCTACGCGACCTTTCACGAGCTCTACCACTACTGCTACCTGGTCGCTTCGGTCGTGGGCCTGGTTTGCATTCGCATCTTCGGCTATACCGATCTTCGCGCCAATAAGCTCGCCGAGGAAGTCGGCGTCGCATTCCAGTTGACGAACATCCTGCGCGATGTGGCCGAGGATGCCGGACGCAAGCGCGTCTACCTGCCGCTCAAGGAACTCGCGCACCACAGAGTGACTCTCGATTCGCTGCTGTACCGGCGGAAGAACGCCCCGCCCACCGCCAACCAGCGCCAACTCTTCGCCGCCATCGCGCGCCTCGCGGAGCGCTACTACCGCGCAACACGCTACCTCATGCCGCTCATCGACCCCGCGAGCCGTCCCGCGCTGTGGGTGCTCGTCACCATCTATCACTCGCTGCTCAAGCGCATCGAGCGCGCCCACTACGACGTCTTCACCCGCCGCGCCCGCGTGCCGCTCGTCAAGAAGCTCTCCATCCTCGCCGCCGGCCTCGCGTGGATGCTCTGGGCGCGCGTGTTCGGCTGAATCGTTCTCCGCCGAGCCGTCGACTTGCCGACTCGCTGACTTGCCGACTTGCCAACGCTGTCCCGAATCCTGCTTCTGCTCCGCTCCATGCGATACCCTGATTCCGAGGTGCTCCCATGCGACTTCGCGCCTTGGCGCGTATCGTTCTCTCCGCTCTGCTGGCCCTCGGCCTCGCCGCATCTCCGCGGATTCTCTTGGGCCAGGCGCCCGGCCTCAGCCCATCGCTTCCGGTCACCCACATCGACCACGGCCCGAACTCCGCCTGGGCCCAGAGCCAGCACTATGTCGTGCTCGTCTCGCTCGACGGCTTCCGCTGGGACTACGCCAAGCGCGACAACGCCACGCACCTCCTCGCGCTCGCCAAGCAGGGCGTCTGGGCGCCCGGGGGAATGCTGCCCAGCTATCCTTCGCTCACCTTCCCCAACCACTACACCATCGTCACTGGCCTCTATCCCGAGCACCACGGCCTGGTCGCCAATAGCTTCCTCGATCCCGTGCGCGGGACCCGCTACTCGATGGCCGATCCGCAGGCCGTCACCGACGGC
>JBEKUS010000210.1:0-3625 GCA_049514795.1 Occallatibacter sp.
TTCTCTTCCATCGCACTGCTCGTTTTCCAGGCCATGAGCTCGTTTTTACGTCCTCATCGCCTCGAAGCAGTGTCAGATATGTCCCCGGTTCAAAATGTCAGGAATGTGACCGGTCCGTACCCCCTCGCCGGCGCCAGCCCGCCCGTAACCCGCTGCAAACACAACGCAAAAGAAATCCGCCAATCTTGCAGGAGATTTCCGTGCCTTGGCGCATACTCAATCCGTAAGCATCCAATTTAGGCTTTTGTGCCGCGGCAAACCGGCGCGCGCGCGGTTCTCCCGCACGAGTAGACCAAGGCGCAATCGTCAAGTGGCCTCTTCACCAAGAAAAAGCCACCTCGAAATACGCCGGAAAGGTCACAATGTTGCAGGAGAACCGCCTTAAATTCTTCGGGGCTGCCGCAAATGGAGGCTCGTCGAACGGAAATTATTTAACTGCTTTTTCTGTATACCCCCGGGGGGTATATTTTCTAGGTTAACTCGTTTCGATTCAACAAAACACCGCGAAAATCGCGGTCAAAAACGGTCAAGCTGGGTAGCTGCCTTAGTACAGTGACCCCTACCGGTTGTGTTTTCCGGTATGCGAGCCAACCCGGGAGGGCCGAAAGCGTTTCGGCTTAGTGATGACGGCATTCTGTAGCAGTCGATAGAAGAGCACTCCCCGGCGGCGCGATTTGCGGCGGTTAAAGCGAAACGCGAACTCGTCCAGATAGGCGTTCAGATGCGCGGCGGTGATCGAGCCGTGATGGGTTCCGAGCAGCCAGCGCTTGAGCAATGCTGCCACCATATGGACGCCCGGCATGACGACGTGCGCCGGATCGCCCGTGGCCGACAGGTTGATGGGACGATGAAGGTAGTTCTTCTTGGCCAAGCTCTGATAGCCCTTCCAACTGTCGGTGCGAACCTCCGACCCCGGCTCGACCGCATAGCGAACAAAAGCGGTTAGGCTGGCCGAGGAAACGTCCTCGAGGCGCCGTAGCCGCACACGCCCAAAACCCTTGGGATCAAGTACTTCGATGGCGATGACCACGATGAACTTCTGCTCCACACCGCGGCCCGTCCTGCCTTGCTCGATGCCGCCAACGTAGGTCTCATCCACCTCCACGGCCCCCGAGAGCCTCTGCCGGCCCCGGCGTACCGTGGCTGAGCGTAATTTCCGCAGCATCGTCCAGGCGGTCTGATAGCTGCCCAGACCCAACAATCGTTGCAGGCCCAGAGCGCTGATGCCATGCTTCTGGTTGGTCATAAACCAGATGGCGGTGAACCAGTCGGACAACGGAATCCGGCTGCGATCGAAGATCGTGCCCGCCGTGACCGACACCTTGCGCGCGCAATGCGAACATGCCCAATCGCCATCGCCGAGCCGCCAACCCTTCTCTCCGCCGCATCCTGGGCAGTGAAAACCTGCCGGCCAGCGCAGGCGCTCCAGGTAAGCAACGCACGCCTTCTCGTCGGGAAACCACGCACGAAACTGCTGCCAAGTGCCTGGATAATCAGGCACAGCCTCAAGCTCAGACCCGAAAACCACAATATCTTGAGTCTACTGTACTAAGGCAGCTACCCAGCACGGTCAAAAAGCGTGACGAAAAAGATCGATACCGCAAGCACCTTCGCCAGTTGAGCAGGCATGCCGCTTCCTTGACGAAGTCTCTGTCTGGCCGGCCAAAGCAAAACCAGAGGATGTGCGTCTTGCTGATTCGACGGGCTACCGCGCCGGTCGGGATCGCCGCGCTATGCTTCTTGTTTGAGGTGCATCCCGATGACAGAGGCCACGTCCCGCCCGCAGCTCACCCACCTCACCCAGGTCCTCGACGAACTCCGCGCCAAGGGCACCCATTTCCGGCTTCGTGTGCTCGACGACCAGCAGGCGCCGGTCTGCCACTACGACGGCCGCGAGGTCATCAACTTGGCCAGCAACAACTATCTAGGGCTGGCGAACGATCCCCGGCTGATCGAGGCGGCTATCGACGCCACGCGGAAGTTCGGCGTGGGCTCGGGCGCCGTGCGCACCATCGCCGGGACCATGCGCATCCACATGGATCTCGAGGAGAAGATCGCGCGCTTCAAGAACGTCGAAGCCTGCGTGGTCTTCCAGAGCGGCTTCACGGCCAACGCCGGAACGGTGAGCGCGATCCTCGGCAAAGAGGACTTCATTCTCTCCGACGAGCTGAACCACGCCTCGATCATCGACGGCGCGCGGCTGTCGCGGGCGACCATCAAGGTCTTCCGGCACAAGGACGTGGCGCACTGCGAGGAGCTTCTCCAGCAGCTTGCCTCGGAGCCCGGCCGGAAGCTCGTTATCACCGACGGCGTCTTCTCGATGGACGGCGACATCGGCCCCGTGGACAAGCTAGCCGCGCTGGCCGAGAAGTACGGCGCCATCATGATGGTCGACGACGCTCATGCTTCTGGCGTGCTGGGCCGCAACGGCCGCGGGTCGGTCGACCACTTCGGCATGCACGGGCGCGTGGATGTGCAGGTGGGCACGCTCTCGAAGGCCATCGGAGCGCTGGGCGGGTACGTGTGCGGATCGAGGGACCTGATCGACTACCTCTACCACCGCGCGCGGCCGTTTCTGTTCTCCACCTCGCATCCGCCGTCGGTTGCGGCCACGTGCATCGCGGCCTTCGACATTCTAGAGAAGGAGCCGGAGCGGATTCTGCGCCTGTGGTCGAACACGCGTTACTTCCAGGGCGAACTCAAACGCATCGGTTTCAACATCGGCGGCATCAACACGCCCGCCACCGAGACGCCGATCACGCCGATCATCGTGGGCGAGGGCCGAGCCGTCATGGAATTCTCGCGGGCGCTTTTCGACGCGGGCGTGATGGCGACCGGGATCGCGTTCCCGACGGTGCCCGAGGGCAAGGCGCGCATCCGCGCCATCCTCACCAGTGAGCATACGCGACCGCAGCTCGACCAGGCGCTCGAAACCATGGAGCGCGTGGCGAAGCGGATGGGGATTCTACAATAGGCGCAAATGATCGCTCACCTGCACGGCAAGCTCATCTTCAAGCAGCCCGGCCAGGCCATCGTCGAGGCCGGGGGCGTCGGATACGACGTCGCCATCTCTGTGCCCACATTTACTGCGCTGCCCTCCGTAGGCGCCGAGACCGCGCTGCACATTCACACGCAGGTCTCGGACGACCAGATCGCACTCTTCGGCTTTCTCGATCGAGACGAGAAGCGGCTCTTCGAGCGCCTCATCACGGTGAGCGCCGTAGGGCCGAAGCTGGCGATCAAGATTCTAAGCGGGCTTTCAGTCGAACGGACTGTGCAGGCCATCCGCGGGCAGGACCACACGCAGCTCACGCGCATTCCCGGCGTGGGCAAGAAACTGGCCGAGCGGCTCGTGGTCGAGCTCAAGGACAAACTCGACGACTTCGCCGTTGCGCCCGTGCAGCAGGCCGTCGCAGGCCCGGCAGTTGACGATGTGCTCTCCGCGCTCGTCAACCTCGGCTACCAGCGCGCGGCGGCCGAAAAGGCTATCGAGCAGGCGATTGCGAAGGACAAGGCGCTCGCCGCCGATTTCGACGGGCTGTTCCGCGGCGCGCTCAAAACGATCCGGTAGCGCGTTGGGGCGCGACACCACAATCCGCTCGCACTTTTCGCCTCGCGCTTCTCG
>JBEKUS010000211.1:0-3344 GCA_049514795.1 Occallatibacter sp.
GCGCTCTTCGCCGCCGCCGCGCTCGACCCCGCCAGCAAACAACTCACCGGCTACGATGTCGCCTTCCGCCTCGCCCCGCGCATCAACGCAGCCGGCCGCATGGACGTCGCCAGCGACGTCGTTGAGCTTTTCTCTACGCGCGACTCGCACCGCGCCGCCGATCTCGCCGCCAAGCTCGAGCGCCTCAACCGCGAGCGCCGCGACGTTGAGGCCGCCGCGCTCGTCGCCATCGAGGCCCGCCTCGCATCCGACGCCGAAATCGCCGCTGACCGCTTGCTCCTCGTCGACGGCGACGGCTGGCACCGTGGCGTCATCGGCATCCTCGCCTCACGCGTCGTCGAGCGCACCGCCAAACCCGCCATCGTCGTCAGCGTCGAGGACGGCATCGCCCACGGCTCCGGCCGCTCCGTCGACGGCTTCGCCCTGCTCGCCGCCATCGAGTCCTGCGCCGATCTCTTCACTCGCTTCGGCGGCCACGCCTTCGCCGTCGGCTTCGCCATGCCCGCCGAAAAGCTGCCCGAACTCAAGCGCCGTCTGCGCGCCTACGCCGAGCAGCACCTGGCCGCCCGCCAGCCCGCGCGCCTCCTCCGCATCCACGCCGAGCTGCCGCTTGACCGCATCACGCCCGTCCTCGCCGGGTTCCTGCGCAAGCTCGAGCCCGTCGGCCACGGCAATCCCGAACCCATCTTCCTCGCCCGAAGCGCGCGCCTGCTCACCGCGCCACGCATCATGAAGGCCCGCCATCTCCGCCTCGATCTCGCGCAGGAATCGGCTCCCTCGCCCAATGGCTCCCCGCCCCGCTTGCCCTTGAGCGTCGCGCCTTCGAGTTCCATCCGTGCCGTCGGCTGGAACCTCGCCGAGTGCGCCATGGAGCTCCACCTCGAGCAGGGCTCGCTCATCGATCTCGCCTACCGCATCCGCGAGAACGACCACCCCGACTTCGGCGGCCTCGAAGTCGAGATTCTCGGCATTCGATCCGCCGAAGCCCGCTGTCCCGACGCCGAAATCGGTTGAACAGTCGCGAGTGTGCGTGCCCCTGGGGCTGCCGCAGGAGAGATTCGAATCCGCTTGTGAAGCTGTCTCTAGTCCGCACCCTTCCCTGCGGGGATCTTCACCGGCACACCAGGATAGTCTCCCAGGACCAGCGTCCCCTCCGATTGCCCGGCCGGGACCTGAAAGATCGCGATGACCCATGTCTTCTGCTGGCCTGCGAAATCGCAGTAGGCCTTTCCGCCCACCTTCAAGTGCACGGTGTTACCCACGGGTGGTGTCTGCGAGAGCTGGAGTAGCCGAACCAGTCCATCGTATTCTGACATTTCCGCAAGAAGGTACTCCCACGCCTCGATCTTCTTTCCCCCACCCACGATAAGCGACGGCGTAGCGACTTGGAATCGGCCGGAGGTTGTGCTCGTGTTCTCAATCTGCGCCAGGACTTCGACCCACTTCCGTCCAAAGTTCTTTGGTACGCTAACCACCTCTTCGGTAACAGCGCTTCCTTCGTCCATTCCCCAGGCTTGCCAATCGTTACCCTGAATCTGCTTCATGGTGACGTAGCGCGCTCCAATGTGAGGGAGGATTGCCACTCCATTCACCTGGATCTGGAAGCTTGCGGTCGCGCCTTGTCCCAGCGCCCCGGGGGACGCGAGCCACGGAATGATAAGGCCAGCCAAGATAATGAATCCACTTCGGACCCTCATTTCACTCTCCTCTGGTTGTCGGCTTGTTGAGTGGCCCGAAGTGTAACATCTCTCCGGAAAGCGGCGCAATAACGGCCATTCTGCGCGGACGGGACGCTCTGTTCGCCCCGGAGATTCGCCCCCATCGAGGCGCTGGCTTGCCCAACCGCCTCAGCCCTCATCGGCCACGCCGTTCCCTTGCTACCCCTCGATCTCCGCACCCTTCGGCCTTTCGCGTCTTCCCGCGCCACAAACCCCAAGCCGCCTGCATCCGGCGGTGATACCATCTCTGCAGTTTCCACACCGAGGAGGATTCCTTCATGCGCCGTTCGCAAGTCCCCTGTCTGGCGCCGTCCATCGTTCTTTGCGCGTTCGCGGCGTCGCTCTTCCCTCAAGCCCCGCAGACTTACTCCTACACGCAGGACCCCGCCATGAGTCTCATGGGGCCTTCCATCGTCAAAGTCGTTCGCGACGGCCCTAGGGAGGCCATCGACCAGATCCTGCCTGTCGGCCCCGGCCGCACCAAGGAATTCCACAACCATATCCTCTACGATTTCCAGGCGCACAAGATCTACACTCAGCTCGTCAGCGATCCCTCCGTGCCTTGCACGGTAATGACCTACACCTCGCCCGCCGTGCCCGACGAGTTCGACGTCATCACCGCTTCCGCCGATTCGATGAAGGATTTCCTCGGCCACGCCACGCTGCTGCGCAGGGAGACAGTGAACGGAATCCCCGCCAAAGTCATGGAAATGAGCACCGATCAGATGAAAGTCACCGCGTGGATCGCCGATCCCGGCGGCTTCCCCGTCAAGGAGATCATGCTCCCGCCCGGCGGCGCGGCTACCACGATGCTCGAAGTCAAGCAGCTCAGCTTCGCCAAGCCGCCGGCCTCCGCTTTCGCGCCTCCCGCCGGCTGCAAAGCCGTCGGCGGCGAAGCCACCGCCACCGGCGTGCGGGCCGAGTTCGGCACGGGCGAATCCGCCTCCAGGCCCACCACCAACGTCACCGCTGTCACGCTGCAGTCCGTTCCCAACTACTCCGGTCCCTGCCCGGTCAACATCCGACTTACGGGAAACATTACCGTCGACGGACCCGGAAGGGTTTTCTATCAGTTCGGCGTGGGCAAAATGGAGCCTGGCAACACGGTCGCCTTCACGGCGGCGGGCGCCAAAACCGTGAGTCACGTCGTCACCTTCAATCATCCCGAGCCCGGCTTCGGCAATCAGATCGGTGTCGGCGCAATCCTCGAAGCCATCGGCGAGGACGCCTCCGGCAAGCGCGATGCGTTCATGAAAGGCTCCAACAACACCGACTTCACCATCACCTGCACCGGCACAGCCTCCACCGCGCCCTTGAGAATCCCCACGCCGCAACCCATTCCGATCGCTCCGCCCCCAGCAGGCAACGTGCGCGTCACCTCCGTTTCGCTTCAGGTCACGCCCATGCACTACACCGGCGTGTGCCCGGTCCCGGTCAAGCTTGTCGGCACGCTCAAGGCCAGCGGTCCCGGAACAGCCTACTTCCAGTTCCAGGCCGGCGCCGTGGGAGCGGGCCGCGACGGAACCGTCAATGTGGGACCCGATGGCACGGCAACCGTCACCAGCGAAGGCCAGGCGCGCCGCACGCCCATGGTGCCGAGTGTCCGCTTCCTCGCGGGCATGGAGC
>JBEKUS010000212.1:0-3341 GCA_049514795.1 Occallatibacter sp.
CGGTGTGGTGATCGTGCTATCGGGCGGAGGGTTCGATGTGCCCTGGTAGGGGTTCGACTGGCCGGCCTGCGCCGCCAGCGCAACCGTGGCGGCGGCTAGCACGGCGTAGACAAGAATGGTCCGCTTCATCCCGATCTCCTTCCGGCCCGGCGGGGAAGATTCGCCGCCGAGGCTACTGGTCAGCTCGCGAGCAAAGAGCTCCTTGCCTGTCTTAGACCCTGGCGCTCGCAAAAAGTTCCGCGCCCACCGCCGCTGCCCGCAAATTTCCCGCGCGGAACCGCTCAGAAACCAGCGTAGCGCGCCACGGAAAGTGCTGGTTTGGCAAGCGGCGCGGTAGTGCCTTGGCCGCCAAGAATCAAGAGGGTAATCGCCGCGCCGCAACGGGAATGGCCTCCGGCTTGTGACCGCCGCCACACGGCGCGGTCGCGCCGGGTTTGCTAGAATCCGTACGGACACAGCAGTTCTTCTGCATGAACTTCCTGTTGGACGGAGCCGAATTTTTGTGCGCGCGCAAGGGCTTTTGAATATCATTCAAAGCGCTGCCGGAGAGGCCCTTGCCGTGGATCGCCGTCCCCAACTGAACGACCGGCTGCAGCACCACATTGTGAGGAGCGAAATGACTGAGATTGTTGCCATAAGTGCCCGTGAGGTCCTGGATTCGCGCGGCAACCCGACGGTGGAAGCGGATGTGGTTTTGGAGAGCGGCGCGCTGGGCCGCGCCATTGTGCCCTCGGGCGCTTCGACTGGCGAGCATGAGGCCGTGGAGCTGCGCGACGGCGACAAGAGCCACTACCTCGGCAAGGGCGTGCTGCAAGCCGTAGCCAACGTGGAGACCGTGATTGCGCCGGAGCTGGAGGGCATGGATGCGGCCAACCAGCGGACGCTCGATAGGACCATGATCGAGCTGGATGGAACGCCAAACAAGAGCAAGCTGGGCGCCAACGCCATTCTGGCCGTTTCGATGGCCGCGGCGCGGGCCGTGGCGCAGACGCTCGAGGTTCCGCTCTATCGCTACCTCGGCGGCGTCAACGCCAGCGTGCTGCCCACTCCGATGCTCAACGTGCTGAACGGCGGCGCGCATGCCGATTCGAACGTCGACTTCCAGGAGTTCATGATCATGCCCGTCGGCGCGGAGCGCTTCAGCGAGGCGCTACGCTGGGCGGCAGAGACCTTCCACACGCTGAAGGGCGTGCTGAAGAAGAGGGGCTACAACACGGCGGTGGGCGACGAGGGCGGGTTTGCGCCGTCGCTCAAGGCAAACCACGAAGCGGTCGAGCTGATCCTCGAGGCCATCGAGCTGGCCGGCTACAAGCCCGGCGAGCAGATCGCCATTGCGCTCGATCCGGCGTCGAGCGAGTTCTACGACGCGGAGAAGAAGAAGTACGTCTTCAAGAAGAGCGACAAGCGCGAGCTGACCAGCGCGGAGATGGTCGGCTACTGGGACAACTGGACGCGTCAGTATCCCATCGTCTCGCTCGAGGACGGCCTGGCCGAGGATGACTGGGAAGGCTGGCGTCTGATGACCGACAAGCTCGGCGGGCGCATTCAGTTGGTCGGCGACGACATTTTCGTGACCAACACCAAGCGCCTGCAGCGGGGCATCGAGGAGGGCGTGGCCAACTCGATCCTGATCAAGGTGAATCAGATCGGCACGGTCACCGAGACGCTGGAAGCGATCGAGCTCGGCCGCCGCTACAGCTACACCTCGGTCATCTCGCATCGTTCCGGCGAAACCGAGGATACGTTCATCGCCGACCTGGCCGTGGCCACCGGCGTGGGACAGATCAAGACCGGATCGGCGAGCCGCACCGACCGCATCGCCAAGTACAACCAGTTACTGCGCATCGAGGAGGAGCTGGGCGCCGGCGCGGTCTATCTCGGACTCGAGAGCCTGAATTACAACGAGTAACTCCGCTCATGAACCGGCCGGCGAACCAGCGGGTGGCATTTCCCAGAGAAGGAAATGCCACCTGTTCTTTTTTTGTCGTCGATTTCGCGGCCGCATCTCGCCCGCGTGTGCTCGGCTCATCGTTAATAATGGAGGTATGGGCAATCAAAAGCGTCCTCTTGTTCTGACCATCCTCGATGGCTGGGGATACCGGGCCGAAACCGCCAACAATGCGATCGCGCTGGCCCGCAAGCCGGCCTACGACAAGCTGCTCAGGGAGTTTCCCAATACGCTGATCCAGGCCTCGGAGAGCTTCGTGGGCCTGCCTCACGGCCAGATGGGCAACAGCGAAGTCGGCCACATGAACATCGGCGCGGGCCGCGTGGTGCAGATGGATATCACGCGCATCGACGCGTCGATCGCGTCGGGCGAGTTCTTTCGAATCCCCACGATCGTGCAGGCGATGAAGCGGGCTCAGGAAGGCGGGCGGCAACTGCATCTGTTCGGCCTGATCTCGGACGGCGGAGTGCACTCGCACCAGGAGCATCTCTACGCGCTGCTGCGCATCGCGCGCGAGTACGGACTGACGCGGGTCTTCGTGCACGGCTTCATGGACGGCCGCGATACGCCGCCCGACTCCGGGGCGGACTACATCGCAAAGCTGGAGCAGAAGATGCGCGAGTACGGCGTGGGCAAGGTGGCCACGATCAACGGCCGCTACTACGCCATGGACCGCGACAAGCGCTGGGAGCGCGAGCGCAAGGCATTCGACGCGATGGTGAACGGCAAGGCCGAGGGCGGCGCCTATCCCGACGCCGTCAAGCGCATCAAGGAGTGTTACAACGCCGGGATGACCGACGAGTTCCTGGTGCCGTTCGTGGTGACCGACGCTGCGGGCAAGCCGGTGGGCCAGATCCGTGACGACGATGTGTGCATCAACATCAATTTCCGCGCCGACCGCGCGCGGCAGATCACGCGCGTGCTGACGCGCGAGAGCGGATTGAACAAGCAGGGCGGGCGCGACCTGGAGATGTGGGAAGGGCTCGACCAGACCATTCCCCGCAGCGAGATTCCGAAGAAGCTGCACTACCTCTGTATGACGCAGTACGACAAGCTCTACGAGTTGCCGGTCGTTATGCCGCCGGAGTCGCTGGACAACATCCTGGCGAACCTGTTGGCGCAGCACCACATGCGCAACCTGCGCGTGGCCGAGACCGAGAAGTTCGCTCATGTCACATACTTTTTCAACGGCGGCATCGAGCAGCCATTCCCCGGCGAGGAGCGCATCCTGATTCCGTCATTGAAGGTGGCCACCTACGACCTGGCGCCCGAGATGAAGGCCGAAGCCATCGCCGACGCAGTGGTGAAGGCTGTGAACGACACCGCATTCGACCTGATCGTGGTAAACTTCGCTAACGCCGACATGGTGGGCCACTCAGGCAAGCTGGAGCCG
>JBEKUS010000213.1:0-3085 GCA_049514795.1 Occallatibacter sp.
TCCCATCCCTGCGACTGGCACAGCGCCTCCAGAATGCGCATCGCCGCCGATTCGCCGGGCGCGTTCTCGCCCAAGATCTGGCTCACCGTCACTTGCAGCGCCAGCCGGTTCTCGCGCTGTCTCTGCTTGGTCACATCGCGAAGCAAGCATCGCACCGCCAGCGGCACGCCGGTCTTCTGCCGCCGGCTCAGGCTCAGCTCCAGCTCCATCGTCCGGCCGTCCGGCGTGTGGTGGCGCAGCGGCGCCCGTTCCACCGTCTCGCCATCCAGCGCCCGCCGGAACAGCGCCGCCGCCTCGCCCCGCGCATCCTCCGAAAACAGATGCTGGAACGCGCCGAGACTCTGCAGCGCATCGGTATCCAGGCCGAAGCTGCGTTGCCACGCCGGGTTGGCGTTCAGAAACTGCCCGGAGGGGCTCAGCGTGGCGATCATCTCGCTGGCGTTTTCGATCAGGTCGCGCAACCGCTCCTGCGACTCGAACTGCGCCTGCTCCCGGTCCAGCTCGCCGCGCTGGTCCATGGCCACAACCACCGTGCCCGTCAGCTCGCCTGCCGTGTCGCGCAGCGCCGAGACGTGCAGCTTCGCCGGCAGCGTCAAACCGTCCTTGCGCAGCATCTTGGCGTCGAAGCTCGGCACCATGCTCGGCGGCAGCGTGCGCACGCACTCTAGATACATCTCCATCCGGCTGGGCCACGTCGCCGGTTGCGCCCGCTCGATCCGGCAGAGATTCTGAAACTCCGCCAGCAGCCGGTCCGTTTCGCCGGGCGCCAGAACCGCCACCGTCCCCCACAGGCTCATCAGGTCCACTGCCCGGTAGCCCAGCAACCGCTCGGTCGCCGGATTGCAGTAGATCAGCCTTCCCTCCAGGTCGATCGCCACCACCGCTGGTCCGGCCGAATCCAGCAACTCCCTCAGGCCTTCGCCGATCGGCCCAGGGGCTTGCTCGGCCTCGGGACGAAGCAATAGACGGTTCAGGAGAATCGCAAACAGCCCTGTGGCGATCACCGCCGCCACGATCGGCATGGATTCCCACCGGAAATTCGGGAATGCGTGAGCCAGTGCGGCGCCCACCGAAAGCACCACAATCGAGTAGGGAAGAAGCAACCAGAGCTGCGAGATTGTCACCCGCGGTGCAGCAGCCTGCGAAGGTTCGTCCCGTCCCTCTTCCTTTGGCCGCACTTCCATCGGTTCTGACCTCTCCCTCCGGTGCCCGTCTGCCCAACTGCAGCGCCGTCCATCACATCGGCGGTCTGGCTCTGACGATTGGAACAAGTTTAGGCGGGCGCGACGGTCCCCCTCCTCGCGCTCCCGGCCTCGTGCACCCCGTACTCTGCCTTAAATATCGGCGATTTGCGCGAGAAGAATCGATTCGCACGTAGTATATTCGTTTGATTTCAGTCTCTCTAGCCAAATCGATGTCCCGTCCGGAGGGGTGAGCCGTTCCAGTTACCCGCACAGCACGCCCCGGTCCGCGCCCCTCATCTCAACCCCCTTGGCGCACCGCGGGCGCAAGAGGCCCGCGGAACCTGGCCCCGCCGTATACTGGCTCCATGTTCCGCCGAATTCCCGTCTCCCGCGCCTTCCGCTTCGTTCTTCCTTCAACCGTTCTTTTCAGCCTGGTCCTCTCGGCTTCCTTCGCCCGCGCCTGGGAGAACGACGGCCATCGCATGGCCAACCGTCTGGCCGCGTCGGCGCTGCCGGCCGATGTCCCCGCGTTTTTGCGCTCGCCCGCGGCGATCGACGAGGTCGAGTACCTCGGCCCCGAGCCCGACCGCTGGCGCTCGCCCGCCGAGCCTGAGCTCAACGCCGCCCAGGCCCCCGAGCATTTCATCGACCTGGAACTCGCCGACGCCTTCGCGCCCCTGCCCCACAAGCGCCTCGACTTCGAGGCCAAGGTCTTCGCCGCCGGCCAGCGGCCCGAGAAGATCGGCCTCCAGCCCTGGGAGGCCGACGAGGTCTGGGAGCGCCTCAAGGCCGCCATGCGCGAGTACCGCGCTCTCCACGCCGCCGGCAAGGACACCAGGCCCGTCGAAGCGGCCATCCTCTTCTACGCCGGCTGGCTCGGCCACTACGTCGCCGACGGCTCGCAGCCCCTTCACGTCACCGTGAACTACAACGGCTGGACCGGCTCCAATCCCAACGGCTACACCACCGAACACAAGATTCACCACCAGTTCGAAGGCCCATTCGTCGCCGCCAACATCCACATGTCCGACGTGCAGGCCAGGATGACGCCGCCCAAGGTCATCGACGGCGATATGTTCGACGCCTACCTCGCCTACCTGCGCCACTCGGCCGCCTTCGTCGAGAAGGTCTACCAGTTCGATAAGGCCGGCGCCTTCAACGGCGCTGGCACGCCCGAGTCGCGCGCATTCACCGCCGAGCGCCTCGCCGCGGGCGCCAGCATGTTGCGCGACATGATCTACACCGCCTGGATCGTGAGCGCCCAGCCCGTTCCCGATCCCTTCGCGGGGAAATGAGCCGGCGCTATGTGCTCTGCCCACGCTCCTAAAACACGTGCCTGGAATCCAGATTTTCCTTTCCCAATCGTTGTTCCCGGTGTACAACTGCAAACGGAAAGGCAGGAACGATGAAAGTCGCCGCTAAGCCCAAGCAGGAAGTCCTCGCGCCGAACGCCTTTATTGGGAAGAAAGTACAACCCGCAGACGCTGATCTGGCCGCCGCCCTGGGGGCCGCGAAGCCGCTCTGGGACCAACTGGTGTCCGCGCTGATCTCCGACTGCCCGGATCTCGTGCCGGAATGGAAGTTTTACTCGCTCAAGATGGGGTGGGGCTTCCGCCTGCAAAAGGCGAAGCGCAACATCGTTCATTTTGGCCCCTGCGCCGGCAGCTTTCGCGTCGCCCTCATCTTTGGCGAGAAAGCCTTTCAGGCAGTCCGCAAGTCCGCTTGGCCCAAGCGCATCCAGGACCTCATCGCCGTCGCCCCGAAGTATCCCGAAGGCACCGGTATCCGGGTCGAAGTTACGGCAAAGGACATCGCAGCAATCCGCAACCTCGCAAAGATCAAGCTGGAGAATTGAGCAATCGGTAGGAAGCCAGTTGCTCTGGAAGCAGAGCCCTGTTAAG
>JBEKUS010000214.1:0-3076 GCA_049514795.1 Occallatibacter sp.
TGAGCAGAAGGCCCAGCCATCCGCCGGCCGGCTGCCACAGGGCGGCGAATCCGTTCTTGTAGGCGTTTTCGGCGCCGGCGAAGAGCGACCCCGCGCCGACCCACGAGGTGAGCAAAGTGAGCACGAGAACGACGGCTGGGAGCGAGCGGCCGGCCACCAGGTAATCGGCCTTGGTCTTCACCTTGAAGGCACGGTAGACGGCCACCGTCAGCAGCGTGGCGGCAATGGCAACCAGAACAACAATATAGAGTGCGGACATCCGCGAGCTTCCTCAGCGCCGATCGAAAAGAGATTGAATGCAGTGTATCGGATGGGAGCGGAGCGCCGGTCCGGAGCGTCTTTTCGGCGGTGTCCCGCCGGAGGCTGGAGACGGGAACCTGGCGTTTGGCCAGGCCCGCAGGCGCACCCCGTATCTCCGATGACAACCAATGAATCAAAAGTAATGGAGTGCCGGTTGACGGGCCGTCCCGCCCGCGCTACTGTGGCAATACTAGATTTGGTACACGACCCCAACCCGCGGTTCCGCGAGGCAGCCTGGAAGTTGGACTTGGGTTCGCCTTGCGCTCTTTGGCTCCCTTCAAAACAAGCCGTTTGCCTGCCAGCGCCCCGCCGGGGCGCGTGCGTGCACATCTCCTGGCGAGGCCGGCCGGCGCTCACGTTTGCCGCGTCGTTTGTCGATCACTCACTCACCAACCGGCCGGCAGCGGCCTTTCGGGGGCGCTGCCGGTTCACCCCCAACCGCATCCGCCGTCCCGGAGGACGTTGAACCCTTTGAAGATCGCTCTGGAGATCACGCCCAACCTTGAGCCCCTGTTCGGGACCCGCGATGAAAACCTCAGGCTGATGGAAGACTCGCTCGGCGTTCGCATCGACCTCCGCTCCGACGCCGTGCACGTGGAAGGCCCCGAAGCCAGCGTGGTCCGCGTCCGGCGCATCTTCGAGGACTTCGAGTCGCTACGCCGCCAGGGGGTGAACCCCCACAACGGCGAGCTGAACGGAATGCTGCGGTTGGTCGTCGCCGATCCTGCCGCAACGCTACGCTCCGTGGCCGACGCCGGCAAGCAGCGATCGGTGGGCATCAAGCGCGCCGTGCAGCCGCGCTCGCTCAACCAGCGCCGCTATCTCGAAGCCATCGAACAGAACGACATGATCTTCGGCGTGGGCCCGGCGGGCACCGGCAAGACCTATCTGGCCGTGGCCATGGCCGTGGCCGCGATCAATGCGAAGCGCGTGAGCCGCATCGTACTGGTGCGCCCCGCGGTCGAGGCCGGCGAGCGGCTGGGCTTTCTGCCCGGCACGCTGCAGGAAAAGGTTGACCCCTACCTGCGCCCGCTCTACGACGCCTTGTTCGACATGCTCGATATCGAGAAGGTCGACCGGATGCTCGAACGCAACATCATCGAGGTGGCGCCGCTGGCCTTCATGCGCGGCCGCACGCTGAACGACGCGTTCATCATCCTCGACGAGGCGCAGAACACGACCGTCGAGCAGATGAAGATGTTCCTGACGCGCATGGGCAACAACTCGAAGGCCGTGATCACCGGCGACATCACGCAGATCGACCTGCCCAATCCGCGCAAGTCGGGATTGCTGGACGCGATCAACGTGCTCAACGGCGTGGAGGGCATCGTGTTCTGCCACTTCGAGGATTCCGACGTGGTGCGTCATCCGCTGATCCAGCGCATCGTGCGCGCCTACGAAAGCGCCAAGCCGCAGCAGCAGGAGCTGCCGCTGGCGCTGGGCGACGAGATTCAGGTCGGCGCTGCGCAAAGCGAAGGCCACGCCGAGGGGCAGACGTTGAAGACGGCGAAGCCGCAGTAGGCACGCGTTTCACGTAGAATCGTAGTCATTCCGGGGCCACGCAGGAGCCGCCGCCCCGCGCACGATGATTCTCATCGATCCAGAACTGAACCTTGGCCCCTCCCGGCGGCAAGCCCGGCTTTCGGGGCTGCCCGTTGACAGCGGCGGTGGCCGTGCGCCTGAATCCAAGACCGATTCGCCGCGCACAGGCTGGATCCGCAGCGCGCTGCCGTGGGCCGAGCGGGCGCCAACGCCGCAAACGCTGAAGCGATTTCTCGCTCTGGCGCAGGAGATTGTCGGTCTGAGCGGACAGGTAACCGTGCTGCTGACGACCGACGCGGCGATTCGCGACCTGAACCGACGCTTCCGCCATAAGAATAGACCGACCGACGTACTCTCGTTCCCTTCGACGAACCCTGCGCCCGGGCCTGAGAAGATCGCAGGCGATGTGGCGATCAGCGTGGAGACAGCGCGGCTGCAGGCTGCCGAGCAGGGCCACGCGCTCACCAGTGAGCTGAAGGTGCTTATCCTGCACGGCGTGCTGCACCTGGCCGGCTACGATCACGAGACGGACGAGGGGCGGATGCAGCGGCGCGAGCGGGAGTTGCGCGCGGAGTTGGGTCTGCCGCTGGGGTTGATCGAGCGAAGCGCCGCTCCCACCCTTTCGCGAAGAACGCGAAAGGATGGGGCAACGAAGCGCGTGACATCTCCCGACCTGCCGCAGGAGGCGCGAAAGGATGGGGCACGGGTGCGTGGAGCGGCACGGGCGATCGAGCGTGCGCGCGCAACGCAGAGACGCACGCCATGACGCCGCTACACATCACGCTGTTCGTTGTGCTCTTTGCCATCGCCACGCTGGCCTCCTACATGCAGCGCGTGTATTCGGAATTCGGCAGGATCATGAGCCGCGAAGACCAGGGGAACCTGGATGCCTGGGAGGAGCGTGTCGAGCCGCATCTCGGCCTGAGCCGCGAGCACGCCGCGCTCTGCGCATCCGTCCTGAAGCAGCTCTCGCTCGGCCTCATCTCCCTCGGGCTGGGCGCGCTGCTCTTCATCCGCCCCGCGCATCTAGGCCCGCCCACCGCGGGCGAGATTGCGCAGTCGGTGCTGACCGTGGTGTTGGTGGTGATCTTTGCCTACCAACTCTTGCCCGACCTGCTCTTTAACCGCACGCGGGGCCTGTGGGCGGTGCGCCTGCTGTGGCCCATCCGTCTGCTGCTCTGGCTGGTGACGCCGGTGACGGTCTTCATCCGCTTTTTCTTTTCGATCGCGGCGC
>JBEKUS010000215.1:0-3052 GCA_049514795.1 Occallatibacter sp.
GGGCAAGACCTTCAAGCAGGGCGACTACATCTCCCTCGACGGCACCACCGGCCGCGTCATCGCCGGCCAGCTCAAGACCCTTCCCGCTCAGCCCGACGACAAGGACCTCGTCAAGTTCATGGGCTGGGTCGACCCCGTCCGGCGGCTCCACGTTCACGCCAACGCCGACATCCCCCGCGACGCAAAAAACGCGCGGGCTTTCGGCGCCGAGGGCATCGGCCTCTGCCGCACCGAGCACATGTTCTTTGCCGAGGACCGCATCGAGCACATGCGCGCCATGATCCTGGCCGACAACGAAAAGGATCGCCGCGTCGCGCTCAAGAAGCTCCTGCCCATGCAACGCGCCGACTTCGCCGGCCTCTTCAAGGCCATGGACTCGCTGCCGGTCACCATCCGCACCATCGATCCGCCGCTCCACGAATTCCTGCCCAAGCGCGAGGAGCTTCTGGTCGAAATCCAGCACCTGGTCGACACCAAGCCCCGCTCGCCTAAGCTCAAGGAGCTGCGTCCGCTGCTGGCGCGCGTGGAAGAGCTGCACGAGCAGAACCCCATGCTCGGCCTGCGTGGTTGCCGCCTCGGCATCACCTTCCCCGAGATCACCGAAATGCAGGCGCGCGCCATCATCGAGGCCGCCGTCCAGGTCAAGGCCAAGGGAGGCAACCCGCATCCCGAGATCATGATCCCGCTCGTCGGCTCCATCGAGGAGATGCGCAACCAGACCGCCATCGTTCGCCGCGTGGCCGAGGAGGTCTTCAAGGAGAAGGGCGTCACGGTGGACTACAAGGTCGGCACCATGATCGAGATTCCTCGCGCCGCCCTCACCGCCGATCAGATCGCTGAAGAGGCCGAGTTCTTCTCCTTCGGCACCAACGACCTCACCCAGACCACCTTCGGCATCTCGCGCGACGACATCAACAACTTCCTGCCCGCGTACCTCAAGCTCGGCATCTTCAAGCAGGATCCCTTCGCCACCCTCGACCAGGCTGGCGTGGGCCAGCTCGTGCAGGGCGCCGTCACCAAGGGACGCGGCACGCGGCCCAGCCTCACAATTGGCATCTGCGGCGAACACGGCGGCGATCCCGAATCCGTCAAGTTCTGCCACAGGATCGGCCTCAACTACGTCTCCTGCTCGCCCTTCCGCCTGCTCACGGCGCGCCTCGCCGCCGCCCAGGCCGCGCTCGAGGAAAAGCTCGGTGGCTCCGCCGGCGGCAGCAAGTAACCGCAATCCAACCCGAAACAACGAGGGCGTTCGCCGCGGCGAACGCCCTCAGAGTCTCCGGCCTTCTCAACCTCGAACGCGCCGGCCGCAAACTGCCCGTCAGAACTTCCGCCCCAACATGTGGCCCGCCACGGCCGTCGCCGCGCCTAGCGGCCCAAACCGCTCTTTGAAGATTTGCGCGTAGAGCGTCGGCGTGTCCTTCGGCGGCGCCGGCCTGCGCACTTTGGTCGCCAGGGTCATCGCCCCCGACGGGCACGTCGTTACGCAAAGCCCACAGCCGATGCATCGCTCTTCCGCCACCACCGGCGGCCCGTCGTCTGCAGCGATCGCTTCCATCTGGCAGCGAGTTGAGCAGGTCCCGCACACCTGGCATTTCTCGCCGTCGACGACCGCCATGAAATCCGACTGGAAAAACTCGGCCGGCTTCGGCAGCTTCTTTGCAGTGGTTAGAACCCCGCAGCAGCAGCCGCAGCAACAACAGATAAACATCGGGTCGACCGTGTTTTCCGGTTCCAGGACCAACCCCTCGCGGTCCGCTTGTTCCAGGAACCCCAGCATCTCTTCCTTGCTCACTTCGCGTGCAACGCCTGATTTGATCGTCATCGTTGCTGCAGGTCCGAGCATGATGCAATTTCGCGGCTCGTTCGTTTGCTTGCAAGGTTCGCCGGTGAGCGCCCGCCCCTGCCTGCAAATGCAAGGAATTACTGCAAATGGCCCAGCCATGCCTTTAACAAACTTGCGAATGTCATCGTACCTCGCTACTGCGCGCTCCACCGGAATCGCTTTGTTGACCGGAACCGTTCGCATCTGCGGCGTACGCGGGCTGAGTAATTCCTGCCCCAGCGCTTCGTCGAAATAGGTGCGCACGTCCCTCTCGAGCTCCGGTGTCAGCCGGTTCACCTGGGCCTCGTACATGCCGATCGCGAGCGGCATTTTGAAGTACCGGTCGCCCTTCTTTCCCGGCATTTTCCGGATCAGGCCTTTGTCAACCATCCGATCCAACGCCTCACCGAGCTGTTCGCGGCTCATCGTTCGCCGCGTCCGCCGGTGAATCGTCCCGATCGATTCCGGAAGCGCACTCAGGTTCAAGGCCAGCCGGGCCTCATCTGGAGTGAAAAGTTGTTTCAGGATTCGAATCTCAACACCCGACTCAGTGGCCGGATACGGTACTGGCCCGCGGTCGATATGGCGCTGCAACGCACCATAAAGTTCTTCGCCTTCCATCTGGCGATCTCCGCAGCGAATTTCAGCTCGAGAACTGCTGCGCCCACATTGTAGCTGCAAATGGCTGCACGGAATGTGAGAAGCGGCCTACAAGAGAGGGGAGGCCGATGCCCGCATTGTTGCCCTTAAGCCGGACCCAAGGTTGTGCCGCCGGGTGCCCCGGATCCTCGGATTCCCCTGCGAGCGGTTTGCGCTCGAGCGGGCGGAGGTCCCGCTTTCGGGACCTGGGATCGCACGATCATCGGGATCGGAGCAACCCTCCCGGAGGGAGGGAAGAAGATAGCCCAGGGCGTAACAGGCTGTTACGAAACCGGAGAATCTCAAAGTGCGACTACAAGATGTTGGGTTCTTGATGGATTACATGCCCAATATCTGCGCTCGAATTTGAGTTTCGTAACAGCCTGGTAAGCCCTGGGCTACAGTACCGCCAAACCCTCCTCAGCCCCGAAGGGGCGAAAGAACACCACCGGCTAAACCGTTGCCGAAAACCCTGTACGGCCGGGCAGATAGCTGACATTTCAGACCGGGCACATCCCTGACACTTTTTCCTTCTCAGGAAAGTTCTGGTTTTTGTCTTGGGGTCGAGGGCAAGCTTGCCCTCGACCCCAA
>JBEKUS010000216.1:0-3028 GCA_049514795.1 Occallatibacter sp.
CCGCTCAGAGTCGTCATGTTTCCGAAGGTGAACTGCGGCCAGTCCTGATACTCGATGTCGGCCGCGCGGATCTGAATCCTGCGGCTGAGCCGGTAGTCGACTCCGCCGCCGGCCGTCACCACAAGATAACGGCCGGTCGCCAGGTTATAGGGAAAATTGAAATCGCCGAAGCCGACCAGGCCCTTGGCGTACGGCTGGAAACGGCCTACGTTGAAGTGATAGCGTCCTCCGATCGAGTAGGTCTCGACGTGGACGTCGGCCGATTGGCGGAATTCGACCCAGCGGCCTTCCGCCTCGATCCCCAGACGCCGCCGGGTGTCGGCATCCACAAACGCAGTGACGCCAACCATCTTGCGCTCGCCGTATTGAACGTAATATCCAGTACCCGTGGCCCCGGCCGAAACGGTGAGCCCGCCTTGGTCCCCCCCAGGTTGCACCTGGGCGGCCGCCAGTCCCGTCAGGCCCGCGCAAACAGCCAGAATGGCTCCGGTGCGCAGCGCGCCAAAACTGCGCCGCGCCCCGCCGCTCCTGTTCTGCCATCTTCTCAAAACGTCTGCGATCTTCATGGTTCTCCCGAAGGTCCACCGCCACGCCGCGGTGCTACTGCGTAATCGTCAGGGTCACGTTCTGCGTCACGGTCACGCCGGTGGTGGCGCCGGAACCCACAACCTCGATGATGTAGGTTCCCGGCGCCGCACTCGACTTGCTGATGCCATTGCAGCCGGTGGTCACGAGCGCCATAGCCGAGACCGCGATGAGCAGCGCCATCGTAAACGCCGCCGCCATACGCTTGCGTTGCCGCCGGAAGATCCAGCCGAACAGGACGCCGAAGGGCAGCAGCAGGCCGGCCAGCATCGCCCCGCCGCTCATTCGACACTTCCTGGCCTTTGACTGGTCTCCTGTCGTCTCGACGCATGACTTCCGATTGCCGGGCGGCAAGATGCTGCTCGCCTGAAACCCAATGGAAAACGGTTCTTACGAAGCACTGACCGTCTTGAGTCGATTCAGTGAACCGCCGCTTTCCGCGGGGCGCCGCTCAAGCCGCATCTGGTGCAGCGCAAAAATCCCCAGTGCGATTCCAAGGATCGGCGTGACCATCGCCATGTTGAATTTCGAGGTTGAAAGCGACAGCAGGAACGCAATGAAGAGAACGGTTTCGACGATATCCGCACTCCCATCCCATGCTCTCTTGCAGAACATGACCGCGACCGGAGCGCAGAGGGCCCAGTTGTAGAACCAGGAGTACGGCGCAAGGCAACAGGTGAGAAGAACAAAAATCATGCCGATTTCAAATTGACGGCGACTGGTTGCGTTCTCGCCCGGCTTCAACCGGCTCAACCACCCCGCATAGCAGAGAATCAGAGCGGATACCGCGCGAACAAGCCAGGCTAATCCACGCGAAGAGACGACAGCACGAACTCCACCCAAATAGGTGTCGAAGATGTATCCAAGAGTTCGATTATTATCCATGGTGGCGCCCCCCAACTCTCCACCCGACATGGCCGGGAGTTGGTGTAGAAAGTAGAGATCCAATGCCTTACTGCCGTTGACCGCCCAAAGTCCCAAGCACAGCAGGATGCCCCAAACGGTCAGGCTGCGAAGGCACTTCCAGTCACGCCAGACAATGAAAGGAATTATTACTACGATCGGCTCCAACTTGATCGCGATGGCCAGCACGATCAGAAGAGCGGCGATATTCTTATGCCCAGCTATATAAAGGCCGAATCCGACGGTCAAAAGAAACGCAAGGACGACGGTAACTTGTCCCCAATGATAGTTATTCATGGTTGGACGAAATAACAAAACTGCGACAGCGACTAAGACGGTTGAACCTAGGAACTTTATATCGAGCGTTCGAGTCAAAGCCACGCTCAATACCAATATCATCAGAACTTCGAGGATATGCCACACAATCAATGCGACGGAAGGTGAGAGCGCGGTAAGAGGAACGATTAGGTCGGCGAGTGTGGGCGGGTAAAGATAAAGCGTGATCCGGGATATTCCGTGGGCATGCGCCGTTTGAGCCCAAACTGAATTTGGGTCCGCGAACAAGGTCTCTGGATTCGTGTCCCGATCGACCACGTCGTAGATGTGCACGCTCATGTTGCTGCGGACCAGACAGGCGGCTGTGTAGTACATTTCAAAGTTACTGCCGGTTTCAGACGGGAGCCAAAACTTAGCGGAATGTACTCCAAGCAGTATTGTGAATGCCGCAAACACGGCCACGATTCGAAACTTCACATTGCTTGTCATTGATATACCCCGTCATTTTCAGCCAACCGCAGCGGGCAGGAATTCCATTTGAAATTAGTTTCGGACCAGTTTACACCGTGCCCAGGGCAATCGCATGAACGTCGAAACAACCAAGCAGAGGGCCGGTTGGCCGGGTGCATGACGCATTTTTCGCTGTGTGAGGGGGCTGGATGCTGGGGAAATCGCCCGATTTGAATCATACCGTGTGCCACATGGTTCAAGAAGAATCAACACTGCCATCAAAAACCGTGTTTGCGATTACTCTTCGGCAACAGCCACTCCGGTACATTTCGTTCATGCGATTGCCCTGACACCGTGCCCCGGCGCCGTCTCGCCGGATAGACCGACTGAACCCCGCGCCGGCGACAAACTGTCCAAAAGGCATTGACGGGCGGAAACAGCAAAGCTCACGTATCTGCCCCTCCCGGCGCCCCTTTCTCCGCGGTCCCGGTTGTATTGGCGGATAACGTGCCCTTTGCCGGAGTTTCGCTCGTCTGCCAGTCCCGATCCGAGAATGGCCCCCCTTACGCTCTTAACCGCGCTTCACTGACAAGTCGAGAAACCGAGGCGCCCCACTTCTTCGTGCAGCGCTCGCGCGGATTCTCGAGAATCGCAGGGTGGATCAGAAGATGCGCACGCGGAGGCCGACGCTCCCGCTCAGAGTCGTCATGTTTCCGAAGGTGAACTGCGGCCAGTCCTGATACTCGATGTCGGCCGCGCGGATCTGAATCCTGCGGCTGAGCCGGTAGTCGACTCCGCCGCCGGCCGTCACCAC
>JBEKUS010000217.1:0-2989 GCA_049514795.1 Occallatibacter sp.
GCCCAGCTTTTGAGGTCTCCCACCCTTTCGCAAAAGCGCGAAAGGATGGGGCAACCCGCGGGTCAGCGGAGCTAGCGGCGCTAGCGGAGTTAGGGGGTGGGCGAGCTATGCGCCGGCTGGCCGACCTGCGCTAGTCGGTGAGAGTGCGGAGGCGGGGCGGCGTGTTGTCGGCGGCAAGCTCGTGCCCGCAGTTGGTGCAATAGAGGTCGGTGGCGCGAACGGTGCGGAAGCAGTTGCCGCAATTGGCCGAGAGCTGGTAGTTGCACTGGGGACAGAAGTGGAAGTCGCCTTGGACGTGAGTGCCGCAGGCGGGACAGCGGGAGACGGGCGGCTGGCGGAGGAGAAAGTAAAGCACCGCGCCGATACCGGCCGGCATGACGAAGCAGATGAGCATCCAGAAGCGGGTGCTCATGGCGCGGCGCGGGGCATCCTTGCTGATATAGCCGACCATGAGGAAGTAGAGAGAGGCAACGACCCCCCAGGAGAGGTTGAAGTAGATGCGGAGGCCGAGGGGCTGCGGCGGATGATGGTGCTGCCCCGGCGCGACGATCCAGAAGTAGTATTCGACGAGGACGAAGGCCAGGGCAGCCGCAATGATCGACCAGACGGGGATGAGGCGCTCTTCTTCGTTGACGTGGATGGATTGCGGATCGGGCATCGGCCTTCCCTCTCCTCGAGGGACTCAAAAAGGCGTCAGGGGACGGTTCATCCCCTCTATGGAATGGACGGAGGAGAGGCAGCAGAAGTTGCCGGGGAAGACGAGCATGGCTGCAGCTTTCGGGGGGCCGGCGGGGGAATCAGCCCTTCGTGCGGGACCAGCCGGCGACCAGGAATGCGGCCAGGATGACCGGGCAGAGGATACAGGCCCAAAGGCTGGTTTGGGCGGCAATATCGCTGATGTGCTCGCCGGCGATGAGATCCTCGGCCAGATGCCAGACGAAGGGGCCAAAGGCTAGAAGAGCCAACAGGAGGGCGGCGAGAGCGATGGAACGGGTGCGGCGGCGGCCGGCTTGCTGGTCCTGCATGACACCGAGCGAGGCGAGCACCACCCGCCGGGTGTGCTCGGCCACGGCGCGATCGCGGCCAGCCTGTTTGCCGGCCAGGGCGGCGAGGAGATCGGCGTTGGCGGCGCCGGTAGCCGGGGTTGCGCCCGGAGCCGGAGCGGTGACGGGATTGGCGGTGAGTTCAGCCGTTCTCACACAGCCTCCTGGAAGCGCGGCGCAGCGTACTCGAGCCGGGGCTTCATCATCGCCAGGCCGCGGTAGAGGCGGGATTTGACGGTGGAAAGAGGGGCCCGGGTGACTTTGGCGATTTCATCGAGCGAGAGCTCTTCGTGGAAGCGTAGGACCAGCACTTCGCGGTGCAGCGGATCGATCTCAAGCAGCGCGGCGGCGATCTTCTCGCGATCTTCGAGGCTGGAGACGCGGTCGAACGGGGTGGGGTCGCAAGTGGCGACCTCGAAGGTCATCGCGCGGTCATCTTCGGTGTCGCCGTCGATGAGCTCGTCGAGGCTATTCATGGTGCGCTTGCGGCGGTAGTCGATGACGAGATTGCGGGCGATGGTGAAGAGCCAGGTCTCGAAGCGGGAGCGGCCATCGAACTGGCTGCCGCGGACCAGCACGCGCATCCAAGTCTCCTGAAAGAGGTCCTCGGCGGTTTCGCGGTTGCCGGTGAGGAAGAGCAGGTAGCGCATCAGACGGTGCTGGTATCGGACGATGAGCTCGTCGAGCAGGCCGGCCTTCTGGCGCTTGAGCCCTTCGGCGATGGCGAGGCTTTCAAGGCGCGCCTGATCGTCAACGGCAACGGATGCTTTTGGGAAGAATGTCCGGACGGAAGCGATCGTCATCTTTCTTTATTAGACGCCAAAACCGCTCGCGAAGACCAGTTCCCGCTTTGCGGTTTCTCGTTTCTCCTCCTGTTATCCGAGTCGAACACAGGGTGGGGGGGTTAGTTGCCGCGATTCGTGTAAAGGAAAGTAAAGAATCGTAAAGCACTGTCAAGCGGGAAGACGAGATTCCGGACGGATTGACGGATCGAGGGCGAAAACGCGCGAAGAATCAGGGCTCGCGGCCGGCGCGGGCCGGGCCGGCTTTGCGCCTGGCGGCGTGGAGGGCGTCTTCGATGGCCTTGGCGGCGCGGCGCTCGCGGCCCTCGGCGGTTTCGTAATAGAAGATGCCGAGCAGGTGGTTGCGGCGCTGGGTGGGCGGGAGGGCGAACCAGGCTTCGCGGGCGGTGGGGTTGCGGGCGAAGGCGGCGCGGAGGACGGGCGGCGGCTCTTGTTCGCCTTCCATGGCCTGCATCAGGCGCTCCGCGAGTTTTGCGGCACGCTTTTGGCGGCTGGGGGCGGTTTTGGGCTCGGCGGTCCATTTGCCGATCTCGCGGCGCATGGAGTCACTGAGCGAGTCGAACCAGCGGCGGAGCTTGCGGTCGGCCGAGAGCTCGCGGGCGAACTCGGGCGGGAGCAGGACGGGGCGCTCGTCGAGGTCGGGCTCAAGCCAAATGCGGACGCGAGAGCCGGCAGCGGCGCCAGCGCCAGCCTGCATCTGCTTGTTCACGAGGAGGATGTGGCCGGAGCCGCGCGGATCAGGGAAGAGCGTGGTGCGGAAGGCGAAGCCCTCAATCTCGCCGCGGACGCGGCGGCCCTTGCGCTCGGGCCAGGCTTTGGCGATGTCGAAGGGGACGCGGGCGATGACCCAGCGGAGCGCCGTGCCGTCGGGCTCGAGGAGCGCAGTGAAGGACTTGCGGGGTGAGGCGGAGCGGGGAGTCATCGCGGCCAGTATATAGAAGGCAGGGAGCGAGGGAGCAAGGGAGCAAGGGAACGAGAAGGCAGGGAACAAGGGAGCGAGGGAGCGAGAAAGACAGGGACGTAGGGACTAGTTGTGATGTTTCAATAGGTTGTCCATCTGATCGGGACCTGTAAGGCTGAGTTTGAGAAGACTTGGCAGAACAGGAGACCAGATGGACTATCACAAGAATGCCCGATTAACGC
>JBEKUS010000218.1:0-2863 GCA_049514795.1 Occallatibacter sp.
GCCGGGCAGTTTGACGTGAAGATTCCCGACGGCGTGACGATCAAGACCCTGAAGTAGCGCGCGAGCCCGCGTTCGAACCGGTGTTTTTGCGTGCCCTTATCGCCGACACGAATCGCAACGGGAGCGTGGCATGAAGGCGAGCACGTTCGAATTCCGTTTTCGGATGATCATTCAGATCGTCATTGTCTTTCTCGGGTTCTGGGCGCCGTGGATGGGAATGGGTAATCCGGGCCGGCGGGTGGCGACGCTGGAGTGGCTTGCGTTGCAGGTCAGCCGGACAGGCATGCAGAGCTTCCGGACGGCGGTGCCGACGGTCATCGTTCTGGGTACGCTCGTGGCCTTGGCGGGCGCGGTGCTGCGCGTGTGGGGAGCAGCCTATCTGGGATACGACGTCGTTCACCACGGGCAGATGCAGGGCGGCGCGGTAATTGCCGCCGGACCCTACCGCCATGTGCGCAATCCTCTCTACCTCGGCGGCTGGTGCATGATGGCTGCGGTGGCCCTGCTGATGCCGCCCAGCGGCGCGCTGTTCACCGTGGTCCTGGTCGGGATCTTCTACCTGCGCCTCATCTTCGGCGAAGAGGCATTCCTCGCCCGCCAGCTTCGCGACCCGTATCGCGACTACCGGCGCGCCGTGCCGCGACTGGTTCCGCGCCTGCGGTCGAATCTGCCACGCTCTGAAGTGCGCCCGCAGTGGCTTGTCGGCTTCCTGACGGAAGTGAACGCAATCGGCGTCTTTGTCTCGATCGCGTTTCTGTCCTGGACCTACAACAACCTGCTCATGATCAAGGCGATCGTTGTCAGCTTCGGGCTTTCCCTCATCGTGCGCGCCTTCATGCCGCGCGGAGAGAACCGGGCCCGCACTGGATGATCGGGCCTGTACTTGCGTGGCGCAGCCTGACGCGGGGAGACAACGCTTCGGCAGCGGTGCATTCGAGTATCTGAATCCGGGCAGCCCGGGAGAATCCGGCGCGTTCAGCGCAACCAAAACGCGAAAGGGGAGAGCACGAGGCTCTCCCCTTTCCTCCGAACTCCGGGGGAGGGTCTACTTCTTCGGAGGCGCGATGACGTCCTTGGCGGACTTGGCCACGCGGAACTTCACCACGGTCTTGGCCTTGATCTTGATGGCCTCGCCGGTCTGCGGGTTGCGGCCGATGCGGGCTTTCCGCTCTGCCTTCACCAGACGGCCGATGCCGGGGATTACGAATACGCCGTTCTTCTTCGTCTCCTTGATGGCGGTCTCTGCCAGCAGATCGAGGAAGGCCGCCACTTGCTTGTTGGTCAGTTCGAGCTTCTCGGCCAGATGCCGGGTCAGCGCAGTCTTGGTCAGTCCTGTTGCCATCGATTGTTCTCCTTGTGGGCCAGCCCTCCGGGCTGCCGTGTGGTCGGGCTTCCGCTGCATAAGTGCTTGCCGCATGGTGGGAGGCCGTTGGCCCGGATGTTGCGCGAAACCCAAGTATTCATGCGGCGAGGAAGAAACCTGCCGATGGTTACAATGCGGCTTCAGGGCGACGAAAGTCAATGGAAAAATGAGGAATTTCCACAGTTTTCTTGGGTTTTTGTGGGGGATTCACCTTTTTTCGCCGGTTTTTGGCCTATCTGGATCGCGAAGCCCGCGGTTTTCGCGGGTTTCAGCGGGTTGCGCGACCCCGGCAGGCGTCGGATGACCGCCGCCTATCTCAGCCCAAAAAGCACAATTCGCTTCGGCTTGAGCGCCTCGGCGAGCGGCGTGTTTAGCGCTTCCACGACCGGCGCGGCCACTCGGAAATAGCGGATCACCACGTCGGCGATATCTTTCTTCAGTGCCGCCTTTGCCGGCAGTTCCGCCGCCAGCCCCCACTGGCGGCAGCGGATCAGGTCCATACCCGGATGCTCCGGCGGAAAGCCCTTCGGCGGGCGCGTGAGGGCGTTGCCTTCGAACTCGTCGTAGAGCTTGCGCACTTGGGGTCGCTTGAGCAGCTTGCGGAACTCCGCGTGGTGATCGAGCAGCCAGTGTCGGATCGCGGCCAGTTGCTCCTTTTCCGGCATGTAGGAGCCGGCGGCAATGATCACGCCCTTTGGCTCGATATGGAAGTAGTAGCCCGCACCCGATGTTTTCTCGAGTCCCTGGTGCGTCCACCACGCAGCCACGTGCGTCTTGTAGGGCCGTTTGTCGTTCGAGAAGCGCGTGTCCCTATAGATCCGAAACAACGATTTTTCGGCGGGGCGGACGTGGTTAGGCGCGAAGTCGAGCATGGCGTCGGTAATCTTCCGAACGATGGCCAGCATCGGCTCCTTTAGCTCCGCTTCAAATACCGCCTTGCGCGGCTGAAACCACGCGCGGTCGTTGTGGCGCGCCAGGTTGCGCAGGAAGGTGAGCGCTTCGGGGCGAAAGTACGGGAGAGCGGCGGTGGCAGGTGTGGGATTTGAAGAGCGGGGCATGACGCAACCAGTCTAGCGGATCGGCTTCGGCGCGCCGTGCATCATTCCGTCGCTGTTGCGCGACGCCTTGCCCTCATTGCGCCGGCGCGGCTTGCTGCGCTGCCTTCGCCGCCATCTTCGCCTGATGTTGACGAACGAAGTGCGCCGCAATGTCGGGATAGAACTCGCGAATCGAAGTGAAGATTACATCGCGCATCGCCGCGTAGCCGAATTTCGTTGCGAGCACGGGGAAACTGGTCGCGCTCTTCGGGTAGTAGTTTCGCGAGACCACCTGCGTAAGCACCTTGCCGCCGAGCCCCGCGATGTTCGGCGTTTGGCGTCCGCCATAGGTGCGCGCCACGCCCTGGCGGCTGATGACGTAGAGTTCGCGGAGGAGAATGTTGTGGCCCGCGCCGAGTGCGTAAAAGCGAGTGTCCTCGTGCAGCAGCGATGGCAGCAGCCA
>JBEKUS010000219.1:0-2616 GCA_049514795.1 Occallatibacter sp.
ACCTGCGGTGGGGCAGCCGCGCTTCGCGCACACCTCTATTGGAGCCAAAACACGAACAAAGGGCCGCAGCCTGCGGAAGGGGCTGCGGCCTTTTTGCGTACGCTCCAGCAAAAGGAGCCGCGGCGATCGGAGCGCATGGCTCATGACCGGATGGCAACGATCATATATATGCTAGTATATATACGCGTATAGGTGTTCTGATGGTGAATCCATGAAGGCGTTAGCAAGGGCGCTCAAATCGGAATCCAAGAACAAGCGAGTTCTACCGGCCAGGGAGCGAGTGCTCGTCGAGTTTCCGGCGGGTTTGCTGGAACGCGCCGACGAAGCAGCCCGCGCGCTGAAGAGCAACCGCAGCCAACTGATCCGCTCCGCCGTGGAACAGCTCCTGGACGGCATGGAAGCGAAGCGCTTCGAGGAGCGGCTGGCAGTGGCGTATGCCGCGAATGCCGAGGTAAGCCGCAAGCTGGCGGAGGAGTTTGAGGCCGTCGACCGCGAGGGCTTCTGATGGCCGGCAAGCCCTATCGCGGCATGGTCGTGGAAGTGTCGCTCGATCCCGTTGTCGGCCACGAGCAGGGCCGTTCGCGTCCCTGCGTCGTCGTTCAGAACGACGTCGGCAACCGCTTTTCGTCCACGACGATCGTCGCACCTATAACCGACGCCGCCCATATCCGCCAGCCCTCGCCGATCTATGTTCTCGTCCGGAAGGGCGACGGCGGCGCCAGCAAGGACAGCTACGTTCTTTGCGACCAGCTCCGCACCGTCGATCAGCAACGATTCCGCAAGGTCTACGGCGTTCTTGCTCCCGAAACGATGGCCCGCGTGGATGCCGCGCTCCTCATCAGCTTGGGCCTGCCCGGCGCGCCGTTCCGGCCGTGAGCGGCGAGCGAGGCTCGGTTATAATCGCCCTTTGATTTCGCCGCGTCAAAGCGCGCCATCGAAGCGATTGAAGTCGATCGCTCGTGACGATGCTCTGCGCGGCGGGAAGGGCGATGGCAATCATGAGTAACATTACACGCCGTGACTTCGGCAAAACCGTTGCAGCGTCGGCGGCGCTGGCGGGCATCACGCTGCCCGAGATTTCCTTCAGTCAATCGCCAGCGCCGGCGGAGGGCCGGAGATTTCCAAAGGACTTTGTGTGGGGCTGCGCAACGGCGGCCTACCAGGTGGAGGGAGCTGCGAAAGAAGACGGCAGAAAGCCGTCGGTCTGGGATGTCTTTTCGCACACGCCGGGCAAGACCCACAATGGCGACACCGGCGACGTGGCCGACGACTCGTATCACCGGTACAAGGAGGATATCGGACTGCTGAAGAACCTGGGCGTGAGCGCGTACCGGTTCTCGATCTCCTGGCCGCGCATCTTCCCCGACGGCACGGGGCAGCCAAACCCACTGGGAATGGATCACTATCAGCGCGTCATCGACGAGCTCCTCAAGAACGGCATCACTCCGTACGTCACGCTCTTCCACTGGGACCTGCCGGCGGCGCTCAAGGGCGGCTGGCAGTCACGCGATACGGCAAAGGCCTTTGCCGATTATGCCGCGTACACGGTAAAGCAACTGGCCGACCGCGTGCACAACTTCATGACCACCAACGAATTCAGTTGCTTCGCCGATCTCGGCTATCAGAGCGGGACATTCGCGCCGGGGCTCAGGCTGGGCGCGGCGGAAGTAAACCAGGTGCGGCATCATGGGATTCTGGCGCACGGGCTGGGCGTGCAGGCGATCCGCGCCCATGCGCCGGGGGCGCAAGTGGGCTTCGCGGAAAACCCATCCTTCTGCGTGCCGGTGATCGAGGACCGCGAGAACATCGACGCGGCGCTGCGCGCGATGCGCGAACTGAATGGGCCGTTCCTGACCACCGTCCTTGAGGGCAAGTATCCCGAAAGCTACCTGAATCAGGCGAGCGCGAATGCGCCGCGCGTCGCCGCGGGAGATATGGAGGCCATCGGCAGTTGGGTCGACTTTGTCGGATTGAATGTGTATGCGCCCACGTATGTGCGCGCCGACGGCTCGGCGAAGGGCTACTCGGTCGAGCCGGTGTCGAGTTCGCATCCGCACATGGCTTCACCCTGGATCACCGTCGGTCCGGAATGCATTTACTGGGGGGTGCGCAACGTAAGCACGCTGTGGCATCCGAAGGGCGTCTTCATCACGGAGAACGGGTGCTCGGCCAAGGACACGGTAACCGCCGAGGGACGCATCGAGGATACGGATCGGGTGATGTACCTGCGCAACTATCTCACGCACCTGCAACGAGCTGCCGCGGAAGGCTATCCCATCAAGGGCTACTTCCTGTGGAGTTTGCTCGACAACTTCGAGTGGGCAGCCGGCTTCAGCGATCGCTTCGGGATTCACTACGTGGACTACAAGACACTGAAGCGCACGCCGAAGCTGAGTGCGGAGTGGTACCGCGAGGCGATCCGGCGGAATGCGGTGGTGTAGGAGCAGGGAACAAGGGAGCGAGGGAGCAAGGGAGCAAGAAGACGAAGGCGCTGAGGGACTAGGTGTGATGTTTCAATAGGTTGTCCATCTGATCGGGACCTGTAAGGCTGAGTTTGAGAAGACTTGGCAGAACAGGAGACCAGATGGACTATCACAAGAATGCCCGATTAACGCA
>JBEKUS010000220.1:0-2843 GCA_049514795.1 Occallatibacter sp.
TATGATTTCTGGTTAAGAATCGCTCACGACAAACAGAATTTCCTTTACATAGATAAGCCGCTGGTGGTTTATCGACGAGGGCCAAAAAGTCTGTCGGCCCCAAGCCAAACAATTTTCGATGCTGTTCTTCGCGTGTTAGATAAGAATCAAGGTCTAGTCAAAACCCCAGAGCAGGTAAAAAATCTAAACTATCATCGTTCGGTCATACTGCAGAACAAGGCCGACATCGATTTACGACAATTTAAATCTTCCGGCTTTAAGTTTTTAGCAGAAGCTTCTAGTTTGGCTGTTATACCAAGATATAAAACTTTTAGCCTTGGCCTAATGCGGCGTAGCTTTTGGGTTGGAGTTATGGCATACAAAATACTAGACTTAAGAAGCCGCTGGCGTGCAAAACTTACAAGCGACAATCATTAAAAATATGTTTAAAAGAAGTCTTGAAATAGGCATTGATGCACGAGCTCTGCAAAACTATCACCGCTACCGCGGGATAGGCCAGGTTCTTTTTAGCTCCGTAGAAGCCTTAGCCAAGTATGACCACACCAATGATTACACTTTTTATGTACTCAGAGATAGCTTGAGAGATTTTCCAACACTTAACCCAAAATTTAAATATAAGATAGTGGTGGTACCCGCGCCTAGACTTGGAATCGCCGGGGTTTTAGACAAATTTAAGCCATCCTCTTCTATGGCCTGGGTAAAAGATGTTGATATCTTTTACCAGCCAGATATATCTGCTGGGCTGCCTAAAAAATCCATCCCCTCAATCACGATCCTTTATGATTTAATCCCTATTATTTTCCGGGGTAAATACTTCCCGCGGTGGAGTTTTTCGTTAAACAAAAAATGCTATAGCCGCAATAAGCGAGCTTTCGCCGCGCGTCTTGTATATTGGCAGCAGCTCCTTCTATATAGAAAGGCTAAAAAAGTTTTAGCAATATCTGAGGCATCTAAAATTGATGGGGCCAGATATATCAAGCATCTTGAAAGGCATGCTCTTGCAAGAATTAAATTAGGTTCGCCTCGCGTCAAAAAAATAAATACCGGTCCAAAACTGACCAAAAAACTGGGCATAAGCAAAGACTATATTTTATACGTAGGAGCCGTTGATTTCAGAAAAAATGTCTTAGGGCTTCTGGACGCTTTTGAAAGTGTTAAAGATACTGGACGCGATATACAACTAGTCTTAGTTGGTAAAGATTTTGGTTTAACTAAGGAGCAGTCTGTTGAAGCGGAACTGATCAGGCAATACCGCCTCAACTCAAAATACAAGACCGATATTTTAATGACAGGATTTGTAGACAATAAGACCAGAGAATATTTATACAAGCATGCGAAAGCTTTTGTTTTCCCTTCTTTATACGAAGGCTTTGGGTTGCCTATTCTTGAAGCAATGGCCTTAGGTTGCCCTGTGATTGCACTTGATAACTCCTCCATCCCAGAAGTCGCCGGTGACGCTGCAATTCTCATTGATTCGCCAGATCAGCTCAGTGAAACCATTGCCGAATTACTTGATGATCCTATTAAAGCAAAAGAGTTGATCAAAAAAGGCTACCGACAATCAAAAAAGTTTAGTTGGGATACAACTGCCAAACAACTAGTCGGCTATTTCTATGAGGCGAGCAAACAATGAGGGTTGGCGTAGAAGGCAGCTTGTTTTTTAAGCCAAGGACGGGCGTAGGACAATATGCTATCAAGCTAACCGAGGCTGCCTCTCAGCTTGACTCAAACGTGGACTTTGAAATTGTCCGACACTGGCTACCGCTACGAAAGTTTAAGCCGCCTATCAAACCCAACAAACACCTGAGATACCGGCTGGTCAAGTGGTTCCCGCCAGCTGTTTATTTTCAGGTCTTTAAACGTCTGGGCACTTTTTTACCGTACGATTTAGTCGCCCTGCGCAAATATGATTGTTTTTTGTTTTATAATTTTGTGGCCTTCCCTTGTCCCAAGATCAATCAAGCGAGCCGCACGCATTCTGGCGGTGTCAGAACATACAAAGGCCGACATCATTAAGTACTATGACATCCCGGCAGATAAAATCTCGGTTATTTATAACGCTGTTGACCACTCTGAGTATTATCCGCGTCCTGCTAAAGAAGTCTCCGCTGTCCGTAGCAAATACAAATTGCCCGCCAAATACATTTTGTTTACCGGCACCATTGAACCCCGAAAAAATGTCGAGGGGATACTGGGCGCTTATGCAGCCCTGGATGAACAGGTTAAGAAAGACCACGGCCTGGTGCTGGCTGGCGGCAAAGGCTGGAATGACGAACCTATCAGGCAAGCCATTGACAAACTGAAGTCCGCCGGCGAAAAAATAATTTGTACCGGCTACGTGCCGGACGAAGATTTGCCCGCGCTGTTTAGCGGCGCCAGCCTTTTTGTTTATCCATCCTTTTACGAAGGTTTTGGAATCCCGCCGCTGGAAGCTATGGCCTGCGGCGTGCCGGTGATCACAGCCGACAACTCTTCGTTACCGGAAGTCGTCGGCGACGCGGTTATCATGATCAAGGCTGAGAATATAGCCGCCATCACGCAAAGCATATCCAAGGTTTTAAACGACTCGCAACTGGCTAATAGCCTGAGGCAAAAGGGTTTAGAGCAAGCAAAAAAATTCAGCTGGGAAAAATCTGCCCAAACTCTAATTACACTGCTAAATAGCCTAAAGAGCTAAACCACCTCGCGGCGGGCCTGAACTTTGCCACTAAGCTGGTTGTTCAGATCGGCTATATCGGCATCAACCATAATTTTAACCAGCGCTTTGAAAGTAGTTTTTGGCTGCCAGCCCAATTTCTTTTTGGCTTTGCTGGCATCGCCGATCAGTGCATCGACTTCAGCTG
>JBEKUS010000221.1:0-2760 GCA_049514795.1 Occallatibacter sp.
CCAGGCGGGTAAGTTCCGCCGCCAATCGCCGCTGGGCCGCACGCAGGCCCGGATTGGCCTGATGCTCGTTCAAAATCAATTCGATTTCAGGCTGATCCAAATCGGTGAAGAATTGCAGGCATTTGCCCACATCGGCGTCGTCCAGGTTGATCCAGTATTGATAGAACTGGTAGGGGCTGGTTTTGTCGGCCGCCAGCCACAGGGCTCCCGACTCGGTCTTGCCCATCTTCGTGCCGTCGCTTTTAGTCAGAAGCGGGCAAGTCATGCCATATAGTTGCACGCCGCGCAAGCGCCGGGCCAGATCGATGCCGGCGGTGATATTTCCCCACTGGTCGCTCCCGCCCGCCTGCAACTCGCAGCCGAAATTGTCGAAAAGATATACGAAATCGTAGGCCTGCAACAACATGTAGCTGAACTCGGTGTAACTCAATCCGGCGTCGGTCCTTTCCAGCCGGGCGCGTACCGATTCTTTAGTGAGCATGACATTAACGGGAAAATGCTTGCCGATGTCGCGAAGGAATTCCAGAAAACCGAATATTGCCATCCAATCGTAATTATTCACGAGCACGGCCGAATTCGTTCCGCAATCGAAATCCAGGAACCGCCGGAGTTGCGCCTCCATGCCGGCGATATTTGCCCGAAGCGTTTCGAGCGAGAGCAGGTTTCGCTCCTCGCTTTTGCCGCTGGGATCGCCGATCATGCCCGTGGCCCCGCCCACCAGCGCGATGGGCTTGTGCCCGGCCTGCTGAAATCGCCGCAAAATCATGAGAGCCATCAAGTGGCCCACATGCAAACTGTCGGCCGTGGGATCGAAACCGGCATAAACCGTCCGCGACTTCTCCTGCAAAAACCGCTGGAGATTAATATCGTCTGTAGTTTGATTGACCAAACCGCGCCAAGATAATTCTTTAAAAATGTCGGACATGAATGGTGGATGGGGGTTAGTGGATCATGGTAAATAAAAAAAAGTTTCACCGCCATTTATCGTCGTCGGCAAAGGGGTTCATGCAGCCGAGGATTTTTGGTTTGGGCAATGCCCGCAAGGCTTGCTCGGCTAAACGCAAATCTTCGCGCGTGGTGATTTTCAGATTGACCGGCGAGCCAGGCACTACTGTTACTTTGTGCCCGATCCGTTCGACCAATTGCGCGTCGTCGGTGGCTTGCAGCCCTTGCCGCTTGGCGTAAGCCTCGAGGATCAACTCGCGGCGGAATACTTGCGGGGTTTGCGCCTCCCAAAACCCGGCGCGGGCGACGGTCTCTTCGATCTCGTGATTGGCCCCCACGCGTTTCAGCGTTCCGGCCACTGGGATGGCGAATATGGCCGCGCCGCTATGTTCGGCGGCGGAAAAAATCTGATCGATCCACTCATTGCAGATGCAGGGCCGGGCGGCATCGTGAATGCAGACGAAACCGGCCTGGGGTTTGACCCGGGCCAGGGCGGCCTGGACCGAATCGGCCCGCTCCTTGCCGCCGTCGACTACGTCGATGCCGAGAATGGCGATATTTGCGCCGAACTTGGAGATAAAATCCTCTCGATCTTCCGGAGAAATTACCAAAATGGTTTGCACTACGTCGTCCCGCCCCAAAAATCGCTCGGCCGAATGCAGCCACACGGCCTTGTTGGCCATGGGCATGAAGGGTTTTTTGTAGTTTTTATCCTTGAATCGGCTGCTGTGCCCGGCGGCAGGTAGAATTACGGCGAATTTGGCCACGATGGGATCCCCTCTGGAAGGAGAAATTGGTCGGAAAAAGATTATTGTCCGGTTTTGGCGGGCGTAGTCAAGGTGAAAAGTTAATCGAGTGGCACTGGCATCTTGCCAGTGCTGAAGTCCACACGGGCAAGATGCCTGTGCCGCCCAATAGTCAAGGTTAATAAAACCGTCGGCCTTGGGCGGCCAGTTCCGTGAGCAGCCGGGTAGGTTGCCAGCGAGGGCCGATCCGCTCCAGCGGGCGAAGCATTTCCAGCAGCGCCGCCGGTTTGATCGTATCGGCCCACCACAGCAGACCGCCGCGCCGGGCCGGAAAACCCAGCCCGAAGATAACAGCCAAGTCGATGTCCCGCGGATCGCGCAGTGTGCCACTGGCATCTTGCCAGTGCTCGCATTCTTCACGGGCAGGATGCCCGTGCCACGCGCTGCTTTCTTCCAGAATCCGCGCGGCCTCTAAAATCATGGGCAAGAGCAATCTGAGAATGATGTTTTCGGCCGAGTGTTGATGGGAAGTTTTTACCCAGCGGGCGACGATTTCTATGGTAGCCGGATCGGGCTTGGCGGGTTTCGCCGACGAGGACGGATCGGCGTATGAGAAAAATCCCGCCCCCGACTTTTGTCCCAACCGTCCCAACTTGATCAGCGCGTCCATCAGGCGGAACGGCCCCTTGGCCATGCCGAACTCGAGCGCGGCGTTTTCGATCATCTCGATCGAAGCCCCTTCCATGAGCAATTCCAGGGCCTCGGCCAGATACGGCAAAAGCAATCGGTTGACCAAAAACCCGGGACTATCGGCCACGACGACTGGCAACTTGTCGATGGCTTTGGCATGAGCGGCCAGTGTGGCAATGGTTTCGTCGCCCGTTTTCGCCCCGCGGACGATTTCCACAAGTGGGCGCTCGCGGACCGGATGACAAAAATGCAGTCCGCAAAACCGCTCGGGCGAAGGCATGCTCTCGGCCAGTTTTCCTATGGGAATCGTCGAGGTGTTTGAAGTCACAATTGTCTCGGAGGCGAGTAATTCATGCAAACGGCCGAATAGCTCCCGCTT
>JBEKUS010000222.1:0-3379 GCA_049514795.1 Occallatibacter sp.
GGCTGGCCGTTGGGCTTAGATGTATCCCATTTGATTTTTCCTTTAAAGCCGGTTTCTTTGGCAATTAATTCAACCAAGTCTTTAATAGAAATTTCAAACGAAGAGCCTAAATTAACAGGATCGCTTTTATTGTACTTTTCGGCGGCTAAGATTATGGCTTCAACAGTATCTTCTACGTATAGAAACTCGCGGGTGGGTGAGCCATCGCCCCAAACTTCGATACTGTCGGCGCCGGATTTTACAGCATCAACGCATTTTTTTATCAGGGCGGGGATAACATGCGAGCTTGCTGGGTCAAAGTTGTCGCCCGGGCCATATTGGTTAACCGGCAGCAGAAAAATTGAGTTATAACCGTACTCTTCGCGGTAACCCTGGCTTTGGACCAGCATCATTTTTTTGGCTAGGCCGTACGGCGCGTTGGTTTCTTCCGGGTAGCCGTTCCATAGATCTTCTTCATTGAAGGGAATCGGCGTGAACTTCGGGTAGGCGCAAATAGTACCGATGGCCACAAACTTGGGAACCTTGAATTGCCGGGCTTGCTCAATCATTTGGATGCCCATCATGGCATTTTCGTAAAAGAACTTGCCCGGATGCTCGCGGTTGGCACCAATGCCGCCGACCACTGCCGCCAAATGTATAACCATATCGCACGGATTTTCTTTAAACATGGCCTTCACTTGCTCGCCGTCAACCAAATCGTAATTGGCTTGAGTGGGCGCAATTACATCAGCGCCGAGCTGCTTTAATTTTTTGACAAGGTGAGTGCCAACAAAACCATGGCCACCAGTAACGAGAATCTTTTTCTTGCTCCAAAAATCAGGCATTCTTCACCCTAGTATAACAGATAGGATGCTTTACTAATTAATACTGTGTTAAAGCTGCCCGTCGGTATTAGAAGCCCATGTGGGGCGGTTGTTATTATCATAAATGACCAGGTTCCCATCAGTCTGTATAACGAGGCTGGATGGGCCTTTGCCGGCTGTGTTCGATGCCCAGTACGGCTTATTCTGGGCGTTGTACAGCACCAAGTTACCATCGCTCTGCATGGTTACCTTTACCACCGGCGTACCAGCTGTACGACTAGACCATAGCGCTCGGTTGACTGAGTAAAGCACCAAGTTACCATCACCCTGCATTATTAACCTATAGTTACCATTCGAGGACGTGATTGCCTGGCCGGTATTTAATGTTTGGTTGGATCCAAGTGTAGTACTGGTGCCTGACGTGTCGAAGTGCACTACTGTGTAGTAGTTAAGGCCAGTATCATTCGTCCAACTGGCGCCCTCGACAACTGGCTTGAAGTATTCTCGGAAAACTCCCGTCTGGCTGGGTGTGTACCAAAACTCAAACGTTCCAATTTGTCCGGGGGCCACAGATGCCTCTTGCATGGTTGCCGGCCGGTTACAACTCAGCCAGGTGGGGTCACAAAAGGTGCTGTTGCGATCTTGGGGAGAAGAGGTGCCGACTCGCGTAGGATTACTGCCACTATTGGTCCAAGTAACAACGTTGCTAGTATTTCTGGCCGTAAAGCCAACGTAATATTTTTGGCCGACTATCATGTTTGTGGTATCTGCTGCAATAGTTTTGGTCTGGTCAGTATAAGCATACTGGGAAACGATTGACCATGAGTAAATGGGTGGCTGGGCAACAGTGTGAAAATAAAGGCCTTGGTCATTCATCCACTGCAGGCCGTCAGCAACCAAACTAAAATGCTCGTTGTATGTACCCGGTTGGCTATATTTATACCAAAACTCAAACGTTCCAATTTGTCCGGGGGCCACAGATGCCTCTTGCATGGTTGCCGGCCGGTTACAACTCAGCCAGGTGGGGTCACAAAAGGCACTGTTGCGGTCCTGGGGGCTTGTAGTCCCAACGCGAACGGGATTACTGCCACTATTGGTCCAAGTAATGTCGCCGGCATTTCTGGCCGTAAAACCAACATAAATTCGCTGTCCGGGAACAAGAATGGTTGAGTCCATCGGCGTGGTTTTGGTTTGATCAGTGTATGAATATTGAGAGACTAAAGACCAGGCTAACTGGTCATAGATTGAGCCGAACCAGTTTTGGAAAATATTATCAAAGTTTTGATTGCCAGAGGTGAAGGGTGTGTAGGAATACAAAGCGGCAGTGGTACCATTGGCAATAGTCACGCCGGTGCCATCTAGCGTGGTATACGATCCATCATAAAAAATCATCGTATTACCGGGCGCGCCATTACAGGTGTTAGCGCTAGCCGAACGCTGTCGGTAACCGGCCGTCATTGGGCCGCCGTAGCAGATATTTTCATCATTTGGGTCATGGCCGGCGTAACCCGTCAGATTGCCGTAGGCCCTTTCTTCGACAAATCTAAGCTGCCAGGCAGCAGCTATTAACTGCAGGCTAAAGCCTTTATAGGAATCGATGCAGCCGCTGGAGCACTCATATCCCATGACTATATCTAGGCATCCGCCGGCGTAAGGGCAAGCCTGGCCGGGAGATGTGCCGTTACCATGACAACCGGCCAAACCGGTAACCGCACTCTGCTCTTTTTGCATGGTCGCTAAAATAACCTGCGGGTTGACATGATAATTTTGGGCAGCGTCATAAATCGCTTGCCCAGCCGATACATTACCGCCGAATGTGTAGCCATGGGTTGAATTGGGGGTGGTTGTCCAACCGGTGGGATCCGGTGTCGTGAAGCCGTTATTTAAACTTATGCAGCTGCTGGGAAAGCTATTAAGAAAGTTATCTATCTGAACAGCGCTCATGGAACCGGAATTCTCAAATATGCCGTCATCCATTAGATCGTTGGCGTTAAAGGCAAATACCCGGCTGGAGGATAAAATTAAGGCCGCGGCAACCATAAGCGCCGGGCTAAGGCCAAGGATAATTTTTAAGAATTTTTTCATGGCAACACCTCGAGTGGCGTTGGATCAGCCGTGGTTTTAGTCTGCCCGCCCAGCGTTGCTACGGCCGTAATTTGCCAAGTCCCTTGGCTAAAACCCGCCTGGCTAACATCCCAGGTCCATATAGCTGTTCCAGTGCTATCAACGGTTTGGGCATCTAGCTTCTTGACAGTACTGCCTTGAGTGAACTCGATATAGCAAGTTGCACCAACAGTTGTATTACACACCGACTGCTCTTGGGAGGGGGCTGGCGAGCCGCCTAAATTGGGCCGGTGGTTACTAACAAGTGTGCCGTATGGCGCTGCCAGCTCTACGTTGCTGGTATTGCTAGATGGGCTAGAGCCATTTTTGACGGATGAAGTACCGCTGTTACTGGGTACGAGTTTATTAGAAGCGGAAGACTGGTTGGCAGGCGTGGGAAGAGTAGGGATAGACGTTACCGATTTATGAAAATGGAGTAGCAAAGCCAAAACTATCCCGGCAATAACCAAAAT
>JBEKUS010000223.1:0-3566 GCA_049514795.1 Occallatibacter sp.
AATCCTATTCGCGTTTTGCATCCAGGCCATAACGGGCTTCTTTCTCTGGACATATTACAGCCCCGGCACGCAGGCCGCCTGGGAAAGCGTGTACTATCTGCAATACGAAGTCGCCGGCGGATGGCTGCTTAGGGCGATTCACCATTATGCCGGCCAAACGCTGCTGGTGCTGGCGGGATTGTATTTGCTTCAGTCGATCATCCGCGGTTGGTACCGACCGCCCCGGGAAGCGGTTTATTGGACGGCCCTGTTGATGTGCCTGTGCACTCTGGCTTTGCTCTTGACCGGCGATCTGCTGGCCTGGAGTCAAAACAGCTACGCCGCCACCCAGGTGCGGACCAGGTTCCTCCTGCTTTTGCCAGGCGTGGGCGAATCGCTCTATAAAATCGCCATCGGCGGCCCGGAGTTCGGACAACTCACCCTGACCCGATTCCTGGCCCTGCACATTGGATTTTTCGCCGGCGGATTTTTTCTGCTGCTGCTGCTGAATCGGATTTGTACCCGGCGGGCAAACGCGGCTGCCTTTGTTGGGGAGACCTCTGTTGGGGCAACAGTTGAACTGTCGCCCCAACAGTCGGCTGCACCAAAAAAATTCGAGCCTTACTGGCCCGGCCAGGCATGGCGCAACGCCGTTGCGGGTCTTTTAGTGTTGGCCGCGGTTTTGATTTTGTCCCTGCAGCACGGCATTTCGGGCGATCATGCGGGCGTGGCCATCGGCTCGCCCGCCGATCTCGATCCGGCCAATTTTTACGCCGCCGCCCGGCCCGAATGGGCATTCCGCGGCCTGTATGAATTTTCACGGCTTTTCCCCGGCGAAAAAGCCATCCTGCCCATCTTCATTGTACCAGGTCTGATACTGGTTTTCTTTCTGCTGCTGCCCTTTATCGGCCGAATAAGGATCGGGCATTATTTCAATGTCGCCGTGACCCTGGTTTTGCTCTCCGGCCTTGTCTTTCTTTCCTATCGCTCGTTTGCCAAAGACGCCGCCGACCCCCGACAGCAACAGACAATTATCGATGAACAAGACCAGGCCGATCGGGCAATAGAACTTGCCCGGGCAAAAGGCATTCCCGCCACCGGCGCCCTTACGCTATTACGAAACGATGCCAAGACCCAGGGATTCATATTATTCAAGCAACAGTGCGCCAGTTGTCACAATTGGACGGATCAAAATGGCGCGGGCATTATGGCCGAAAAATCCTCCGCGCCCAATTTGCACGGCTTTGCCACGCGAGAATGGCTTGCCGGCCTGTTGAATCCCAAAACCATTGTCAGTTCCAATTATTACGGCGATACCAAACTCCGAAAAGGCGGGATGGCCGATTTTGTCAAAGAAAATCTCGGTTCTAAATTGGACGACGAGGAAAAGGATAATCTTCGCAAAGTCGTCATCGCCATATCGGCCGAGGCCCAATTGCCCTCGCAGCGCGAGATCGATGCCCAGGATGCCTTGATTATCGAGGAAGGCCGCAAATTACTGGTCGATGATTTCGGTTGCACCGGCTGCCACAAGTTCCGCGACAAAGGCAAGCTGGGCGATGCGCCCGAGTTGACAGGCTATGGTTCCGCACAATGGACGGCCGCCATGATCGGCGATCCCAAGTCGAAACGCTTTTTTGGAAAGAAGAACGATCGCGATTGGCTCCGCGGCCAGTGGTTCGAACCGGAAGCCAAAAAGTAACTGCACGATAATAAAATAATCAACACGGAGGCACGGAGGACACGGAGAAAAGAAACAACTTTTTTATCACGATATTTCGAATGAACGAAAGCATAAAAAGATTTTTGTGTTAATGTTTCGTGTTTTCGTTTTTTCGATCTTTCTGGTGAAAATATAGAGAATTTAAACCATTTTTATTTCAGGCTTAATTCGCTGATTTTTTAATGCCTTTAATCTGTGTTCTCGCCGGCGTCCAGGCATAAGTCAGCATTGCCGGCAGCGACCATCATCCAGGGACCGAAAACGCCGCCGTGATCGATCTTGCTCGGACCGGTGCTGTACAACGTAAACGAATCAGCGGAAAGTCTTCGATACAAAAATGGTCGGACGGTAAACGGATCGAGTGGCAGGCAACTGAGGGTGTCGGGAATTAGCGACCCAAGACCGCCGGGATACGCTGATTTGGCATGATAGTACGAACGAAGTGCAAGATCAATAGCAAGCATTCTCAGCAATGCAATATTGTGTCGGTCCTGATCCGCGTGAAAAGCATTCTGCTCATTCTTCGGCAAAGCGGCGAACGATTGGACCCATTGACACATCGCTCTTTGCCCATCTTCTGATATACCGCATTCGGCGGGATCAATAATTTCTTGTTTCGTGAAGTCGGATGGTTTGTCTGGTATTTCAACGGCCTTCTCCCATTGCCGATCACGTTTGGCAATGTCGGAGAACGGCTCCTGATCTCGTTCGATCCGGTCAAGGGCGTTGATCAAGTCCCTGCGACACACATAATCCAGATGAAGACGTATGCGACGGAACTGATCGATCGCCAAACCTGATATAGCCAAAGAAAAGAGAAAATCAGTGATCAATCCGCCGCGTCGGATGGCATTTGCCAATTCAAACATGTCCATGCCAATATTCGCAGCATGAGTGAAGTTCCCTTGGGATTCGGCAAATCGCAATTCTAACGTGAAAGCGCGGGCCAAATTCCGAAGAGGCATGCCATCGTCTAAGTGTTCCGAGAAGAACGAAAGCTCGTATTTCAGTGGAACGGAGCACTTCGCACGCAGCGCTTCACGAGCTAATTCGAGCGAATCATGGTTGTTGGCGATAAACGATCGCACAGCGGTAATGTCGGCCCCATCACAATCATCGAGAATTTCCGCGCCAATCAGGGACGAACCGGCGTTTACGAGTGTCTCATAAGGCGTCGATGCTGCCATTGCTAAACTCCTGGGATAACAGAGCAAAAAAGTACATATTCTGATACTAGGCCGACACCATCATAATTTGTTATGGCGGCATTTCGGCGGCACATGACTCGGCCTCGTAAAGGCGAATCTACCCCCAAAACTTCTGGCACGTCAAGTGCTTACTATGGTTTCCATCAGATTGAGACATCGTTCGATACCGTCAATGTAACATACCAAGGTAACGCTTATGTATTATCTTTACTCCGTCCTCCGTGTTCTCCGTGCCTCCGTGTTAATTGCCAGTTTCCCGGAATATCCCATCTTATCTATGTTTTCACTAGGCCCCGCTATCGGGCGGTAAATCTTACGAAATCGTTACAGTTTACCAAGTTTCCGGCCGATTTTATCAACACCATGTGGTGCCAACACTGTCAACAAGACGTCCCTGCTATTGCAAGTTCGGGCGAGAGGAAGTTTTGCTGTCCGCGATGTGGCGAGGCCGTAGGCGGCCAAGGCCCATCAAATACGGACGCGAAAACTCTCCCCTCCGATCCGCCGCCGGAGTCCGCGTGCGTCGAAGAAATACCGTCTTACGACTGTTGGGAATTTGACGATCAGTTATGGCGCATCGCCCAGGCATTGCAGGTCGACACGGCCCCCGGTTATCGCCAAAAAAAGCGCGACCTGCGTGAAACGATCCGGCACGA
>JBEKUS010000224.1:0-3353 GCA_049514795.1 Occallatibacter sp.
GCGGAGAAACCCTGATGGGCGGCGGTAGCCAGACCCAGCAAAATCACCGCCATCCACATGTTCTCGACCTGCGACGCTGCAAACACCGGCACCACGCACAAAGCGCAAATCAGCATCGCGGTTTTTCGGCTGAAGTTGATGCTAAATCCGCGTTTGATCAAGGTCGACGAGATCCAACCGCCGCCTATGCTTCCAATGATTGACATAAGATAAATAACAATAATCGGCGGCCCAAGATGCTGGAGATCCAAGCCAAAACGCTTGTTGAAGAAATCCGGAATCCAGAAAAGATAAAACCACCAGATGGGGCTGGTCATCAACATGCCTATTGTAAACGCCCAGGTCGGTCGATAACTTAAAAGTTGTATCCAAGGAATTTTCTTAGCGGGCGGTTCGACCGGGTCGCTGCGAATATAGGCCAGTTCCGCGGCCGAGACGCGAGGTTGGCGATCCGGACTTTGGTAAATGCAATACCACAATATCAGCCAGCAGAAATCCAAGGCGGCAGTTGTGAAAAAAGCCGCCTGCCACCCATTGAACAAAGCGACTACCAACGGTATCACCATCGGAGTCATTAATGCCCCCACATTGCTTCCCGTATTGAACAGCCCGGTGGCCAGGGCACGTTCCTTCTTGGGGAACCACTCGCTCACGCCCTTGATCGAGCCCGGAAAATTTCCGCCTTCGGCCAGCCCCAAGGCGAAGCGGGCAATCATAAATCCCAATACAGTGGCGGAAACCGTCCACACGTAGCCCCCGGCGCCCAACTCCACTTTACCGTAGCCCTTAAGCAATCCCATGAATCCGTGGGCCATGGAGGCCAGGCTCCAAAGTATCACGGCAAGGCCCAGCCCGTGCCGCACGCCTATGCGATCGATCAATCGACCCATTAAAAGATATGAAAGTGCATAGCCCAACTGAAAACAAACTACCATATTGCTGTAATCGACCTGGTCCCACCCCATTTCCTTTTCAAGCGTAGGTTTTAAAAAACCAAGCACCGACCGGTCCATGTAATTGACGGTCGTCACCAAAAACAGCAGGAAACATACCATCCAGCGATAGTTTGTGGTTTTTTGCGGGGTTGGGCTGGACTGGTCCATAAGCGTTCCTTTAATAAGCGTAGGACGACTTTAAAAGTCGTCTTACAAAACCGTTTGAGAAAACCAAAAAATAACCGATTCGCCCGATTTTGTCCAGTATAACTCCCTTGAAAATCATTTTTACGCCTGTAAAATGCGAAAATATCGAGGATAAAGGACCAATGGCCTGACGCCTGCGGCCTCTAATCAAATTACTGAAAACTGATAACTTAAAACTGGTTACTCATTATGAAATTGCCAAAATACTCCATGGGCGTCGGCGACCGCTTTGCGCATCAGGGCGTCGCCCAGCTAGATGCCATGATCATGGCCCGCGACAAGGGCGTTTCCATTGTCCCGGTCTGGAACAAGTCCTATCGCGAACACAGCATAGTGGGGACCAAGCCTGAAAGCGTCCGCGCGGAGGCCGACGCCGCTGTCCGGGCTCGAAAGTGGAAAGACCCTTATTTTGTCGACGCCGACCATATCCGCCTGAAAACCCTGGACGGATTCCTCGAATCGAGCGACTTTTTCACCCTGGACGTGGCCGACGACATCGGCGCCGATCCGGGCGACGACGCCATCGCCCGCTTCATGGCCAAACACAAAAAACTTGTCGGCCGCCTCGATATCGCCGGCATTGACCGGCCCCTGGAAATCACCGAGGCCCTGGTTGCCGGCGCGGCGCGAAAGTTCCTGGCCGCGGTCCGCGAGGCGGGGCGAATTTGGCAACGCATCGAGGCCGTCAAAGGGGCCGACGCGGTGGTCATCGAAGTCTCCATGGATGAAACCGACAAACCGCAAACCCCGGCCGAATTACTGGTCATCCTGGCCGCAGTGGCCGACCAGGCCATTCCCGCCCAAACCATCGCCCCGCGATTTACCGGCGAGTTCTTAAAGGGCGTGGATTATGTCGGCCAGGTAAAGCAGTTCTGCAAAGAGTTCGACGATGACCTGGCGGTCATTGCCTATGCGGTCCGCCAGTTCGGCCTGCCCGACAACCTGAAACTCAGCGTCCACTCGGGCAGCGACAAGTTCTCTATTTATCGGCCAATGCATCAGTCGCTCAAAAAGTTCAATGCGGGCGTGCATCTTAAAACCGCCGGCACAACCTGGCTGGAAGAACTGATCGGACTGGCCGCGGCCGGCGGCGACGGACTTGTGATCGCCAAGGAGATCTACACCCAGGCCCTCAGCCGGATAGACGAGCTTTGCGCCCCCTATGCCTCCGTGGTCAAGATCGACCGCTCCGCCCTGCCCTCCCCCAAAACAATCGACGCATGGGATGCCACGACTTTTGCCTCCGCCCTGCGCCACGATCAGTCCTGCAAGATGTATAATTCCAACCTGCGCCAGCTTCTGCACGTGGGCTATAAACTCGCGGCCGAAATGGGTGCGCGATACACCGCCGCCTTGGAAAAACACGAAGCTGTGGTCGCCGCCAACGTCACCGAAAACATCTACAAACGCCACATCCGCCCGCTGTTCCTTGGGGAATAAGTTGAAATTATCGTTATTTTCCAATCAATCGGCTTAGTGCCCAGGCAATTGGACCGCCGGCGGGCCGGGCTTGTTGCTGTGCCCGAATGGATAACTTGCCCAGTTCATCGCTCAAGTCGTCATCCTCGGTTTCGCCCATCAATTGCTGGCATGTTTCGGCAACTTCCTCGGATTCGCCGGAGTCGATCATTTCGCAGGCCAGCGCCCGAAATACCATTGCCGCATCCGCATCGGAATCGTGAATCCATGCTCTTCCGGCGGCCAACAATTCGTGATCTTCGATGTCATCGTCAGCCAACATCACCTCAGTATCGCCCGGGACCTTTTTGCAATGCACCCCGAGCTGATTCATGAATCCTTCCAAGTAGCGGAGATACCCCCGCGACTCGGGATTAATCGTCCCCCAAACCTCGATCGAGCCGAGGATCGTCCTGAGTACGCCCACAACGTCGTCGCGCGCCGGCTGGGGGTGTTTTTCAAGATAGTATTGCCAGTGTTCACGGATGCTCCATGTTAGGAGCCCCGGAACGTGCTCCTCATGATCGGAGTCGATATCTCCCGTCTGCGCCGAGAACTGCACGCTGCCGCAGCGAATGCCGCGGATTATGTCCTCCAGCGCTCGCCGTACGTCGTGATCGGTGAGTTTGCGATCTTCCATCACGAACGATTCGTAGATGCCAGCCTCCGTCTGAAAGACAAGATCCACAAACTTCCCGGTCTTATACTTGTTTCCGTGATAAGCCAGTGGGACGGGCTTTTGGCGGCTTTTCT
>JBEKUS010000225.1:0-4068 GCA_049514795.1 Occallatibacter sp.
CGCCAATCACGTCCGGTCACGCTGGGTCTCCTTCATCGGGCCCCACGAACACGATCTTAAAGCAGTTCCAGAGATGCTGTACCCCAAGAGATGAACGTCATTCCGAGCGAGCGACGCCTTGCCTTGAGAGCATTTAAGCTGTGCTGCCGCAATGCGCTCACGAGCTGTGGCGACGAATAGCACATCGCTCTCCTGGTCGCAAGTCGAGGAATCTTTTGGTAGTGTCTCAGTTTGCCAGAAGCGCAATTTCTTCCAGCGACCAAACGTGCTCCGATAACCCAGCCGCCATGCTCGGCGTAATCCTCAGCGTCTTGTGGATTCTGGCGAAATTGTAATGCACAGCATGGATCGCGACCATAGCCGCGTGGTTCTCGATCTTCTTGGAGAACGCATTCGTGAGCCGCGTGAAACGCCGCATGCTCATTCGCATGGTCAAATTGTGCCGCTCAACGTAACTCGTGCTGACATGTTTCGGATCAGGATTACCGCTAACTACCTTCATGTCAGACCCGATGCATGTTGCTGGACTGTATCGGCGCTGGTCGGCATCGGTCGGAGCGCCGTATATCTTCTGCAATTGAGCGTAATCGCAATCCATTCCGAATGCGCCTTCTACGGCTTCCAAATAGGCTCTGTGACCGTCTGTCGTGATCTGCACGCGACCCTTGATCCGACTTGCGCAATCCTGCATGAAGTCATAAGCCCAACCCGCATCACGCCCGCCTACTAAAAAGCTAACGCAGAGCTTTGTGTCAGCATCGATTGCAGTCCACGTCCAAGCATCGCCCCAACCCTCAGCCTTTTTCTCGGGAGTAACGTTCTTCGCCTTCGCGCCGATAAAAGACCAAATCTCGTCACATTGGAGCCTACGAACACGAACGTCTCTGACGTTTTCATCGTGGAACTTGGCGCAAGCCGCGCCCACGTCAACCAAGAGCTTCGTAACCGTGTTGATGGAAACGTCTGCCATGCGGCTGCAAGAGCGAAGACTGTTCCCCTCTACCAACATTCCGATAATCTTTGCGCGGGTTTCGAGTGGCAGGCGATTCATAATGCAAATCATAGCCACCTATCTTTTGTTTGTCAAGCATAAAGTTCAGTTTAAATTACTATTCCTGCACTTTTTTGCTTCGCCTGCCACTTTACACGTGAACTGCTATTATATACAATACCTGCAGTCAAATATTTTACCTGCGGTTTTTGTGCAGGGCTGCAAGATGAGCGATCAACTACAAATCTCGGACTGGAGATCAAAGAGAATGCCGATCATGCATGAAGTACTGGAGCGCCGTGCGCGGATACTCCAGGATGGCCATAAACAGCCGGGCGGTTTCAAGTACAAGAGCTACGCCATTTCAACGCTGCGCGGCGGAGTTGGCAAATCCACTTTAAGCTTCAACCTCGCTTATGAAATTTCACGTCAAAAATCTGTGCTGGTAGCTGACGTGTGTCCGCAATGTAATCTCACAGAGACCATGATGGGTGGCAAGGTGCCAGAGGTGACCATTTATAAGGCTCTCGTGCCGCGACTGCTCGGTCCTGCATTTGGCGAATCACCAGATGACATCTCTTACAGGATGAGTGAGCGCCTAGACTCTTTTAAGGGTGGCCATCGATGCTGCTTCATTCCTGGCGACCCACAGATGTTCTCATTTCCGTCTGAGCTTTATCAGCAACTACAGATCGCGTCCACGCGCAACAATAACGAGTATGTTCGGAAGTTGCTCCATACGCTAAAAGATGTGATCCGCGAAGAAGCAGAAAACAAGAAGTGTGACATTTGGTTGATTGATACGAGTCCGTTTTACGCAGGCGGAACCCATCTTGCGTGGTGTGCCGTTGAAGCATTAATACTGCCGGTTCGAGTTGATGAACATTCTCTTGAATCTCTTGATCTCACGTTGCGAATGCTGAGCGAGGAACACAGCGACTTCAATCAGTGGAACTCCCGAGCTGGTGGCCTACGTCCGCCAAGAGTTGCCGCCATCGTTATGACCATGGTTGGCGCTCGCAGCATTCAGAAAGCAATGCCTGACAGTGCGTCACAAATGTACGTCGAAAGAGCCATCAGCATCGCCGAGAAATATCCCGCGCTGTTCGACTATACAGATCCGGTCGAAGCGTTTGTTCTTACGGATGATTTTTTGTCCAGTGGCAGAATCAGCGGCGCCGAAAGCATACCCATTGCACAGTTGAAGGTGGGGCAGTTCCATACGATCAACAAAAAGCGTTTGCAGGTTAATGATTCCGTGATCGGGTATCAAAGGGAGCTTAGCTATCTCGCCAGCATGATTTAACGCTTCCACCGCACCTATGTGGAGTAATCGTCGATTCGTGGGCAACTTGTATTTGTGTGATAGTCGACGCTTTCATGTACCATTAGTTGTTTATTTTTACGGAGATAACCATGCCAGAATCGGATGAGATACGCGCCCCTCGGCCATGGGTGCAAATAGCGGCAATCTGCCACACAGCACTCATCGAAAATACTGGGCAAATGAGCGTCATTAGGGTCACCGACAGGATAGCGGTTGCTGGCACAACACCAGAGATGCAACCGCAACCGCTCCAACTAACAGTTGCGATACTCCTGAAGTCTGGCGAAATGCGGGGGCAATACAATGTCCGAATACGCTGCACGTCGCCTCAGGGGCAGGAAACTCTGGGACAAGAAATTATGTTTCTGTTTGAGGGCGGAGATCGTGGAGTTCAAGTCGTTCTTCCAATGGCCATGGTCGCCACAGAACCCGGGACGTATTGGTTCGATGTATTGGTGGAGGGCGAACTCCTTACCCGGATGCCACTAACTGTCCTTTACCAGCGGATACAACTCCCCCCAGGAATGGTTCTGCCCCCCGGGGGGGCTCAACCCGGGAGGTAAAGACAACAACTTGTGTGCGAGCCTGGGCAACGACGTTATTTGACCGTTCTGGGGCGGGAATTTGCCTCGCTTCGCCAAACGAAATCTGCACAACAGGAGGGTTCGCAAATTGCCGCAGTTCCTCTCGCAAGTCGGATTCACTAAGATGACCACTAGAGTGCTCCGCCAAGCGAAGTTCGATGGCAGACGCGAGTGCCTGCGCCGGATCGCTGCTGTCTCGGTGCATGTTCCAGCTTTGCCCTGCGATCCAATCCTCGAATCGATCCAAGGAAAGATCACGACGCAAATATCGACCGAGCTTTTCCCGAATTTGAGATTCAGCGATCATTTTTCGTACCGCCTTTCGTTCGGGCACGGATCATGACATATGAAACGAATATCAGCAAGTGAGATGCAGAAAATGTTCAATGAAGAGGGCTATTGGGAAAAAACTAGATCAGGGGAATTTACCACCATCACCCTGGAACATCGGCATCCCGCCCTCACTGCTGCCAACGAACCTCACTGCACTTACAGTCAGATGATCTCATATCGAGATGCCGAGAACAACGAGATGGCCAGAGTACATCAGTACCTCAGGTCAGACGGTACTCTTGGGGCCAGCGGCAAGCCCGATCCAAAGCGCCTCTTCGTTCACGGCACCTTGTATAGACTATACAAAAAACCAAAAGATTCTGTGAACCAGCAGTGAAGATTCCGTTAAGCAGTAGTGAATTCTTGCTCAGTCCCGTCCCATCATTATCAACAACTTAGCACAAATATTGAACAGTTAAACCGTTATTTCTTCCATCGGGCCCGAGCAGCTTTTCTGGCGATCTCGGTACGTTTCTCTGGGGTGAGGCTGTCGGCTCTCGCCTTGCCCCCTTTTAACCCCCCGGCTCGTCGCTTTCCGGGATGCCGTTTCGATTCGCTAACCGTATCCTCAGCCTCGCCAATGGCGATATCAAAAACCTGCTTCGCAAGTTGGATCGGGTCGCGGGGTCGCTTTGCCATGTACCGAGTATGCCCAGATTGAGAAACGGTTGCAAGTCATTCGGCGGGAACCCGGCAAACTGAGACACTACCAATCTTTTGTGTTGCTTTGCCGCGGGAAAACACAAGATCCCTCCACTCCGCTCCCCCACCCCATCAAACGCAACAGCGGCGTTTGCTGGGGGCCCCGGCTCCGCTTCGGTCGGGATGACGCC
>JBEKUS010000226.1:0-4359 GCA_049514795.1 Occallatibacter sp.
GAATCCCACATCCACGATCGCCTGCGCCAGATGATGGTTCTTCACCATCCCACTCACGTTCAGATCTTCCAATACCACTGCTGACTTGGTTCCACCTGCACTTGCAGCAGGTGCAAGTGTCGTCAGCCGGCTGGTAATCTGCTGCAGAGCATCCTTACGAACATTGGCGACGCGCAGGTGCGCCCTGGCCAGTTGCCTGACCGCTTTCTCCCGGTTGGCACTTCCCTTTTTCCACCCGCTGCAACCGCTTGATCTTGCCCAGGTCTCTTTTGAGGGCATGTGGGTTCTCGATCCTGGTCCCATCGCTGAACGTCGCCAATGCCAGGATCCCCAGATCCACCCCCACTACCGGCTTATAGGTAGCTTTCGGGTCGGGTATATCCATCTCGACCTGGACCGAAACGAACCAGGCTCCGGCGCGTTCACTTACCGTGGCGCTCAAGATGTGAACACCCTCCACCGGCAGATAACCGCCCTCTTTCAGACGCAAGCGCCCCAGCCGAGGCAGTTGGATGGCCCTGTCGAAGATATGAATGGCACCCGTCAGCCGGAATCCACCCAGCCCGTGCTTCTTCGACTTGAACTTCTTATCCCGAATTCGGGATAAGAAATTTTATCCCGAGGATTTGCAAATCCCGAGGAATGGAATAAAGCCTTGAATTGCGGGGGTTTTACAGCAAATTTGAACAAAATCCTCGGGATAATATTTCTAGGATCGGTTTGTCCTCATCTCAGGCCGCACAGTTTTAATATCATTTCTTCATTATCCTGCCACACTGGCACTTCTTTGGGAGCTTGTTCATCATCCGCTTTGTTAATTTTTTCCAAAGCAGCTCTCATCATGGATGTATCTGTGGATGCGTAAATATCCGTTGTATTGACGCTGACATGGCCAAGGAAGTCTTTGATGTAGGAAAGGGGAATGCCCGCTTGGTATAGATGCATTGCCCTGGTATGCCTGAATAGATGAGCATGCATCCGTAACGGTACTTCCGAACACACTTGATGGGCAGATTCTGCGTAACATTTCAAGAAATAAGACACATTATCATCAGACATCTTGCTTTTCAGCCCTTTGATCTGAGTATAAAAAAGATATTGATCGTTTTTCAAATCGCCATCGGGGTGAAATGTTTTCATGTACTCATGTAAATGCCCGATGGTTTTATCCATCAACGGTACGGCACGTGTTTTATTCCCTTTTCCGGTAAGATAAATACAGGGGGTCTGGTCATTCAGGTGGATGTCCTTCAGCTTCAAATCCAGGATCTCCTGGATCCGTGCACCCGTGTCATACAGAAGGATCATAAAGAATCTATTGCGCATGCCACATTGAGTATTAGGGTCCGGCTGCTCAAGCAGTATCTTCAATGCTGTTTCGGACATATATTCCACTCGCTTCCTCGTCACCTTTTGTGATCGTGCATTATGGATGTCCAGATAAATTGCCATCAGAGCGGGATCTTCGATTGCGCAGTAACGAAAAAAGGATTTCAATACTGCCAGGCGATGGTTCTTTGTCGATGCTTCACAGCCACGGGTGTTTTGAAGCCATGCCAGGAATTCATAGATGACATCATGATTGATCATGTCAAAGCTTATATTGGTAAAGGATATGGCCTTTTCCTCCCACAGGAATTTTCGGAAGAGATTGATTGTGTCGCGATAAGCCTTAATCGTATTCTTGCTGTAGCATTTGTTTTTGGGAAGAAAAACGGTCAGGAATCCTCTCACGTGCTTGAAAAAGCTGTCATTCTGCTTCATATTTCACCTCCGGGATCAAGTTCGCACATTTTTCCCGTGTTTTTTCCTTGAACACAGGAAAGAATTCTGGGACAAAATGCAGATAGTAATCAGTTTCCGTTAGGTGAGCATGACCAAGATACATGCTGAGATAAGGTAAATAGGCATTGAGATCTTTTCCTTCTTGTACCCACAGGTTTAAACGTTTAACCGCGAAGGTATGTCGGAAATCGTGCACCCGCGGCGTATTTCCGCTACTGCTGTTCGTGATCCCTGTTTTGTTCCAGAAAAGATGGAACCAGCAATCTATTCTGCTATCGTTATAAAATTCGCCGCATTGATTAGGGAAGAATCCGATACGGTTAGGAAAAATAAGGCTGACTTTTGTATGGTAAATGCGGCATAGATTTAATACCTCTTCGGACATCATCACGTTGCGGTCTTTATTGCCCTTTGCCTGTCGGATCATCAGCTTCCCGGTTTCCAGGTCAACATCCTCAACATTTAACAACCTGGCTTCTGAGGACCGTAACCCGCAACAATACAGCACCCGAAAAAATACTGGAATGATGAGGTGTCTGGCAGGACTACACGAGTTAACCGCGCACCGATCGATTTCTGTAAAAAACGCCTGAAGTTCCTGATCCGTAAAGATATGAGGAACATACCGGGTTTGCTTTCCAGGGATTCCCGGTGGGATGATGTATGCATCGATGCCAAGACGGTTCATGTATTTTGCCAGTTGCCGGATCGGAGTAATTCGACGCATAAGACCATTCACATTTTCACTCTGTCGCTTTTCTGCCCAATGCATGGCGATCTCTTTAGTGAGAACAGTTTCATCCGGATAATTGTCCAGGCAGAAAACGCCAAATGCTTTTAATTCCTGAGCAGAAGTATCGTAGGGGTAACCGATCGATTTTTTCTGTTCGATCAGACCTTCAATATAGGGCTTGAAGTTCCCGGGGACAGGCGTATTCATAGCAATTCATCCTTGGTAACTTCAATTCCCGTTAGACCCAGTGCACAGGCACGCAGATGCATAAGGTCTGTCGACAAATAGATCTTCGTGGAATCCTTGTCCCGATGCCCCAGGATGCTGGAAATGATTGGAAGCGGCGTTTCTTCCGAAAGCAGGCGTGCTGCCAAAGAATGGCGAAGACAGTGAAATCCCTTCCGGTCCTGCTTGCCTTGCCGTATACCCGCTGCTTTCATCATCTTGCAACTGACCCCATAACAATTAGAACGTCCTGACAGTTTTTGATAAGGTGCCCGGGCATGCAAAAAGATATAGGGCTGTTGCGAATCGGGTCTTCCGCTCAGAACGTAATCCGCAATGGCATTTCCAACATCGGTCAACAAGGGGAGAACAAGAGGAACCCCTGTTTTTGCCTGTACGATCTCGATGGTATTGCTTTTCCACTGGATATCACCCATTTTCAGGTTGACGATATCGATGGACCTCAAGCCGGTTCTTAGCGCAAGTAAAAACATCGCATAATTGCGTTTCCCCGAGGCTGTTGTACGATCCTCTGCACCAAGAAGTTTCTGTTCCTCTTCGGATGTGATCGTTGGTACGACAATGGTTTTTCTTCCAGAACTGCTGGGTATGGCACGGCTTAGATAAAATCCTGTCAGGTTCTTTGTCTCGACAAATCTGAGAAAAGAACGCAGAGCTGATAAAACTGTTCTCATACTGGTTGGCTGGTACTGTTTTGAAATAAAAGGAATAAAGAGACTGACATCGGTTAACTGGACTTCAGAGATATCCTTGAATTTCTTTTGTTCCAGGTATTTTAAAAATTGCTTTGAAACAATTTCATAGATTCGGATGGTACCGGTACCTTTTCCCTCTTTTTCGAGACAGTTGAGATAATCCTTATGCAAGAGAATGTAAGCCGATTGGAGTAAACGGGTCGGGTTGTCATCTCTATGGTGTTTCCATGTGACATGACCATATTCATAACACTCGATTAACATCAGAACCGTCAGGCGATTTAGCTTATATTGCCATTTTTTTATTGCCCTGGTATCCAATTTTGTCTTTGACTCAAGGACAAATTGTTCGGCCAGTTGTTTTGAAAACACAACCTGATCGTGTTCAATGAAATAATCGGTTAATGCCCTCCAGGCCATTTGGTACCGATATATCGTTGACCGGTTGTACTCAAAGGGACGGATCGATTCTTTTGTCTGCTCAATGAGCTCAGATAATGATATTTCACCCATACTTTTCTGCCTCCAAAATAGTTTTTAGGGAAATCCCTGTTGACCATTATGGCATGTATGGGCTTAATATCTATAGAAATATTATCCCGAGGATTTTGTTCAAATTTGCTGTAAAACCCCCGCAATTCAAGGCTTTATTCCATTCCTCGGGATTTGCAAATCCTCGGGATAAAACTTCGGAAATCCTGCCTGGATCTTCCTGCCGGCTTTCTTCTCCTTCACCCGCCGGAAGAAGTGAGCATAAGCCTGATCCAGGTTGCGCAGCGCTTCCTGGGGGGCGCACTTGGACACTGCGTACATCCAGGATAGCTCACCCTGCTTCAGCACATTCAGCTCCCGGTGCAGGTCGATCGCGCTTGGTACCTTTTCGCCCTTTTGATAGGCTTC